>NZ_CP145905.1:3652500-3982500 GCF_036894955.1 Paenibacillus sp. KS-LC4 | reverse complement strand
TTTTTTCCGAGCGCAATTATTTCTACAAAACGAATCAAAGCAACCAGATTGGACTAGACAGTTCATCACATAGCTATTCGTTCTATGAGCGCAATAATGTTTACAACCAGACTACTGGAACATCTGCTACTGGAGCTGCATTCCCAGCATCGCTGCCGTTCCCATACAGCTATACGCTAGATGCGGTTCAGAATGTTCCTAATATCGTGCAAGCGAATGCGGGACCTCATTAATCTGACGAAACAAATAAACATGGAAACCGAATGCTGACGGAATTAATTTTTTTTAAAACGTTTTCATTGCCAAAACGAAAATAAACTGCTAGAATGATAAAAACGTAATGAAAACGCATTCATTTATTTTAAAATTACAACGTTGTAAATTTTGGTTAGGGGGAATGATGAGTAGAGAATTTGCCTATTGATCGTCGATTTGAGTCAGCGTCATATTCAATTTTTCAAACGTTGTAAATTTAAACCTGAAGGGAGTGGATTTTATTGAATAGCCGCACTGCGACTCTGATTAGGCTAATCAAACGGGACAAATATTTACTACTCATGTTTTCCCCTATTTTTATTTATTATTTGGTCATTATGTACTTACCGATGCCGGGCGTGATTATGGCCTTCAAAAACTTTACGCCGGGAAATGGCATCTTCGGCGGGGATTGGGTCGGGTTTAAATGGTTCATCCAATTTTATGACTCGATTTATTTTTGGAGATTGCTGCGCAACACCTTCTTGCTTGCTTTTCTGCCGTTGCTGTTCGGCTTTCCGATTCCAATTTTGTTCGCAATTTGCGTAGTCGAAATTAAAAACAGAGCATTTAAACGTTTCGCCCAAACGATTACGTATTTGCCGCATTTTATTTCAACCGTTGTCATCGCAGGCATGCTGATCAACTTCCTGTCGCCGACGGATGGCATCATCAATATTTTGCTAGGGAAGATAGGGATTGAGCCAATTAATTTCATGATGGAGCCGGGATGGTTCCGAACGATTTTCACTAGCTCGGAAATCTGGCAAAGCTTCGGCTTTAGCTCCATCATTTACATTGCAGCGATCATGAGTATTGATCCAGAAATGTATGATTCGGGAAAAATCGACGGGGTCAACAAATTTCAAGAGCTATGGCATTTAACGCTTCCAAGCATTAAACCTACAATTGTTATTTTACTGCTGCTTTCGCTTGGCGGCATTATGAGCGTAGGCTTCGAGAAAGTATATCTGCTTTATAACGCGGCAACGTATGAAACAGGAGATGTGCTTTCGACCTATGTATACCGGATGGGTATCATCGGACAAAACTACAGCTTCGCAACAGCCATTGGCGTATTCAATTCCATCATTACATTTATTCTTGTTTTTGCGGCGAATCAATTGACCCGACGGGCAACGAACATGTCGCTATGGTAAAAGCGCACACCTATACAAGTCGCTGGAAAAGGAGACTGGAATGAAAAAGTCTAGCACAGATCTGATTTATTATGGCCTCGTGTACTTCATAACTTGCGTGGCCATACTCGTAACCTTATATCCTTTCCTTTATGTCGTCAGCGTATCTTTCAGCTCCGTCAGCGCGATTGACAAGCAGCAGGTGTTTTTATATCCAGTCGAATTCACGATTTCGGGGTATAAAATGGTGCTTCAATACAAGGAGCTGTGGGTTTCCTTTTACAATACGGTATGGTACACCGTTGTCGGAACGACGCTGAATATTGTCGCCACCTGCCTGGCAGCGTTCCCGCTGTCCAGAACGCAATTTTTCCTAAGACGCAAGCTGAATTTCTTTATTGCCTTTACGATGTATTTTTCCGGCGGATTAATTCCGCTCTACATGCTGCTGACGACACTAGGCCTATACAATACACGATGGGTTATGATTGTTCCAGTGCTCGTCATTACATTCAATGTCATGATTTGCCGCTCGGCCTTTGAAGGCATCCCGAAGGAAATATTCGAGAGCGCCTCCATCGACGGAGCGAATGATATTACAATGCTGTTCCGGCTCGCCGTGCCGATTGTCAAGCCAACGCTTGCGGTACTGACCTTGTATTACGCGGTGTTTCACTGGAACAATTTTTTCTCGGCGCTGCTTTATTTAGGCAATCAGGAGCTGCAGCCGCTGCAAATTTTTCTGCGAAGGGTGCTCATTATGGCCTCTCCGGAAATTATGCAGCGTATGGGAGGTGCGACGTCAACAGCCTCGCTTGCGGTATCCTCTCTGCAAGTCAGATATGTATCTATCGTCGTGAGCATCTTACCTATTATTATGATTTACCCCTTTATCCAGCGTTATTTCGTTAAAGGCATTACGCTTGGAGCTGTAAAAGGCTAACGACCGCTTTTAAACTCAGCATCTACTAATGGAGGGAACGTTAAATGGCACAACAGTTAACAGGGACGAAAAAAGTATTGTCGGTCATGATTTTGGCAACAGCTTTGGCGGGATGCAGCAATAGTGGGGCGCCGGCAGCAACAGATGGCAATGCCGCACCAGCGGCAAGCGCAGCAGTAGAGACAGGACCCGCCTACAACGGATCAGGGCCGATAACCGACCAAGCTAATCAGGAGCTTTCCTTCCTAGGAACGAATGCATGGACGACGAATGTGGATCTGGCAACGGCGGATATCGTCAAGGAAATTGAGAAAAATGCCAACGTTAAAGTGAATTGGCAGCTGCTGCCTCCGCAAAACTACGCGGATTCTGTAGGGCCGAGGCTTGCAGCGGGTACGGATTTGCCAGACATTGTTTATTTGCCTGACAAGGATATGACGATGAAATACTTGAGCGGCGGCATGTTTTTGCCTCTTAATGAGCTGTATGAGAAATATGGCGTCAATATGAAGAAGCTTTATGAGAAATCGCCTGATATTAAGGCCAGCCTGACAACTCCAGATGGTAATATATATTATGTCCCACAACAAACGCTGACGAAAAATTACATGCCGGAGTTTATGGTGAATGAAAGATGGCTGAAAAAGCTAGGCCTAGAGGAGCCTACCACGCTCGACGAATTCACAGAAATGCTTAAAAAGTTCAAAACGGATGATCCGAATGGCAATGGCAAGCAGGATGAAATTCCAATGTCGATGGATCCGAAATTTATCCCGATGGCTTTTGGACCAGTGTTTGGTATGGACTTATCTAGTAAGTTTTACGCCGATGACAGCGGCAAAGTGCATTATGGGTACTACGAGCCGGTATACAAGGAATATTTGACTTACCTGAAAGGCTTGTATGACGATGGTTTGCTGGGCGTTGATTTTGCCAGTACGACAGCGGATCAAGTGACATCGAGATTTTCACAAAATGTAACTGGAGTGACGTTCAACTTCAGCTGGTATACTTCGATGGTTTACAGCCCGCTGTTTGCGGACTACAACCCGGAGGAGCCGCTCATCCAAGGCATTTTACCGCTGAAAGGGCCGCATGGTGATCAGTTTTATGTAGGCCGTACGCCAGTAAGCGGAATTTTCGGTATTTCCAAAAATGCAAAAAATCCTGAGCTGGCCTTCAAATTTTTGGACTATGCTATTGGCGAAGAAGCCCAAACATACTACACTTGGGGTATTAAAGGCGTAACGTACGAGGAGAAGGACGGCAAGAAGGTGTTCACCGAGAAGGGTAAGGACAATGACTTCATTCAAAAATTAGGCATTGGCCCAGTTAACCTGCCTAGCGCGCAATCGACAGATTCTGCGGATTCTATTGTAGCACCTTGGCACAAGGAACGCGACAAGGAGCTTGAGCAATACATCCGTCCTCCATTCCCTGACGTATATGCGCTGCCTGAGGAAGCAAGCGTTGAGAATATGTCCATGCCGGACATCCAAACGTATGTCGATGAAATGAATTTGAAATTCATTACAGGCAAAGAAAGTCTTGATCAATTCGATGCTTACATTACAAACTTGAAAAATATGAATATTGAACAAATCATTGCGGGCAGGCAAGCTCAGTACGACCGGTACTTGGCTGCCTCGAAATCCTAGCCTTCACAGCATAGGGCAAGAGGGCCGCAAGCGGTTGATGGGAAAGGTGTGGGCTTAGGATTGGTTACTATAAAGGACATCGCCAAGCTTGCAGGAGTAAGCTACAGCACAGTTTCCAAGGCATTGAACAATGATCCGCTTATAAAACCGGCAACTAGACAGAAGGTGCTGGAGATCGCGGAAAAATATCAATACCGAAAAAATATTATGGCGCAGCAGCTTTCTTCGGGCAAAAGCAATATTATTGGCTTTGTTCTGGATGAACTCAGCAACCCGCTATTTTCCAATATCTCGAAAAATTTGCATAGCGAGCTGAAAAGCCGCGGCTATCAAATGATTTTGGTCATAGCGGGCGATGGAGTAGACATCTTTAGTCAGCTGCGAGTGGATGGTTGTATTTTTTGGGAGTATATGCTTGATGATCGGGAGGCGTTCTGGAAGCTCGTCTCCTCGATGCCAATGCCATGCTTCGTACTTGGCGCTGATGAAAATCCGAACTCACCTTATATTAAAATCGACCGCAAAGAAGGTATCTTCAAAGCGGTCGAGCATTTGAAAGCGCATGGACATGAGCGTATTGGGTTTATCGGCAATTCCCAGAACATTAAAATAGAAGGATATAAGGAAGCGCTGCAACGAACAGGGTTGGAATTTTGCCCAGAAAGCGTGCTTCCGGCTTATTCCTCTTGGGAAGATGGTTATTTTGCCGTACGCAACTATACGTTCACGAGCAGCTCGCCAACCGCATTCATCGGCCTCAACAACTTGGTTACACGCGGGGCGCTGCGTGCTTTCATTGAAGCGGGCTATCAAGTGCCTCAGGATATCTCCTTAATCGGTTACGATGATTTGCCGGATATGCAGTATGCCGAGGTCGCATTGACGACAATCGGCCCGCCGCTTGGCGAGCTGGCTGTTCAGGCGGCCGAGCTGATCGTTTCGCTTATACGGGGTGAAGACGTTAAATATCCGGTCGACATCCAGCCGAGGCTGTACTTGCGGAATTCGGTAGCGGCATGCAGGGAGCGAAGGTAGCTTAAAGGAGGACAATGCAATGCAACAGACAAAGAAGCTTGCCTGGACGCTACGGACAGCGGAAGCGATTATTAAGGGGACGGACGATAGCAGTCAGCAGGCTTGTCCGGCGGAGGTGTAGCGGCTAGAATGAATGCAGAAGAAGCAAAGGTTGTCCCTATAATAGTAGCCGCTGACGGAAGCGGCGATTTTACGACTATTCAAGCAGCAGTGGATGCCGTACCAGCGACGAACCAGGAGCGGGTTGTCATTTATGTTCGAAATGGGGTTTATAAGGAAAAGCTTCATATCGAAAAGCCAATGATCAGCTTAATCGGCGAAAATGTGAATGAGACGATTATTAGCTTTGATGACCATGCGACAAAAGCATTTCCAGATGGCGAGCTCTATCATACGTTTTATTCGTATACGGTGTTCGTAGGAGCGAATGATTTTATAGGAGAAAATATGACGATGATCAATTCGGCAGGCCCCGGAGAAAAAGTAGGTCAAGCGATTGCGCTATACACCGATGGCGATCGCGCCTGCTTCCGCAACTGTCGCTTAATTGGCCATCAGGATACGCTGTTTACGGGTCCGCTGCCAGAAGTTCCAATTGACCGCAGTTTTTTTGGCGGTCCGCGGGAGGGAGCTCCAAGAAGGCATTCCCGACAATATTACGAGAGCTGTTATATCGAGGGCGATGTTGATTTTATATTTGGATCGGCCACGGCGCTGTTCAATCGCTGCGAGATTTTTGCTAAAAATCGCGGGGCGAAAGAGCCCGAAGCCATTAATGGATGGATTGCTGCTGCCTCTACCCCAGCGCATCTGCCTTACGGCTATGTATTCAACGAATGTCGTTTAACAGGTGATGCTCCAGCAGGCAGCGTATACTTAGGCAGGCCATGGCGCAACCATGCCAAAACGATTTTTATTCGCTGCTGGATGGGCGAGCATATTGCTCCTGCTGGGTGGGATGATTGGAATAAGCTTGATGCCCATCCTACAATTGAATATGCGGAATATGCAAGTACAGGACCAGGCGGCTCCAATGACAAGCGAACGAGCTGGTCGCAGCAGCTTACTTCCGAGCAAGCTGAGCATTATGCACCGGAGCAGATTTTGGCTGGTGCCGATGGCTGGTCTCCTCTTCAAGTGGAGCGGCTGCTGGAATAGGCGCCTTGAGCCTGGAAGTTTGACAATCGCATACAAATTGTTTATGATAAGCAGATATAAATATCGGACAATGATGGAGAAAGTAGTTGTGATGGTTGCAGCTTTAGCGATTCGGGGATAGTGAGAGCCCGAAGCGAACCAGCAGCGAAAGGGCACTCCGGAGTCGCGTTTAAGAAAGCGGGTTTTCTTGCGCAGCAAGTAGAGAAGAACTAGTGTACAACTAACTGGTTATTGTTGCTGCAGTCAAGAAAGCCAAGTAGGGTGGAACCGCGGGAGATCAGCTCTCGTCCCTATGTCTGGCGGCAGACGTAGAGGCGAGAGTTTTTGCGTTCCCTTGAGACTGTCGCTGCTGGTGAAATTGCAAAAGCACAAAAGGAGCGAAAAAGGTATGAACTTTCAAAGCATGATATTAACGCTGCAGCAGTTCTGGGCCGAGCAAAATTGTATTTTGGTTCAGCCTTACGATGTGGAAAAAGGCGCAGGCACAATGAATCCTATGACGTTTTTGCGCTCAATTGGGCCAGAGCCTTGGAACGTAGCTTATGTGGAGCCTTCACGTCGTCCAAACGATGGCCGTTATGGTGAAAATCCAAACAGGCTGTACCAGCATCACCAGTTTCAGGTGATTTTAAAGCCGTCGCCGGATAATATTCAGGAGCTTTATTTAGAAAGTCTTACTCGTCTCGGTATTGATCCGAAGGATCACGATATCCGTTTCGTTGAGGACAACTGGGAAGCGCCGACGCTTGGAGCTTGGGGACTTGGCTGGGAAGTATGGCTCGATGGCATGGAAATTACGCAGTTTACTTATTTCCAGCAAGTGGGCGGCCTTGATGCAAGCCCGGTAGCCGTGGAAATTACATACGGAATGGAGCGTCTTGCTTCCTATATACAGGACAAAGAAAATGTGTTTGATCTTGAGTGGGTGGATGGCGTAACGTATGGCGATGTGTTCAAGCAGCCGGAATATGAGCATTCTAAATATACGTTTGAGACATCTGATACGGCCATGCTGTTCTCTTTGTTTAATATGTACGAAGAAGAAGCGAAGAAGACAATGGAGCATAATCTCGTGTTCCCGGCTTATGACTATGTGCTGAAATGCTCACATGCGTTCAATCAGCTTGATGCCCGCGGCGCAATCAGCGTGACGGAACGGACGGGCTACATTATGCGCGTGAGAAATTTGGCACGCCAAGTGGCTGCGACTTATTTGGAAGAGCGCGAGCGCCTTGGATTCCCGATGCTGAAAGAAAGGAGCGAGGCGTAATGGCTAAGGATTTATTGCTGGAAATTGGTTTGGAGGAAGTTCCTGCGAGGTTCGTCAGAGGTGCTATGAATCAGCTTAAGGAGAAGCTGGTCAAATGGCTTGCAGAATCGCGTATTGCTCATCAAGAAGTACAAGCTTTTGCTACGCCGCGCAGACTTGCTGTGCTGGTGCAAGGCGTTGAAGAGAAGCAGGCGGATGTCAATGAGCAGGTAAAGGGCCCGTCCCGCAAAATTGCCCAAGATGATCAGGGCAACTGGAGCAAAGCGGCACTTGGCTTTGCACGCAGTCAAGGCGCGGAGCCGGAGCAGCTTTATTTTCAAGAGCTTGCAGGAGTAGAATATGTTTATGCGAACAAAAGCAGCATCGGTATTGATACGGCGGCTGTATTGTCCGAAGGTTTGTCGAATGTGATTACCTCCATGTCGTTCCCGAAAAATATGCGTTGGGGAAGCTACGATTTGAGGTTCATTCGACCGATAAAGTGGTTAATGGCTCTTTATGGCCAAGATGTAGTCCCGTTTGAAATTACAGGTGTAAGCAGTGGAAACACCAGCAGAGGACATCGTTTCCTTGGGGCAGAAACAACCGTAACGGAGCCTTCGGCGTACAAAGAACGTTTGCGTGAGCAGCATGTTGTGGTCGATGTAGAAGAGCGGGAACAAATCATCGTCGCTCAAATTGAGCAACTGGCGAAGGAGCAAAATTGGGAAATCGCCATCAATCAGGATTTGCTGGAGGAAGTGCTGTTCCTTGTCGAGATTCCGAATGTGCTATATGGTACATTTGATCCCGAATTCCTCCATATTCCGCAGGAGGTGCTCATTACGTCGATGCGTGAGCATCAGCGGTATTTCCCGGTGCTGGATGACAAAGGTCAGCTGCTTCCATACTTTGTAACGGTTCGCAATGGCGACCGCAACAAAATTGACGTAGTAGCAAAAGGAAATGAAAAGGTGCTTCGCGCTCGTCTTTCCGATGCCAAGTTCTTCTATGAGGAAGATCAGAAGCTGGCGATTGGGGACGCACTTGCGAAGCTAGAAAACATTGTTTATCACGAGGAACTGGGGACGGTCTCCAATAAAGTCGGACGTATTAGCGCTTTGGCTGATTTACTTGCAGCAAAGCTTCAGGTGGATGCGGCTACTGCAGCGCATATTAGCCGTACGGCTAATATATGCAAATTTGACCTGGTTACCCAAATGGTCGGTGAGTTTCCAGAGCTGCAAGGCATTATGGGCGAGGATTATGCCCGTAAAGCAGGCGAGAACGAGACGGTTGCTGTTGCCATTAATGAGCATTATCAGCCGCGCTTTGCTGGAGATCGCGCCCCTGCCTCGATCACTGGCGCAGTTGTGAGCCTTGCAGATAAGCTGGATACGATTGTGGGCTGCTTCTCCATTGGCATTATTCCAACTGGTTCTCAGGATCCTTACGCTCTTCGCCGTCAAGCGGCTGGTGTCGTGCAAATTATTTTGGCACAGCGTCTGAATTTACAGCTTAGCGACTTGTTTGATGCGGCGCTTGAAGTTCATGAGGCAAGAGGCATGAAGCGCAGTGCGGATGATGTACGCAAAGATTTAACGGAATTTTTCGCGCTTCGTGTGAAAAATGTGTTGTCTGAGCAATCGATTCGTTATGACGTTGTAGATGCTGTAATGGGTGCGGGCTTTAACAATTTGCTGCTGACAGTGGAGCGTGCAGCTTTATTAAATGCACAAGCTTCCGGCGAAGACCGCGCAGCGTTTAAGCTTATTGTCGATGCTTTCAACCGCGTTAGCAATTTGGCTGCCAAAGCAACGACTAAGGATGTAGACGAAGCGTTGTTTGCGGAGCCAGCTGAATCGGCTCTGTACAAGGAATGGCAGACGGTTCATGCTTCGTTCCAGCAAGCTGTTGCCGAAGGAGAAATTGCTAATGCTGCAGCGAAGCTTGCTGCGCTGAAAGCACCAATTAATACGTATTTCGATGCTGTAATGGTTATGGCGGAAGATGAGAAGGTACGTGCAAACCGATTGGCGACTCTCTCTTTAATTGCAGAAGATATAGCGGTTGTAGCGGATTATTCGAAGCTTGTCTGGTCATAGGCTAGCGCAGAAAATAACCGTAGCAATCGTTGAATTGCTCATCTTCGAAACAACTTCTAATGAAGAAGGGGAGGATGATAAAATATGGCAAAAACAATGACAGATGTCATTATTTATGTCGTTTCGGATGCAGCTGGCGATACGGGCGAGCTAGTTGTAAGAGCTGCCGTCGCACAGTTTCATCCGATTCAGACGGATATCCGCAGAGCGCCATTCATTACGGATGTAACGGGGCTTGAACGGGTAGTCCGCCAAGCTCAGGAAGCGGGTGCGATCGTATTATTTACGCTCGTCATCCCGCATTTGCGCGAGGCGATGGGCAAGCTGGCAGAGCAATATGATATCGTGTCGATTGATCTGCTCGGCCCGCTCATCCAAAGTCTAGAAGTGAAGACGGGACAGCAGTCGCGGCAGGAGCCGGGTCTCAACCATGTGCTGGATGAAAATTATTTCCGCAAGGTGGACGCTGTTGAATTTGCTGTCCGTTACGATGATGCGAAGGATCCTTCGGGTGTACTCAAAGCTGATATTGTGCTCATCGGCGTATCCCGAACGTCCAAGACTCCGTTATCTATGTATTTAGCTCACCAGAAATACAAGGTGGCGAATATTCCGCTCGTACCGGAACTTAAGCCGCCCGCAGAGCTGTTTAATGTTCCGAAAGCGAAGATTATAGGGCTGACGATTGGCGTGCCCTATTTGAACATTATTCGCAAGGAACGGCTCAAGGCGCTTGGGCTGCCGAACAGCGCATCTTACGCGGCGACAGACCGCATCGAGAAGGAGCTGCTTTATGCGGAGTCCATCATGAAGCAGCTGGGTTGTGTCATTATTGACGTATCCCATCGTGCGGTCGAAGAAACGGCAAGCCTGATTATGGAGCATATCCGCTTTACTTAGGGCGCTATTCTAGAGCAGAAACGAGCGGTGAGTCGTTATTTCTATTAACAAACCTACCATCATCGTGGATGGAGATGCTTGTCCCGTCAAAGCGGAAATTAAGCAAATTGCCCGCAGCTTCTCATTGCCGGTGCTAATGGTTTCTTCTTATGATCATCACCTTGCGGCTGAAGAGGGCGTTAGCGTTGTTCAGGTGGAGGCGGGGAAGGATTCCGTCGATATGTATATCGTTAATCATTTGTTGAAGGGCGATATTGTGGTTACTCAGGATTTCGGTCTTGCCTGCATTGCGCTTGGCAAGGGGGCGCTTGTCCTGTCGCCGCGCGGCGAGCAATATACCGATGACAACATTGATTATTTGATGGAACGCCGTCATGAACAAGCCAAACGCAGGCGCAGCGGCGGTAAATCCAAGGGTCCGAAAGCGATGACAACGGAGGATCGAGATCGATTTCAACAAAAGATGACAAAAGTTTTGCAAAGCGAGCAGGAGAAACATGACATTTAGCGAATATTATTTACGTGTTACTTAGGATGAAGGTGATGAACGATGACATACGGTAATAAAATACCGGAGGAGGTCATAGATGCGGTACGCCGTCATTATGACATCGTAGAGACAGTCGGGAAGTATGTTCATCTCACGAAGCACGGCAAATATATGAAGGGGTTATGCCCTTTCCACTCTGAGAAGACCCCATCGTTCACGGTCACGCCAGAGCTGCAAATTTTCCATTGTTACGGTTGCGGTAAGACCGGACATGTCATACGATTCGTGGAAGAGATCGAGGGCTACTCTTTTCCAGAGGCGGTCAGAGTGCTTGCCGAGGAAGCGGGGATGCCTGTAACCTGGACTGGCGCCGAGGGCAGTCAGCGCGAAGAAGTTGACTTAGACCGCTTAGCCATTCTTGAAGCTCATCAGTTGACAGCGAAATTGTATAACTATCTATTGAATAACACACAGCATGGCAAAATTGCTAAAGACTATTTGCTTAATAGAGGTCTCAGGGAAAAGCAGATCGACCACTTTATGATAGGGTATGCGCCGGACCAATGGGACACGCTTAACCGATTTTTAACCGCAAGAAATTTTGACCCAGCTTTAATGGAAAAGGGCGGTTTGTTATCGGCTAAAAATGACGGCAGCGGTCATGTCGACCGTTTCAGAAGCCGAATCATGTTCCCGATATGGGATCGTGACGGCAAAGTAATTGCTTTCGGTGGAAGGGTAATTGGTGAAGGCGGACCCAAGTATTTGAATTCCCCGGAAACGATGCTGTTTACGAAGAGCCGAGTTTTTTACAATCTGCATCATGCAAGGCCAGCTATTCGCAAGAGCAAGCAGGTCGTTCTGTTTGAAGGATATATGGATGTTATTAAATCTTGGAGTGCAGGCGTAAATAATGGTGTCGCAACGATGGGTACCGCATTGACTGAGGAGCATTGTGCCATTCTCGGAAGGCAGGCGGAGGAGGTTATCCTGTGCTATGACGGCGATGATGCCGGACAAGCAGCTGCTTTGAAATCCATTCCGATGCTCGAGAAGGCCAAGCTTAGAGTTAGAGTGTCCATCCTGCCAAAGGGTAAGGACCCCGATGAGTACATTGAGGAATACGGCCCAGATACCTTTCTTAGGGAAGCAATCGACGGAGCGGCAACCATCACAAAATTTAAGCTTATATATTCAAGGAAAAACCATATACTGCTAACAGAAGAAGGCCGTAAAAACTATTTGCTCGAGGCGGCTGGCATTGTTGCTGATTTGGATTCCGCTATTGAACGCGAAGTTTATTTACAGGAGTTGTCCCGCGAGTTTAATTTCCCCCTTGACGTATTGAAGCAGGACTGCCAAGCCAAAGTGCTGGAGCTGCAAAAAAAGAAGCCGCAAGGGGATAATAACGATAATTCGTGGAATAATGGTAGGAATGAAAATCGCCGTAGTTCGGGCCCTCCAGCAGTGCTTCCTGCTTATGTTAAAGCAGAAATGCAATTGCTTCATGTTATGATGCGTGACAGAGGATCAGCGCTTGTGGTTCATGATAAGCTTGGGGAAGCGTTCGATGTGGAGGATCATGCAGCACTAGCTGCTTATTTGTACGCATTTTATGCAAAGGATAATGATTCCGATGTCGGAGGCTTTATTGATTCTCTTAGAGATGATCGTTTGGAGAGAGCAGCCGCCGCCATTTCCATGATGGAGGATGTCCCTTTTACTGAAGAGACATTGCTTGCCAATATTGAGCATGTTAGTAAAGTTCCAATATTTAGGGAGTTGGAGCGTAAGAAGGAAGAAGCGGTAAAGGCAGAACGGGCTGGAGATCATATACTAGCCGCGCAAATGCACATTGAGATTAATGCCCTAGAGAGACAGCTTAAAGGACAATAAAAGCTTGGGTTTCTAGGGAGGAGGGAGTCGGAATATGGCGAATGATCAGCATACTGGATTGGAAGCTGAACAAAAGCTGGATCAAGTCAAAGACCAGCTGATTGAACAGGGTAAGAAGAGATCCTCCCTAACTTATAAAGAGATTATGGAGAAATTATCGCCTTTCGACCAAGATCCGGAGCAGATTGACGAGTTTTTCGAGCAACTGGATGATCAAGGGATTGAGGTTCTCAATGAAAACGATGAGGAGCGCCATAACCCGCTTGATAATCGTGAAGGAGAACAGGAAAGAGAGCAGGACGACTTTAATTTTGATGATGACTTGGCGCTGCCGCCAGGCATCAAAATTAACGACCCTGTTCGCATGTACTTAAAAGAAATTGGACGCGTTCCGCTGCTTTCTGCTGACGATGAAATTGAACTTGCACGTCGAATTGAGAACGGAGACGAGGAAGCTAAACGCAGGTTGGCTGAAGCGAATCTTCGTCTAGTGGTCAGTATTGCCAAGCGTTATGTTGGTCGCGGCATGCTGTTTCTTGACTTGATTCAAGAGGGCAATATGGGCCTGATTAAAGCGGTTGAGAAGTTTGACCATTTGAAGGGCTTTAAATTCAGTACGTATGCGACATGGTGGATTCGCCAAGCGATTACACGGGCGATTGCCGATCAGGCGCGGACGATCCGAATTCCCGTGCATATGGTGGAAACGATCAACAAGCTGATTAGAGTATCGCGTCAATTGCTGCAAGAATTGGGACGTGAGCCATCACCGGAAGAAATTGCTGAGGAGATGGAGCTAAGCACGGAAAAAGTTCGGGAAATTATGAAGATCGCTCAGGAGCCAGTATCGCTGGAGACGCCGATTGGCGAAGAAGACGATTCCCATCTTGGTGATTTCATTGAAGACCAGGAGGCGCTTGCTCCTGCGGATGCAGCTGCTTATGAGCTGCTGAAGGAACAGCTTGAGGATGTGCTCGATACGCTTACCGAGCGTGAAGAGAATGTCTTGCGCTTGCGCTTCGGTCTTGATGACGGACGTACAAGAACGCTGGAAGAAGTGGGCAAGGTGTTCGGCGTAACTCGCGAGCGGATCCGGCAAATTGAGGCGAAGGCGCTTCGCAAATTGCGTCATCCGAGCCGCAGCAAACGCTTGAAGGATTTTCTTGAATAAATCGTGTTTAGAACGGTAGGCAGGTTTTATAACGCGATATCGTTATAATGTTTTACAGATTAGACCTTTCTGCATGAACGAGCAGCAAGGTCTTTTTTTTCAAAACACGAGTTGGTATAAAGTTCCCTTGAAAGGAATAAGCCCGGGATGAATGAAGAGCGTCGGCAGACCATTGTTAAAGAGATCGATTATTGGAGCAGAAGCAAGCTTCTGCCGCAGCAGTATTGTGATTTTCTGCTTAATTTATATGTGGATCCCGATCAAGAAGAAGATCCCAAAAAAAGGCAAGCTTCTTCACGCGGAATCGGTAAGGCGGTCATGGCCGCTTCGCAAGCGTCAGGGAAGCAATGGCTGCTTACTTTTGGTTTTTTTACCTTAATTTCCTTGGTTGTGCTTTATTTTAACGCTTTTCATCCTTTATTGCAAATAGGGGTCGTCGCTTCAGCAGTCGTCATTTCACTTATTATTTCCCAGCGGGTACGTAAACGAAATGAAGCCACTGGTCTTGTAATCGGTGGGGTAGGCATGCTGCTTATGCTTGGGGCAGGAATGTACATGCTAAATTTCCATGGCATCGAGGAGTGGTACTGGCAGGCATGCTTGCTTGGCTTCTGTTCTGTATTTTGGATCGTATATGGCATTAGCGCTCGTATTCATATTTTGCATTTATGCGGCTGGATTGCTTCCTTGCTCGTATATGCATGGCTGTTGTCACGTTTGACCGATTCTCCTGCATGGTATGGCATTCAGCTTTATTGGTTGCCGCTGTCGGGCTTGTTCGGATGGGCTAGCTGGTTCGTACATCAATGGTCGAAGCCGGTTTCGGCTGTATTGTTCGTAACCTGTGCTTTAGTATGGTTTATGCCTGAGCTGTATGCAATGCTGTTTGTGCTGGAAACGGATTGGCTGCAATTGCAGCTGCTCATTAAAATCGCTTTAGGCGGCATATTATTGTTTGCAATGAGAAAAAAATGGATAGTGTGGGTTGCTTAATGTTGAAACTTTCTAACCGATTACAAACGATTGCGGGCTATGTAACAGCGGGCTCGCGTATAGCTGATATTGGATCAGATCATGCGCAGCTGCCTGTTTATTTGCTGCAAGCGGGAATAGTGCCCTCGGCGATTGCCGGAGAATTAAATAAAGGGCCGTTTGATGCGGCACGCAGGCAGGGAGCAGCAGTAGGTCTGCTACATAAGCTCGATGTTCGCCAAGGAGATGGCTTATCCGTCATTCAGCCGCTGGAGGTTGATACGGTAACGATTGCGGGTATGGGCGGCGCATTAATGAGCGATATTTTGGAGGCTGGTTATCAGGCTGGAAAGCTTGAGGGCGTCAAAGAGCTGGTGCTTCAGCCCAATGTTGGCGAGGACCGGGTCAGAAGCTGGCTGCTTGAGCACGGCTGGTCGCTGCTTGCTGAGACGATCATGGAGGAGGACGGAAAGATTTACGAGGTTCTCCATGCTCAGAAGCAAGATGACCAAGAGAGCAAGGTGCATCACGCTAAAGTGTATGACACGTCCTTATTGCCTGACTCCTTGTCTGAGGAAATTCGCTTAGCTCTGCTCGTGCGGATGGGACCTTTTTTGCTGCGCAAGCCGATTCCGATATTTCATCAAAAATGGCAGGCAGAGCTTGAAAAGCTGGAACGCGTATGCCAAAGCCTATCCCTGTCAGAGCAGCCGGAAGCAGCTGGCAAGCTGGCGCAGCTGCGACAGGAGATAACGATTATGAAGGAGGTGCTCGCATGCTTGCCAATGGACAAACCGTCGTCCAAATAATGGAGCAGCTTGCTCCAAAGCATTATGCGGTAGAAAATGATAAAATCGGGCTGCAGCTTGGGACGCTGGCGAAGCCCATTAGCCATATTCTCGTGGCACTCGACGTGACGGATGAGGTCGTGGACGAGGCGATCGCGGCTGGAGCAGAGCTGATTATTGCCCACCATGCCATTATTTTCCGCCCGCTCTCAAAGCTGGATACTTCCACGCCAGCAGGCAAGCTGTATGAGAAGCTAATCAAAAATGATATAGCGGTGTACATTTCCCACACCAATCTGGATGTAACAGATGGCGGCATTAACGATTGGATGGCGGATTTGGTCGGTATAAAGCCGGAAGGGCGTGTTTGCCTGGAGGAAGTGCACACGGACCAGTGGAACAAGCTCGTCGTATTCGTGCCTCAAGGACATGAGGAAAAGGTGCTGGAGGCGATTTGGAGCGCAGGAGGCGGCCAGATCGGCGATTACAGCCGCTGCAGCTTTATAAGCGAAGGAACGGGAACGTTTTTGCCTGGGGAAGGAACGACGCCTTATATTGGGACTCCTGGCAAGCTGGAGAAAACAGCTGAGGTCCGGCTTGAGGTCGTTGTCCCAGACAGCTTAAAGCGCAAAGCCGTGCAAGCGATGCTGAAAGCCCATCCTTACGATGAGGTTGCTTATGACTTGTACGAAATCGACTTAACTTGCCGTTCAGTTGGACTGGGCAGAGCGGGTAAGCTGAGCGAGCCTGTAACGCTTGCTGAGCTTACAGAGCGTGTGAAGCAGGCATTTGAGGTGCCCGTTGTTCGGGTAGTTGGTGAAGCACAACGTGTTGTGCGTAAAGTGGCTGTACTGGGCGGCTCAGGGGCGCGCTACGTTCGTCATGCGATTTTTGCCGGAGCTGATGTGCTCATTACGGGCGATATTGACTATCATACCGCTCATGATGCACTCGCTGCGGGAATAGCGATTATTGACCCGGGCCATAATGTGGAAAAAATAATGAAGCAGCGTACAGCCGATTGGCTTAATGTGCAGCTGGAGTCGCGCAAATCAGATACAAAGGCAATCGCCTCTGCGATTCATACGGAGCCTTTTACTTTTGTATAACGCCTAGCGGCAGCTTGGAAAATGATTAAAGCTGTCAATCGTCTGTGAAAATGTCACCTTAACTGTGCTATGAAAATGTCACTTGTAAGCGTGGAGGCCGCCCTTACCAGGAGGCCTCTAAATAATCGTTGTGCTGCGAATTTATCTTGTCTTGGAACGTACTTGGTTTTGTGTTACGCTTAGTGATGTTGTTGTCATGCGTGGTTTTCCACGGATGATCGTTGGCGGGTTTGCGTGGCTGCGCAGAACTCGCCTTTTTCTTTTGCTCGGGCTCAGGCCGTTCTGTTTTCTTGAGCTGCAAAGCTTGTCCACGATGCCAAATGAACACGTCTCCTGAAAGCGTCTGGCGCACTTCAACGACTGATTTCGCGTCAAAACGCTGAGGTGAGGGTTCCGCGAAAGTGTAGACCGTACCCGCATAAGAAAGGGTATGGCCTGACCCCAACGTTCGAAGCTCGCGGATCGTAAAGATATGATCAAGTTGAACGTTATCGCGGAGCTTCATGTAGGCGGATTCGCTGGAACGCGGAGCAACGGCAAATTGCTTGTTATGCTTCGCGATGAGCCGTGGGAGCGCTACGTTTGCTTCTTCCATTGAGGTGATGCCAAGCAGCCGTAGCTCAATGACCAGACGATCCTGTAAGGTCAGCCAGAGGCGTTCAACACGGCCTTTCGCTTGTGGCGTGGTTGCTTTTATATGTTCAATATGTAGCTCAGCCATCGCCTTTCCAAAGTGAGAGAGAGGCTTTGTTTCGCCAGCAAGTTCCTGTTCGACGGTAAGCTTCTCATGGGGCGAGCGGAAGATCGTGTGTCTGTCGCTGTAAAGGCTAAGCGGGATGCCATATTTCTGGATACCCTGTTGCATCACAATCGAGTAACCCTCCCGACATTCGTTGGGGCGAAATACAGCGCCAACGACAGTGCCCGTAGCATCATCAATAGCCGCATGCAAGGAAAAGGCGGGAGTGTGCTCCTCCAACCATGCATAAGAGGCCGCGTCGATCTGCCAGAGCATGCCCGCTTGGGCTCTACGCTGACGAGGCTGGTGAGTCTTCGTCTGGCGTCTTTGCTTGGCTTGTTTGAGTCCTTTAGCGAGCAGAATACGTCTCACACTGGAACGGCTCAGTTCCATGTTCTCATGCTCTTGGAGCAACTCGGCAAAGTGGCAACTGTTGCTGCCCTGATATTTTGCTGTGTATAACTCGGCTGCTCGTTCTTTTATGTCTTCCTTTAATGCGTGTATCGGCTTCCTTCCCCGATTTTTATGGGCAATGCCTGATTCTCCTTCTGCTTTATATTTGTTCTTCAGTCGAATGATTTGTCTAACGGAAATTCCTAGCGTCAAAGCCCCCTCGCTGTTTGTCAGATGTCCATCCCCTATTTTCTGCACCACATGGATCTTCTTCAGTTCTTTTCTCGTCAATGTAATGGTCTCCTGTCCCATAGTGACATTATCTCAGAACAGTTATGGGGTGACATTATCACAGAAGAACAACAGGAAAATGATTAAAGCTTGAGCTTTACGTCAATACCTTGTATACTGATTGATGCACCGGAAAGTTTGACAGACAATCGCTGGCGGCCTTGTTGCCGCGAGAGGAAAGTCCGGGCTCCACAAGGCAGGATGCTGGATAACGTCCAGTCAGCGCGAGTTGAAGGATAGTGCCACAGAAATGGACCGCCGATGGCTGGCTTCGTGCCAGCACAGGCAAGGGTGGAACCGTGGTGTAAGAGACCACGAGGAGTACAGGTGACTGTATTCCTGGTAAACCCCATCTGGAGCAAGACCGAGAGGACGTTGCAGCTTCGAGCTGCAGCCTTAGCCTGAGGCACGTCCGGGTTGGTTGCTGGAGCCGCTTAGCAATAGGCGGCGTAGATAGATGATTGTCGCTTTCTTAGTGGGAGGGTCGTCACCGTTTGGACCACTGAAAGTACAGAACCCGGCTTACGGCAAACTTTCCGTAACGAACTTAAACAAGCAACAAGGTGAAACGGCTATCGCCGTCCATTGGCGGCAAGGCATGTTTCAATCCGAGAAATATAAGCCTAATGATAAGTGTGAAACTTATAAATTCTTATATTTTGTACTTTGCGTCATTTGCGATTATAGAGATGGTAGTGGACGTTCCTTCGGGAGCTAACGGCCCTGCATCTCTTTTTTGCATATGGAGCTTAATCCGATTTTATTTGAGCAGTTCAAGCAGTTAAATAAAAGCATGGCTGGAAGCAAATAAGCTGCTTCGTAGCCATGCTTTTATAGTTTCTATTCAGCCCCTCGGACAAGCAGCTTAAACCTGTTTGCCATGCCAGCGCAGTCTCCTAGCAGCTTATTTTTCATATTTGCGCGTGACGGCATTGAGGCGGTTTTTCGTTTTGTCTGGGTACGTCTGGAGTGCCGTATTAAAGTTCATTGCAGCTTTGAGAGCACGGTCAATGTCTATTTCTCCGTAGCCAAAATAAACATCCTTACCAGGGTCGCCTAAATCAACAGCTGATTTGCGCATAATTTCCATCACTTCCTCATTCGTCAGATCTGGATTGACAGACCGAATGAGGCCAGCTAGCGCCGCTACATGCGGACTTGCCATTGAGGTGCCGGAGAGCGCCGCATATTGGCCTCCAGGATACGTGCTGGCAATGCTGTCTCCCGGTGCGGCGACATCAATATAGTCACCGTAGTTGGAGAAAGAGGCTTTTTTCTGCGCGGAATCTGTTGCCGCAACAGCGAATACTTCGGGATAAGCGGCTGGATAGCCCGGGCGATCCGTATTGTCATTGCCGCTGGCTGCAATCAGTACAACGTCATGATCGTACGCATATTTAATGGCATCATGCAGGAAATCAGCCTGTGCATAATTGCCGAGGCTCATATTAATAACCTTGGCGCCGTGATCAGTTGCCCAGATCAGCCCTTGAGCGACCGAGTAGGTTGAGCCAGCACCGCTGCTGTCGAGCACCTTGACCGGCATCACCTTGTTGTACCAGGATAAGCCGGCAACACCCTCGCCATTGTTGACGGACGCACCAATGATGCCAGCTACATGCGTACCGTGACCGACATCATCATCGGGCTTTGCCTCACTGTCGACGATGTTGGTGCCCTCCAGCAGCTTGCCCTGCAAATCAGGATGATCCAATTGGACGCCAGTGTCCAGTACTGCTACAATGACCTGATCACTGCCCTTTGACAGCTTCCAGCCTTTCTCCGTTTCGATGGAGGGCAGATTCCACTGATATTTGGCATACAGCGCGTCATTGGGAATGACGTCTCCGCTGTCGCCGTCATTATTTGTTTCATTCGTCATATATAAATAGTGAGGCTCGACATATTCCGTTTTCCAGGAGCGGCTGAAATATTCCTTCATTTGCTTCGCCTCCATATTCCGGGAACGGAACACATACGTATTGTCGATCTGATTAATTTGGTTGACGGAAACCGCGTTAACGGATTGCTTCATTTTTTCAAGCTGCTCATCGGTTACCTTCTCGGCAAAATGAACGACAACATCCTTCACATGATAGTGGCTGGCATTGCCATTGTCTTCCCCAGTCTTCACCGTTGTATCACGGTTCGTATTTGGAATAACCGACTCAATTCGGTAGTTGCCCTCGTTCGGATAGGGGACAAGCCGCAAATTGCGCTTCTGATGTCGCTCCACCTGAGTGACAATATCCTGCTTAATGACGCCGACGACGCCCATGCCGCGATATTTCTGATGGGGAACCCCGAGCACGATGAAGCGGCTGCCACTCTCATTTACAAAGGGCCTTGATTCGTACGTTTTGCCCTGCTTGACAGCTGCCACAGCTGCTTCTACCTCACTTTTGCCGGAGTTAGAAGGTATGGCACCGCGCTGTACGCTTCGCTCTCCGTTCATCAAGCGAATGTAGGACATGTGCTTATGCATGTTCATCATGCTGGTAACGTGCTTGGTCGCTACTGCGTTTCCTGTTGTCCGAGTTTTCCCGGCCTGGCTCGTGTCCATTAGCTTGTAAAATTGTTTGGTGCATTCAGAGACGCACAGAAAAGAAGTGGCCTCCATATCCCGACCCAGCGTACGAAGCTTGTGCTGCTTCTCCTGATCGGCAGACAAGCTTTTGACAGGTGCAGCGGGTTTTTCCCCTTGAGGAAGAAACAAAGGTGCAGTAGGAATTAGCAGCGTCGCCGCAACAAGAACGGTAAAAACGCCGATCCATTTCTTTTTCATTTGTACAAACCTCCATTAAATGACAGCTGGAATAACAGCATGAGCCTGTTTGATGTATAGGTTCGCTTTAAAATCCAGAAAATATGCGGCACAATCAGCGTTTCTCCAGTACCATCTGCAAGTAATTTGTGGTACTATGTTGATGCCTAGAGTTTTATGAGCTTGCAACGTTTAAGCTTGTTTGGATTGAAGAAAGGGGAACTACCTATGCCAGCGACTAATGTCAAACCACTTAGTGAGACAACCCGTATTAAACTAAAAGAAGCTGTGAATCAATTGGAGCCATTTTTGAATCACTATTCGCTCGTACAATTGAATGGGGAGCAAAGCAGTGATGAGGCGCAAAATTTTTACAAAGGCCTGCTATCCGATTTGAGACATTTGTTGGTGTTTTCTGAGGTCTCGGTTGAAAAGCTGGGAGTATTGCTCAGACGCCCCAATTTTGATAACGATTTTGCAGAACGTGCCTTGTACGAAGTGTATCATCAATGTGTAAATGCCTTCTTCTATCCTAAAAATGAATGTTATTCGGAAGATGGCCGCTATGCATACACAGGCCAAGACGCGATTCGCTTCTTGTTCAAGCCTGTTCGTGAAGCCCGCGATATCGTTTTGTCTTTATCCAAAATTTACGAAGAGCTGCGCGATGAGCTTGCCTACTACGAAACAGACTACATGACCCAGCGCCGGATGCAGGGGCAAAAATAAGGCAGAATGAATCACCTCCGTTCAGGGAAACTTGATAGCGGAGGTGATTTTTTTATGCCAAAGGGCGTATCATGCAGCGTATCGAATTGCACATTTTGGTCAGAAGGTAATAACTGTGGCGCCGATTCCATTGCGATTGATATTGATCAGCATGCAGGTGCCGATTATGGATCAGAATTTGCTGCTGAAGAGCTTGGCTTGCAGCATCAGGATCAGGCGGCGAAGTCGTCTGCAACATGCTGTCATACCTTTAATGCGCGTTAAGCGCTAAGGCATGGCTGTCTGGTGGACAAGGATGGGCTAGAAACGCTTGAATCGAAAGGCAAAGTTTATGAAGTGGAGGTGAGCCCAAATGGAACGCTGGGATGAAACAAAGGGTGCAAGTCATGGGGAGAAGGAGCAATACGACGAAGCAGCGTTAGAGGAGCGTCATCATAGAGCATTGTTATCCGATGAAGAAATAAACGGTGCAAGCCGTAATATCAATGAAGAAATGGCGGGAGAATTTGCCGCTGGTGTACCCATTCCCGTATCTTATGTACCGCGCAGCGAAAGCGAAGGCAGAAGTGAACGCGAGGATTCGGTAAGGGAAAGTGCCGGAGGCACCGCGCTGGGCTGGGTTGGCTTGGTGTTTGCAATTGCTTCATGGTTTTTATGGCCTGCCCTGATGGGGGCAGCCGCAGCAGTACTTGGCTTTGTCGCGTATCGACAAGGGGCGAAGGGGCTTGGAGCATGGGCAGCCACTATTGGCCTTATTGCCTTCGTGCTCGCTGTTGTCATTATTCCGCTGTACCGCGCAATAACCTGAACCTGAAAAAAAGCCTCCGACCATCCGCTTATACAGCGGTGCCGGAGGCTTTTTGCCGTTATTCTATCGCGAATTCGCGGTGCTTAATGACCTCTTGATTCAGAGCGAGCATTCGTTTATCGAGTAAGTTTATCATATCGGCGGATTCCTTCAGCTGCTGTTGAATTTCCGGCGGAATACCTTCATTATATTTGTAATAAATTTTATGCTCCAGACTGGCCCAGAAATCCATCGCACTCGTGCGAATTTGAATTTCGACAAGCACATTTTCAATGCGGTTCGTTAGGAAAACAGGGATTTCTACGATGAGATGCAGGCTCTTATAGCCGTTTGGCTTCGGATTGAGGACGTAATCCTTCACTTCAATCACTTTAACGTCGGTTTGCTGGCTGATCATTTCCAATATTTGATAAATATCAGTGGAAAATGAGCAGATGACCCGGACGCCCGCGATATCGCGAATATGTTCTTTTGCATTTTCCAAATTGATATCCAAATTTTTGCGGCGGAGCTTGTCCATGACGCTTTCGGGATTTTTAATCCGCGTTTTGACATGCTCAATCGGGTTGTAGTCATGAATAAATTGAAATTCCTCGTTTAAAATATTCAGCTTCGTCTCCACTTCATCCAAGGCAAATTTATACGTTAAGAAAAAGTGCGCCCATTGCTTCATCATATCTCGCTGCATGCGATCCATCACTCCTAATATCATTCTTGCTGCTATTATTGTACCATGTTCCAGCCCACATTGCTCATTTCGGAGGTCGAGGGGGACGTGGCTTAGCGCTAAGCCCGTCTGACAGCTGCGGCGGCAGGATTGAATGTTACAGCCAATTTACATATAATTTAAACAGCATGGGAGGATGAGCGCAATGATTATAGATATTCATAATGTCACCTGGGAACGGGAGGAGAAGGTCGTCCTTCACGGAATAGATTGGCAGGTTGAAGCGGGTCAGCACTGGTGTTTGCTAGGGCTTAACGGCTCTGGGAAGACGACTCTTTTAAATATGATTAACGGCTATATTTGGCCAACGACCGGGTCTGTATCGGTGCTGGGGCATCCATTTGGTGAATACGATTTGCGGGAGCTGCGCAAAAGCATAGGCTGGGTCAGCACATCGCTTCAGCAGAAGCTGCATGGTCAGGATACCGCCTTCAAAATTGTCTTAAGCGGAAAATTCGCTACGATTGGGCTTTACGATCAAGCGCTAGAGGAGGATGAGGAGCAGGCGATTTCGCTGATGCGCAAGCTCGGCTGCGAAGTGTTGCTGAACCGGACGTACAGCACGCTCTCGCAGGGCGAGCGCCAGCGGGTGCTCATTGCCAGAGCGCTGATGGCTGCGCCTAAGCTGCTCATCCTGGACGAGCCTTGTACCGGGCTCGATGTGTTCGCAAGAGAACAGCTGCTCGCGATGATCAATCAGGTGGCACAGCAGCCAGATGCGCCTACAATTATTTATGTAACTCATCATGTGGAGGAAATTTTGCCTTGCTTTAATCAAACGCTGCTTATAAAGGATGGCCGGGTGTTCGAAGCAGGTGACACAAGCAAGGTGCTCTCCTCTGCACACATGAGCGATTTTTTTGGCGTTCCTGTAGTGATCGAACAGCGTGAGAACCGCAATTGGCTCTTTATAAAGGCAGCTGAGAGCAAATGAGTATCGAATTGGGGCCAGCACGTTTGGAGCCTTTACGTATTGTGCCCCCTCCAAAGCTTCCTAGACGGCAGCGAATAATCCACTGGTTAAAGGCGAGGATGCGGCAGCGGCTCGCCTATGATAGTACGCTGTTTTACCATGGCTCGGCGGGCTTGCTGATCGTGGGAACGCTGGCGATGGTGCTGGTTGCGCTAGGCATGCCGACGGGATTAGGGATGCTTGTGGATATCGGCGGTTTTGTGTCGCTAAATACGGTGGTATTGTATGCAGCTGCACAGCTGTGCTCGGCGCTGCTGACACTGATGTATGTGCCCGTTCCTCGCTTGTTTGCCGGGTTTTTCTTGTACGTAGCATTTGAAGCTTATTTCATTTTGTATTATTCGGAATTTGGCATACTCATGGCGGCGCTGCTTGCTGCGGCATATGCAATTTGCGGCGCGATAGCAGGCATGCTACTCGGTCAAATTGTGAAGCTGCCCGTCAAAGGGCTCGCCGTAGCAGGTATGATTGTGGCAGGTGCGCTATTAGTAAACTTTGCGGCGAATCAATGGAGCGGAGCATCTGATGAGGCAGCACCAGCAGCCGATATGGATTCCAGCTTTTTTTCTGCAAATGGGGCATCGGATATGAGTCTAGGAGACGGCGTGCCGGTTGCTTCCATCGGAGCTGACAATCCGGCCTTGCCTGGCGATTACAGCTATAAGGCCTTTACCTATGGCAGCGGGAGCGACAAGCATCGCATCGAATACGGCGAGCAGGCGGAGCTGCTTGCGACCTCCGTAGACGCATCGGCATATATTAAGAAGTGGGCGTGGCTCAAGCAGAAATTTTGGGGCTTTGATCAACGCGAGCTTCCGTTAAACGCGAGAGTGTGGATGCCGGAGGGCGATGGAGCGTTCCCGCTGGTGCTCATGGTGCATGGCAATCATTTAATGGAGGAGTTTTCGGACGCAGGCTATGCCTACTTGGGCGAGCTGCTTGCGAGCCGGGGCTTTATCGCGATTTCGATAGATGAAAACTTCCTTAATTATTCAGTCTGGTCGGGCATCCCCGAGCAGGATATGAAAATGCGGGCATGGATGATGCTCAAGCACATTCAACAAATCCAGTCGTTCAGCACGCTGACGGATAATCCCTTTTACAGCAAAGTTGATTTTTCCAAAATATCTTTAATCGGGCATTCACGCGGCGGTCAAGCGGTCGCGATGGTCGTGGATTACAAACGATGGTTTGCTGAGGATGAAGGGCTTGCCAGCATCGGTCAGGTCCATTTTGCTTCCATTGTGGCATTGGCCCCGACGGACAAGCAAGTGGATGATGCATCGGCGCGGATTAAAGATGTGAGCTATTTGACGCTGCAAGGTGCAAGGGATGGCGACGTCAACAGCTTTTATGGAGACAGGCAGTACATTCGCACGAGCTTTACGCTAGGCTCACCGTATTTTAAAGCGTCGCTCTATATGTCCAATGCGAACCACAGCCGCTTTAATTCGGACTGGGGCATGATGGATGAACGGGTTCCCGGCGGCCTTTTTCTTAATCAGCAGAACATGATGACGCAGGCGGAACAGCAGCAGGCGGCTAAGGTGTATGTCTCGGCTTTTCTGGAAGCTACTCTGCATGGCAACGATGCTTATAAGCCCTTGTTCGAAAATAACAAAACGGCGCTGGCTTGGCTCCCCTCCACCAGCCATTATGTAAGCAGATATGAGAATGCTTCCTTCCTCGCGGCCGCGCGTTATGAAGAAGACGTGAATAAGCTGACGCTGCCGAGCGGAGGCAAGCTGAGCGCCAAAGGCTTCAAGGTTTGGGAGGAGTCGGAGGCGAAGGACCGGGACAATCGCAATAAAGGCTCGCGCGGAGCTGTGCTGGAATGGGAGGCTGCTGCGTCCTACACCTTGGAGCTTTCAGGGACGTATAGCGAGGCCGTCGTTTCCAAAGGACTGGATACTTTCAGCTTTTCAATGGAAAATAGGGGAGTGGAAAATAAGCATGATGCGGAAGCTGCGCCGCAAATTGAGCTGGAGCTTGTGCCTGCACAGGGGAAGGCGGTGCGCTTGCCCTTATCCAGCTTTAACGATATTCCGCTGCCCTTCGAAACGCAGTTTACTATTGCTCCCTGGCTGGAGAAGCGAATTAAAAAGGGGAAATATAAAGAAAGCGTTGAATCGGTGTTTCAAACCTACAGCTTGCCGCTAGCACGGTTTGCGGAAGCAGGCGGCTGGCCATCCGGAACAAAAATTACCCGGATAACGTTTTATTTTTCCGGTACGGCTGGCCGGGTGATGCTCGATGACATCGGCTTTTATCAATAAATACGGCTGTAAACAAGTAACCTCCCGGCAGAAGGGAGGTTATTTGCACACTTATAGGTAAGGCTTTCCTTTCGCTGCGAAAGCCGTTTCACCTTGAAATATAAGAATTTATAAGTTTTGCCCCTATAAATAGGCTTATATTTCTATGGCAAAGCTCTTCACACGTCCCAGAAGGACGACGAAGTCGTTTTTGCTGGGGATATGCATTTAGATTGATTCTTTTTTGAACGTGAAGCTTCGCGCTGCATATAGAAACGGCGTCGAGCAGATGGACACCAGAAACTTAATGACATAGGTAGACAGGAAGATCGACATCCATACATCGAACTCATATTCGGTCGCAAAGGCGATCGTACAAAAAATGAGCGTGTCGACGAATTGGCTGACAATCGTGCTGCCGTTATTGCGAATCCACAGCTGATTGCGGGCTGGAAACAGTCGCTTGAGCAGCGTGTAAATTTTCACATCAAGAAATTGGCTTACAAAATAGGCACACAGGCTGCCCAGTGCAATTTGCGGCAGCATGCCGAAGATGCTTTGAAGCGCTGCTTGCGCATTCAGACCGGGCTCGGCTGGTTGAAATAGAAGCGCCATCTGCATAATAATAGTTGAGGCAATTAAGGTGAAAAACCCGAACCATACGGCTTTCTTGGCATCGGCTTCGCCATATTTCTCATTGAGCAGGTCGGAAGCCAAATAAATGGTGCCATACATCGTATTGCCAAGCGTAATGACGATCGCTAGTGTTCCAATTTGCAAATCAACGGTTTTGACAACTTGAATATTGGCGATAACGGTTGCCATGCCAATCCAGGCATAGACGCCAACCTTGCCGAATAAACGGTAGGAAATAAGAAACAGCGTGAAGTGGGCGAGCATAAATAGAACGCCGAACCACAAGTTGAACATGTGAAAAAAACCTCCTAGTTTTGATAACGCGGGAGTTTACGAACCGCGGCTTGCTTTGCTGCGAAGCAGCATGTATGATTATATTTCTGCCTTTGCCATTATAATCGCTTGATTTAGGTCGAGCAATGTTTATTTGAAATATGGGGAAGTACTACTTTTATATACAAGGAGCGTGACCTATGATGCCGAATGCTGAGCTTGAACGAGAACAGCTGCGAGTTAATCGGGTAACGAAGTGGGTCAAGGAGCAAATGGAAGGCTTGCAGGATCAGGCTGGAGAGCTGCGCGAGGACATTGTAGACATCCGCAAAAACTTCTGGGACGACGTAACCGTCAACTTTGAGGATTCCGCCGAATCTGCGGAGACGCATGCCAGCTTGAAGCAGCAGGCGGAATTGCTGTCGGAGCGGGAGCGGACACGCCGCGTAGCGATGGAGCAGCTGGGACTGCTGAAGAAGCTGGCGCAATCGCCCTATTTCGGGCGCATTGATTTTGTAGAGGATGGGGAAAGCCGCGAGGCAATTGAACCGATTTATTTGGGAGTAGGCTCGCTGCTCGACGAAAGCGGGGCCAACTATTTAATTTATGACTGGCGTGCGCCTATTTCCGGCCTGTATTACGATTATTCTCCGGGTCCTGCCAAGTATGAGACGCCTAGTGGACAAATTGCTGGAGAAATGACGCTGAAGCGTCAATATATCATTCGCCAGGGTGAAATTGAAGGGATGTTCGACACAGGAGTAACGATTGGCGATGAAATTTTGCAAGCGGTACTGGGCAAGCAGTCGGATTCGCAAATGAAAAGCATTGTGGCGACGATCCAGCGTGAGCAAAATCTAATTA
Organism: Paenibacillus sp. KS-LC4; assembly: GCF_036894955.1. Taxonomy (NCBI): domain Bacteria; kingdom Bacillati; phylum Bacillota; class Bacilli; order Caryophanales; family Paenibacillaceae; genus Paenibacillus; species Paenibacillus sp. KS-LC4. The sequence goes on along the minus strand of NZ_CP145905.1, from coordinate 3,954,180 downwards.
TCCGCAATGAGCGGGCGCGACTGCTGCTCGTTCAGGGAGCGGCGGGAAGCGGCAAAACTTCAGCCGCCTTGCAGCGGGTGGCGTATTTGCTTTATCGTTATCGCGGTACATTGAATGCCGATCAAATCGTCCTTTTTTCACCAAACCCGATGTTTAACAGCTACGTCGCAACCGTATTGCCAGAGCTTGGCGAGCAAAATATGCAGCAGACGACGTATCAGCAGTATTTGGAGCATCGCCTTGTTCAAACCTTTGAGCTGGAGGACCCTTTTTCCCAATTGGAGTATACGCTCTCTGCCGCCCATGGCAGCGAATACGATGCTCGCATTGAAGGGATTCGCTATAAATCAAGCCTTGCTTTTATTGGGCTTATTGATCGGTATGCGGCTTCTCTCAGTGAGAAGGGATTGCGCTTCCGTGCGTTGAAATTCCGCGGCCGCACCTTAATTACTGCCGAGGCGATACATGAGCATTTTTACAGTCAAAACCGGTCTCATCCGATTCCAAACCGTCTGCGCATGACTGCCGAGTGGCTGCTCAAGGAGCTGACTCGCCTTGGGCGCGAGGAGCGTGGCAAGCGCTGGGTAGAAGAAGAGATGGAGCTGCTTGATAACGAAACGTATAATACGGTTTACAGCGAGCTGCTGGAAAAGGAAGGGTTTACGCAAAATTCCTTCGATGATCATAAGCGGGAGAGCGACCGCCTGGCAGCGATTATTGTACAGGAGCGTTTTAAACGCCTGCGCAGCCGAGTTAAGCGGCTTAAGTTTCTGGATATGCCAGAGGTGTATCGCCAGCTGTTTCATCAAGCAAACGAGCAGGAGAGCGAATACCCGCAGCTTTGGGCTGCGATCTGCGAGGGCACGGCTGCAAAGCTCGCTCAAAAGGAATTATTTTATGAGGATGCCACGCCTTATTTGTATTTGAAGGAGCTGCTGGAGGGCTTCCAGACAAATACATCGGTAAAGTATTTGTTCGTCGATGAAGCGCAGGATTATTCGCCGTTCCAATTCCATTATTTAAAGAAAATATTCCCGAGCTCCAAAATTACGGCGCTTGGCGATTTGAACCAGTCGATTTTCGCCCATGCCGTAGTCGGTGACAGCTTTCATGCATTAGCGGGCATGTACGAGGAGCGGGAAACCGAGCGCGTCATATTGGAGCGCAGCTATCGCTCTACCCGCCAAATTTCCGAGTTTACAAGCAGCTTTATCGCGGGCGGAGAGCGAATTATTCCATTTAATCGCAGCGGTCCATGGCCGACGATTACAGCTGTAGCTGGCGAGGAAGAGCTGAAGCAGCAAATTGCCCAGCGGATTGAAAGGCTTAAGCAGGAGGGGAATAGCTCAATCGCCGTTATAGGCAAGACAGCAGAGGAGAGCAAGCTTGCCTTTGAAGCCTTGTCCGCCATCGTGCCAGAAATTCATTTGATTGCCAAAGAAACGTCGACTTTTGAGCAGGGAGTTGTCGTCATTCCATCCTATTTGGCAAAGGGCGTGGAGTTTGACGCTGTGATTTTGTATAATGCTTCGAGCCTGGTATACGGACGTGAAGACGAGCGCAAGCTGTTTTATACAGCCTGTACGAGAGCTATGCATGAGCTGCATCTGTATTACATGGGCGAGCCTACATGCTTTCTGAACAATGTGCAGTTAGCTGAGCCTCATAAAAATATATAAAATGCAAATAAGGGATGGTGCTGAAACAGGCCATCTCTTATTTGCGAATTTTTTGCCAAATTTCCAAACAGTCGACCTTAAGCTCTGAGGCAATTAGTTCAGCCGTAAGCCGCTGAGGCATTATGATTTTTCCATTGCGAAGCTTGGATATCGTCTGGATGGAAATGCCGGTAGCAGCCGCGAGCTGGCTTGCGCTTATGTCGCGCTTGGCCATCCAAATTTTTAGCCTCATGCTAGAATCAATATACTCATGCGTGTTAATAGGCTGCAAATCAAGGACGATAAAGGCGTATTCCTTAATTCGTCCAAATCCGTCAAAAATGGGCGTGAACGTTATTTTTACTTCAAGCTCTGCGCCGTTCATTTTGGCTGTTTTTACAGTAATATGGTTTGTTTTCTTGAATTTCCGTGTTTCCTCCAAAATATGAAGCAGGCGAAGATGCTCGCTTTCAGCCACGATTTCCAGAAAAGATTCTCCATTCAAATGCCCGTCGGCCATCAAATAGCTTGGGAAGGGATCCTTCAATAATTGCACCTGATAGTTGGCATCAAGAATGCCGCTAAACAACACTGTATTGGTCTCAAATTGCTTCTCAATCCAATGATGGGAGCTCAAATCACTCAATACAATGAGAGACAAGGCCTGACGCTCTTCATTAAGCATACTTAAATTATTATGCTCGATCATGACAGGCGTTCCTCCGGGCTTGCGGGATAGAAGCAGTCCTTCCCGCTTAGTGCTGGTCTTGTAGTGCTTGAGCGACCAGTTCGCAATCAGCTCGCCTATCGGCTTGTCGATCAAATTTTCATATTCCAGACCGGTTAGACGAATAAAAGATTCATTAGCATCCATGATGAAGCCATAATGCTTTACAGATCGGATAATAGCAGCAGGGCTGTCCATCATTTGAAACACTCTTTCAAAAACCGTCAATCGTTTTCGCTCCTTTGAGTCAGCTTTGCTTCATTTTAAGTAAGTATATTAAGGTTTAATTAATTAAACTTGAAAGCCTAGCAGGCATACAGCTAGCGGATGAAAGGATATCCTTTCGATTTTCATAGCTTATTGGACGCTCAGCGCACTTTCTAACTGACCGCTTTCCTTGTTAAAATAATCAATAAATAGGGATATATTTTAAAAGGCTTGATTTCGGAGGAGATACACCATGAATAATGAATGCATCATTGAGAACTGCACCAAACCCGTCAAAGCCAGAGAATTATGCTCCATGCACCATCAACGTCTTATGCGCCATGGCGACCCTCTTACGATTCGGCCCCGTAGAACAAAAATTGTAACGAACTGTACATGGATTAATTGCACAAAAAATGCCAGCACGAAGGGATACTGCTCTAAACATTATTACATTCATCGAGTAACACGTACAGTATAAAAATAAATACATATTCATCTTCTATCAGTCAGTAAATCAGTAAATTAAGGTTTCATTTGGCTATGAAAGATGTATAATATAACTAGCTGCATGATGGGGCCGATGGCCCCATTTACCTCAAAAAATAATCAGGCAATCGTCGCTTTTGTCCAATTTAGAAGGAAGGAGCAGACCTTGTCAATCGTAGCTTTCCAAGCTTGCAGGATGATTATCCCCACTACAACTGTTTTTCACGCAATGACAAGAACACCGCTAGTTTTGAACTCTCGAATACGAATTTATCACAATTAAGCTGCTTTGTGCTTCACCTTCATTTTAGCTCCATAGTTTTCTGCTTACGGACGGAAGCTCTTTTCCAGTTCTATTCTGGCATATATTCATATTGCCGGACAATCTGTCATAGCATGATTATGATGTGGCAAAGGTTTGTTGTTAATACCAACTATTCCAAAATGCTGCTCTATCTATCAAATCAGAGTGCAGAGACGGGGGGGATTATCGCTCTTTCATAAACGACAAATCATTTAACCCGGGACTCGGGGATAGGGCAGATGTCTTATTCCGTCAGCGATACGATTGCTGGGCACGGCTACAAATGTTGCATCTCATCACATTTTCCCCCGCTATCGCCTTGCTCTCTCATCTAAGAATATGGGGGACACTCATGAATAAGGAGTTGGTGTCCATGGCTCGTAAAGAAATGTTGGCAATGCTGCTTGCAGGGGGTGAAGGAAAACGTCTTGGAGTACTGACGAAGGATTTGGCCAAGCCTGCCGTTTATTTTGGCGGGAAATATCGGATTATTGATTTTACATTAAGCAATTGCACACATTCAGGTATCGATACAGTAGGTGTACTGACGCAGTATCAGCCGTTTGAGCTCAATCGTTATTTGGGCATTGGAACGCCTTGGGGACTGGATCGCAGCGATGGAGGCATGGCTATTCTTCCTCCGCATGTGAAGCAGAAGGGTGGCGTCTGGTACAAAGGCACAGCCAACGCGATTTATCAAAATATGGAGTTTATTGAGCGATATAATCCAAGCTATGTCTTGGTCATTTCCGGCGATCATATTTATACGATGGACTACGATCTGATGCTTCAGCATCATAAACGGTGCGGAGCGGATGTAACGATAGCAGGTATAGAAGTAGATTGGAAGGAAGCTAGCCGCTTTGGTGTCATGCATGTTGATGATGAAGACCGCATAACGGCATTTGAAGAAAAGCCTGCAAAGCCTACGAGCAATATCGCTTCGATGGGCGTGTACATTTTCACATGGTCGGTATTGCAAAAATATTTAATTTATGACGAGGCGAACCGCCATTCCAGCAATGATTTTGGCAAGGACATTATTCCGGCTATGATGCGGGATGGCCTCAACGTCAGCGCTTATTCGTTCCGAGGCTATTGGAAAGACGTCGGCACGATTGAAAGCCTGTGGGAGGCGAATATGGATTTGCTTGCAGAGGAGCCTTCGCTGGATTTATCGAATAAAGACTGGCGCATATACTCTGTCAACCCTAATCGACCGGCACAATACGTAGCGGCGGGCGCCGAGGTGATATCCTCTATGGTGACGGAGGGCTGCGTTTTGGAAGGGAAGGTAGATCGCTCTGTTCTCTTCTATGGCGTACAGATGGAGAAGGATAGCGAGGTTAGCGAGTCCGTCATTATGCCGAATGTGCGGATTGGCGAAGGGGCGCGCGTTTACCGAGCCATTATCGGTGAAGGTGCTGTAATCGAAGACGGCGTGCAAATTGGCGATCCGGAGGATGATGCGATTACCGTCGTAGCTGTCGGGCAGTTTGTTGCGAATGATCATGTATTGCTGGAGGTGGAGCCATCATGAGCAACCGGATAATGGGCGTTATCAATTTAATCCACGAGACGGATGAGTTGGAGCATTTGACGCAGAGCCGCTGCCTTGCAACCGTGCCGTTTGGAGCGCGCTACAGGCTCATAGATTTTATTTTGTCCAGCATGGTGAATTCTGGCATTAGCAAGGTAGCGGTGTTTGCGCATACGAAATATCGCTCGCTAATGGACCATCTTGGATCAGGTAAATATTGGGATTTGAATAATCGCCAGAGCGGCTTGTTTATTTTGCCGCCGGCTACGGATGATTTACAGGAAATTAGCCGTGGCGATTTATACCATTTCTATCAAAATCGCGATTATTTCAACCGATCAACGGCCGAGTATGTTGTCATTACGCGCAGCCATATGGTTTGCAACATTGATTTTAATCCGATTATTGAAGAACATGAGGCACGCGGGGCGGATATTACAATCGTATGCAAGAAGCAGCATGATCTGCCTGGCAAGGCGCGCAAAGTCGAGATGAGCAGCGATGGTCGAATTACATCCATTCAGGAAAACTATGGGCGAATGCTAAGCGATATTTCCTCAATGGAAATGTACGTGATGAAGAAGGAGCTGCTCATGGAGCTCGTAGAAACCTCGCTCGCTCAGGGGCAGGATCATCTCGTACGCCATGCGATTTTCTCTCGTTTGAACAAGCTGCGGGTTTATGGACATGTATACGATGGCTATTTGGGCGTAGTCAATACGCTTGAAAGCTATTTTACCAATAGCATGAATTTGCTCTGTCCTGAAGTATGGAAGGAGCTGTTTTTTCAGCCTGGCACGATCTTTACGAAGGTCAAGGATGAACCGCCTGCACGATATTTAGAATCCTCCAAGGTTAATAATTCATTGATCGCCAATGGCTGCCGCATTGAAGGAACCGTGGAAAACAGTGTTTTGTTCCGGGGTGTCCATATTGGCAAAGGGGCAATTATACGCAATAGCATCATTATGCAAAATGGCATTATTGGTGAAAATAGCCTGATTCAGCATAGTATTTTGGATAAGGATGTACGAGTCGATTGCAACCGGGATATAAGAGGTGCAGAGAAGCTGCCCTTTCTGGCGGGCAAGCGCAAGACGATCTAACTAAATCAATAGTAGCAGGCATAAGGCTGGGGGCTAAGCTGGGACTTATCCCGCAGCCTATGCTGGTTACATTTTTGAGCGAAACAGGAGGAGAAAAAAATGAATATTTTGTTTGCAACTTCGGAGGCCGCGCCACTCGCAAAAACCGGCGGCTTGGGCGACGTTGCAGGCGCTCTTCCCAAAGCATTGGTTAAACGTCAAATTCGCACAAGCGTTATTTTACCAAAATATGAGGACATTCCAGTACAATATTTGGAATATTTCGAACAAATTGCATCCTTCAATGTATCCTTTAGCTGGCGCAACCAATACTGCGGGCTATTCCGTGGAGAAATTGCTGGCGTTTGCTATTATTTGATCGATAACGAGTTTTATTTTAAGCGCAAAGGATTATATGGGTACGGAGATGATCCCGAGCGCTTTGTGTTTTTTAGCTTTGCAGTGCTGGCTGCACTCAGCTTTGTTGATGTGCTTCCTGATGTCATCCATTGCCATGATTGGCAAACCGCGCTCATTCCGTTTCTGCTAAAGACGAAATACGCGGCAGAATGGGCGGATATCCGCACCGTTTTTACGATCCATAACCTGAAATATCAGGGCGTACTAGGCATTAAGCAGCTTCAGGATTTAACGGGTGCGGATGATGAGGCTTTTGGCCCAGAGGGGCTGGAGTTTCATGGCGCAGCCAGCTGTTTGAAGGGCGGCCTCGTGTACGCAGACAAGCTGACGACAGTCAGCCATACTTATGCGGAAGAAATCAAGGGCAGTGAACATGGCGAGCGTCTGGAAGAGCTGCTGCGGCATCGTGAAGGCGATCTTCTGGGCATTGTAAACGGCATTGATGATGAGTCCTATGATCCAATGAAGGATTCCTTGCTGCATACGCCATATCGTAATTCCATTGGCCGAAAAAGGAAAAACAAGCTCCATTTGCAGCAGGAGCTTGGATTGCCGGAATCGGAGGAAATTCCGCTCATTGGCATGGTTAACCGGCTCGTAGAGCAGAAAGGGCTGGATCTCATCACGGCCAAGCTTGAGGAGCTGCTTCAGCAAGATATCCAGTTCGTTATTCTTGGTTCGGGCGAGCGGCATTATGAGCAGCTGCTGCAGCATTATGCACAGCGTTACCCTGACAAAATGGCGGTAAGGCTTGGCTATGATGAGAGGCTTGCCCGCCGCATCTACGCAGGAGCTGATATATATTTGCTGCCTTCACGCTTCGAGCCTTGCGGAATCAGCCAGCTCATTGCGCTGCGCTACCGCGCTGTCCCGATCGTTAGAGAGACCGGGGGGTTAAAGGATACCGTCCAGTCTTATGATGAATATACTGGAGAAGGAAATGGCTTCAGTTTTATAGGCTATAATGCCGATGAATATTGGAGTACGGTTAGCAGAGCGCTTCGCCTATACCGGCATCCAGAGGACTGGAAACAAATAATAGACAATGTCTCCAAGGAGAACTATAGCTGGAATCGCTCCGCCAAAGCCTATGTAGCCGTATATCATCAACTTTTGTTACAGCGAGAGGAGAACAAACAATGCCCCGTCACCTTGTAATTGGCAATGGCAAGCTGCTAGTGAATTTGGATCAAACCTGCTACATTCGAGATATTTATTATCCTTATGTGGGACAGCTCAATCATGTGGGCGGCCACTATTGCCGCTTTGGCATTTGGATTGGCGGCGTCTTCTCCTGGCTAGATGAACCTGAGTGGAACATCGAGCTTGGTTATATTGACGATTCGCTCGTTACGAATATTATAGCAAGGCACGAGGGGCTTGGCGTTGAACTGCAAATAAATGACGGCATTCATCAGCGCGAATGCATTTATATTAAACGGGTTGTCGTACGTAATTTACGAAATGATGCCCGCGAGGCAAGACTGTTTTTTCATCAGGATTTGATGATCGACGGCTCGGAGGTTGGCGATACAGCTGCTTATTACCCAGAAAATAATACGCTGTTTCATTACAAGCGCTCGAATTATTTTATGTTCAGCGGCTCGAGCGATGAAGGCGGCTTAACGCAGTATTCGACGGGCATCAAGCGGTTCCACTCTGCGGAGGGTACCTGGCGTGATGCAGAGGATGGCGTGCTGATGGGAAATACGATTGCCCAAGGCTCCGTGGACAGCACGATTGGCCTTAGCGCCAATGTGCCGGGGGGCGGCGATAAAACCTTTTATTATTGGATGTCAATTGGTAAAAACCTGGAGGAGGTCAAGGAGCTTAATCAATACGTCCTTGATAATAGTCCAGAAAAGCTGCTTAGCCGTGTCGTTATTTATTGGAATCATTGGCTGAGAAGAGCGGAGAGCGATCTGGGCGATTTAAATGAGAGCATCAGCCGGATGTTCCGTCACAGCCTGCTCATAGTCCGCACACAGGTGGATGAGCGCGGCGCGATATTGGCAGCTAATGACACCGATATTTTGCAATACAATCGTGACCATTATAGCTATATGTGGCCGCGTGATGGCGCATTGATTGCCGAATCGATGTCGCTTGCTGGATACCAGAGCGTAATCGCCCCATTTTTCAACTTTTGCGCAGCAGCGCTTGCACCAGACGGCTATTTGTATCACAAATACAATCCGGACGGAACGGTTGGCTCCAGCTGGCATCCCTACATCGTGCAGGGCAGCCAAAGGCTTCCGATTCAGGAAGACGAGACAGCGCTCGTCCTGTTCGCACTATGGCAGGATTATATGCGGAATCAAGTCATTGAGCTGCCTCAGTCCTTATACAGCAACTTAATTCGCAAGGCGGCTACGTTCCTCAGCAGCTATATAGAGCCTGAGCTATCTTTGCCCAAGCCAAGCTATGACCTATGGGAGGAGCGCTATGGAATCTGGACCTATACCGTCGCTTCTGTATATGGCGGCTTAATGGCAGCAGCCTTCTTCACCGAGCTGTTCGGGGATTATGAGCGCAGCGACCATTATCGCAATACAGCCCAGACGATCAAGCATGGTATGCTGACACAGCTGTGGGATGAGGAAAGCGGACGGTTTGCGCGCGGTCTCATTCAGAAGGACAATGGTTGGGTGAAGGATATGACGCTGGAGAGCAGCGTATTCGGCATTTGGGAGTTTGGCGTGCTGCCAGTCGATGATGATAAAGTCGTCCGGACGATGAGTGCGATTAGGGACGGTCTAAAAATCCAGACCGATGTTGGCGGACATGCGCGGTATACAAACGATTATTATTTCCAGCAAACCGGCGACATTGACAAAATTCCGGGCAATCCATGGATTATTTGTACGCTGTGGGTCGCCAATTACCAAATTGCTTCTGCACAGAAGCTGGGCGATCTGGAGGGACCGAAGCAGACGCTGCAATGGGTCGTAGACCATGCATTATCCAGTGGACTGCTGGCGGAGCAGCTCAATCCGTTTGACGGCAGCCCGCTCTCGGTCGCACCGCTCACTTGGTCGCATGCGACATTCATTCAGAGCGTAAGCAAATATGCAGAGAAATATAAGCAGCTCAAGAGCTAATTCAAGCATTTATTTGATAATGGCCGTATTAAGTATTATTCATAAAGAAGCTCCAGCAGGAGAAAGAACGCAGCAAGCGTTCCTTCCCCTGCTATTTTTTTGCAATAATCGCAGCATGCTCGGCCAAAAATAGCTTCAATAAGGGGAACCTGATTACGGAAAAAATGGGCGGGATACGCTGCTGTTATATACAAAAAAGGTTGTCTGTAGCACAAGTATAAATGTCGTATATTTACAATTATTAAAACGCTTACATAAAATTGTATTGCTTTTGCTTTCGCGATAATATGATAAAAAGCAGCAGCTTCCATTGAGGAAAACGCTGATTTTTAGTATATTGATTCGATTTTAAAAGGATTTACGACAAAAAAAGTCTTCATTCGACAGCTAATTTCGACAGACTTTTTCATGGAAGTAATTTACCATTACATATGTAAATTGTTAAAATTTATATATTTTATAGTTCGTTTGCTTTAAATGTTTGGAAATTTTATTAGCAAGGATTTTATGGTAAAAAATAATGTAAGAGGTGTTGAACAGCGTGCAAACCTATGAATTTTCAGCTAAAAGTGCCTATTTGAAACGAATGAAAGGCAGAAATTCTGTTTATTTAAACGGAGTTCAGGTTGACGTAGCGACTAGCCCGGCATTTTCAGGAGCCATTGAATGTATGGAGAAGTACTATGATTTGCAGGAAGCTCAATCGGATATTCATTGTTTTAAAGATGGCAATCACAATGCCGCTATGAGTTTGCTAGTCCCTTCAACAGTCGAGGATTTGCAGCGGAAAAGAGCATCCTATAAGGCGGTAGCAGATATTTCTTTCGGTATGCTGGGCAGAACGCCAGATTTTATTAATGCCGCTTTAGCTACGTTATATGCTCATTCCAAGCAGTTAGGCAGCAATAGCTACGCTAATTTCTCTGAAAATATGAGAGCTTACTATCAATATGTGAAAGAGCATAACTTATTTATAGGCCACGGAGCCATTAATCCGCAAATTGACCGATCTTTGCCTCTAGGCTCCCAAGCTAATGAATATGCAGCAGTAAGAATCGTAAGCCATGATCAAAAAGGAATCGTTGTTACAGGTGCCAAAATGATTGTAACATTGGCGCCAATTGCAGATGAATTGCTTATTTTTAATATGCCAGGATTAAAGCCGGGTGACGAGGATTACGCGGTTTCTTTTGCTTTGCCTGTCGATTATGCAGGCGTGAAAGTGATTTGCAGAAAACCGATGGTGAAGCCCGTGTATCATTCATTTGATCATCCCTTAGCGAATGCTTTTGATGAAATTGATGCTTATTTGATTTTAAATAAAGTTTTTATTCCATGGGAAAAGGTATTTGTATTCAGAGATGTTGAAAAATCGAATTTGTTCTATGATAAAACCTTTGCTCGAAATCACACGGGGCATCAGGGTATTGTAAGAGGATTATCTAAAGCGGAGCTACTCACAGGCATTTCCATTCAACTGGCGAAAATGCTGAAGCTCGATGGATTTATAAATGTTCAAGAAAAATTAGGAGAACTGACCTCGAGTGTCGAGCTTGTAAAGGCGAGTATTGCATGGAGTGAGGCAGATGCAACGTTAAGCGAAGAAGGGGTTATGACCCCAAGCATTAGCGCTATTCAAGCGATTCGATATCATTTTCCGAAAATGTATGAAACGATGGTTAAAACGCTGCAATCGCTTGCCGCAGGCTCCATGCTGTCCACCCCGCATTATCAGGATTTTCTTAATTCGGATTTAAGCGACTTGGCAAGCTCTCTTACTACAGGTGAAACGGATGCTTTATCCCGCACAAAGTTATTGAATCTTGCTTGGGATGCGTCGGGCGATGGCTTTGGCCAAAGACAGTTAGTGTATGAATTTTTTCATGCTGGAGATCCGATGAGAATTGCCGCTGGACATTTTTTGAATTATGATACACGCAATATGATAAATATGGTAGATAGGGTGTTGCTGCATGACAATGATTAGCTGTGCCTGCCTTGTAAAACAGGACAACAATAAGCTGCTTTTGGTTAGGGTTAGAGACAATGAGCTGTGGTATTTGCCGGGAGGGAAAATAGAGCCAGGCGAGGACCCGCGAGAAGCTTTAGTAAGGGAATTAAAAGAAGAGCTGAACATAGACGTTCAGAGGGATAGCATTCAACATTTGAGAACGGTAGTAGGGCCGGCTTATAAAGAGAATGCCAACGTTGAATTAATCTGTTATACGGCAGCATGGGCCGGAGATATTGTGCCGTGTTCCGAAATTAGCGAAGTGGATTGGATAGATGCAAGTAATTATAGCTTGCTCGCCCCTGCCGTTATTAAGCTAGTTGAGCAATTGAAATTCGAATAAAACACGAGGTGAAGGATGCTGTTTAATACGAAGCGCTTATTATCAAAAATGAAAGAACATAATCTGTCGGCCATTGTTGCGGCTACGAAAGAAAATATTAACTATTTTACTGGATTTGAGCCTGTAGTCAAAACGTTGAATCCTTATTTTGGACAATGCTTTGCCGTCATGACAAGCTGTTTTCCCGATAAGGTTCATGTGGTGCATTCCGTAGGAGAAATTGATCAGATTTTGGATGCCCGCTCGCCAATTGGCCATGTCGTAACCTATGGAACCTTTTATCGGGAGTATACAGCAGGCGCCCCCTTAACGGAAGAAGAGCAGCGTTTGAACGCTTTATCAAATAATGATAATGGAAATTCAAATGCCGAGGAAGGTCTTATTGCGTTATTAAACAAGCTTAATCTCGCTAATGAACGAGTGGGCATAGATGAGGATGGCATGAGAGGGAGCCGCTTATCATTGATTAAAGGCAGGCTCCCGCATGTTGAGTTTGTTGAAAGCTCGGCGGTTATTCGCAGTGTTAGGGCGGTCAAAACAAGCTTTGAAATCGAGGCGCTTGCTCATTCCTCCATTTGTATTGAGAAGGCGATAAAAACCGTTATAGATCAGTTATATGAGGGCATAAACGAACAGGAGATTGTCAAAATTTTCGCTTGTTCCATTGCCGAGCAGGGCGCCATAGCTACGTTGCCGATGATTAAAGTGGGCAGACATGCGGTTGGCGGCCAAAGAAGGCCTAGTGCTGATAACCGTTTAATGGCAGGGGATATTCTATGGTTTGATTGCGACATTGTATGTAATGGTTATTGGGCAGATATTGCCAGAGTTTTCGCCTACAAGGAGCTTAAAGCCGAATACTTGAAATATAATGCGCTGCATAAAGGCCAACAAGAGGCGATAAAAAGGGTTAAGCCAGGCATGAAGGGCAAGGATGTGTTCCATTTAACGATGAATGCCGTTCATGAAGCAGGCTTTGAAAGCTATAGAAGGCATCATGTTGGACATGGCATTGGTTTAGAGCCTTATGAACTGCCTATTTTATCTCCGGCGAGCGAAGATGTGATTGAAGAAGGAATGGTCCTTTCCATAGAGACCCCGTATTATGAATTTGGTCTTGGGGCCTTGCATGTAGAAGATCCTATCGTTGTTTTGCAGAGCGGCAATAAAGTACTGACTAAGGGCGATAGCTTAATTAAAATTGTGGGGTGAGGCAATGATATACGACAATATTACGGAATGTATTGGAAACACGCCGGTTTTAGCTCTAAATGACGATTTAGTTCCCAACGGTAAAAGCCTATATTTAAAGCTGGATTACTTTAATCCTAACTTTAGCATTAAGGATCGAACAGCTCTTGGTTTAGTAAAAGCGGCGCTTGCTTCAGGGCAATTAAATCATGACAGTATATTGGTAGAATCAACCTCAGGCAATCTTGGGAAATCCCTCGCTATGCTGGGAGCCGTTTATGGGTTTCGCGTCATTATTGTCGTTGATCCTAAAGTAAGCGAAAGCTTGCTGAAGTGGTATCAGGCCTATGGGGCAGAAATCAGCATGGTGACTTCACCGGCAGCGGACGGAGGCTATCAACGGGCTCGACTAAACCGCGTTCAGGAGCTGCTCCAAAAATTTCCTAACGCATACTGGACAAATCAATATGATAATCCACAAAATCCGCAATACCATTCCCAAACAACAGCCTTGGAAATCGTAGACTTGCCGGTAGATGCTGTTATTGGCGCAGTCAGCACAGGCGGGCATCTTTGTGGAATTGGGAAATACGTGAAGGAGCGGAGGCCGGATGTGAAAATCGTTGCTTGTGATGTAGCGGGTTCGGCTGTGTTCCGAGAAAAATTTTCTCCTTATTTGATTAATGGTGTAGGGCTAAGCTGGAGAAGCGATAATACAGATATTTCTGTGCTGGATCAGGTGTGCATTGCCAGTGACCAGGAAGCGATTTCGATGTGTCGTTTATTAGCCCGGCATCACGGCATTTTAATGGGGGGGTCTGGCGGCTTGACGGTAGTAGCGGCTCTAGCTTGGCTGAATCAAAGTGATTCAAAAACGGCTGTTGCGATTATACCTGATACAGGAATCAATTATTTGGATCAGTTTTACGATGACAATTGGCTGATTGAAAAAAATATAACGCTGCTTGACCGTTCTGAGCTGCAAAATACGATTCAAAATAAAGTGTTTGATTCCTTGGAAATGAAATCGAATGTTTTATCCTAAACGTCTGTAGGAATGGAAGGTGAAAGAGATTCGAAATATTAGTGAAGACTTTGCAAAATTTATAGTCGATGATGGCATTATTAAATTTGGTGAGTTCACATTGAAATCAGGAAGAGTGAGTCCCTATTTTTTTAATTTTGGCTCCTTCAATGACTCTGCGATGCTAGCGCGTCTGGGAAGCTTTTATGCAGACACGATTGTGAAGGAAAAGATTGATTTCGATATCATTTTTGGGCCTGCCTATAAAGGGATACCGATAGCGTTAACTACTGCACTGGCCTTGCATAATAATGATGCGGGCAATGTAGGTTTTGCCTTCAATCGCAAGCTGCAGAAGCAATACGGAGAGGGCGGAAATATAATCGGAGCAACGCTTGCGGGCAAAAGGATACTTGCGGTAGATGATGTGCTTACATCAGGCAGAACCATTAAAGAGACGAAGCAGCTAGTTGAAAATGAGGGTGGAATATTAACGGCATTTCTGGTGGCATTAGACAGAGAAGAAAAAGGCTCTGAAACGGCATTATCCGCATTGGAGGAGGCGAGCAAAGCCTACAGTGTGAAAATATATGTCGTAGCTCGTATAACCGATGTTGTAGCCTACATGTCCGAGGCTGCGGATATAGAGCAAAATGTAGAAAAAATCAAGGACTACCTAAAGGTGTACGGAAAATAAGAAATCAAATGAAAAGAAGTCATTTCAGCTTGAAATGGGCTTCTTTTTTAAATATAGGAAAGTCAAACTAGCATAGGATAGGGGATGACTATGGGTAAAGTAATGATACAAATTAAAGCTTTAAATTTTTTAGTGTTTTCAACATTTGCTATTCTGCTTCCCTACCTTCCGTTACTGCTTTCAGAGAGGGGCTTCAGCATAGCTCAAATTGGGCTGGTGCTGATGGTAGGGCCATTTTTTGCGATTTTTCTTCAACCAATAGTAGGTTTTATTAGCGATAAATGGCATGCAGGCAAGAGAATTTTATTGCTTCTATGGTGCTTGACAGGAGCTAGTGCAGTTGGTTTGTTTTATATTAGCAGCAAGCTGTTTTCGGTTGTTTTCGTCGTGTCTTTGTTTATGTTTTTCCTTTCCGCCATTCCACTGGTGGACACGCTCACTGTAAAAATAGCCGAAAGCTTTAAAAGTACATATAGTACGATCCGTTTGTGGGGCTCGATTGGCTTTTGTATAGTCGCTGTATTCCTTGGCGCCTATTTTGAGCTTATTGGAGGACTAGATGCTCTAATCAAAATCTATTTTCCCATTTGGTTTGCCGCCGTCCTTATTTTAATAAATTTAAATGAAGTGGATGGACAGGAGAATAGTCGTTTTAATTGGAGAGATATTGTACAGTTAATAGGGAATAAAAGCATATTTATGTTTTTGATTTTTTTATTGTTTTTAGCGGTTCCCCATCGCATGAATGATGCGTTATTCTCTATTTATTTTAAAGAAATGGGCGCAACTGATGCTATGATTTCCTGGGCATGGGCCATCATTGGTATGAGTGAAATTATTGGTTTTTCTATGTCAGCTAAACTATTGAAATGGTTTCATCCCTTAAAGCTGATAATTGCGGCGTCTTTGTTTTATATCATTCGATGGGCTTGCTATGTATTTACGACCGAGCCCTCTATTATTTTAGTTTTGCAGCTGTTTCAAGCGATAACCTACAGCCTGTTCTGGGCATCAGCCGTAAATTATATGGTATTGGTGGTGCCAAAGCAGTTTAGAACAACGGCCCAATCGCTGCTGGCTATGATATTTTTAGGCGTATCGGGCATTTTGGGAGGGTCTATAGGCGGTGCGGTTCAGCAAAATTATGGCGGAAGCTATATGTATGTGTTTGCTGCATTGTCCGTGTTTATCGCTTTGCTAGGATTTTTCGCTTTAAAAAAACAACAAGCGGCTTCAACTGACGTAACCTCAGAAGTAGAGGGGAAGAAGAAATATGCGGGTTGACTTAATAATAGTGGAAATTTATGAAACTTTTATATATAATGGTCAAGCGTAAATGGATAGTGCAGCTTGCATTTGGAAGTAGAACATGCAGATATTGGAAATAAGGACTAACTGGAGGGAATTTTACAGCAATGTATAAGTTGATCGCAATTGATATGGACGGTACCTTATTAAATGATAATCATATTATTTCAGATAAAAGTATAGCTATTATTAAGGAACTATCCTCATTAGGCTCTGAGGTCGTATTATGTACCGGCAGAGGACCGACAAGCACAAAATTTTATACAGACATCATTGGCATAAATGGTGTCGGCATAACGTTCAATGGAGCGATTACGATCGATTTTGCAAATAATCAGATTATAAATCAATATGCGATAAACGCTCCTCAACTTGAAAGCTTTATGAGCTATTGCCGAACACACCAAATTCATTTTGATATAAACACGCCGTTTGATCTTTATGTGGATAAGGTGGAGCAGATGAGTAAAGAAATAGGTGATATATACGCCAGTTTTTATATTCACCCTAGATCGCTCCCGCAAATGGATCGTCTTGCCGATCCATTAATTAAATTCACCTGTATTGGGACAAGTGAACAATTAAATCAATTGCAAATTGATTTAAGCGTCCTGGGCCAGGAGCTGAATATTACAAGGTCGGCGGATACCTTTATAGATGTATTGAATATTCAAGCGGATAAGGGAAATGCCTTGAAAAACCTTGCCGAGCAGAGAGGCGTAAAGAAAGCGGAAATTTTAGCGATTGGAAACTACTATAATGATATAACGATGCTGGAGTTTGCTGGGCTAGGCATTGCGATGGATAATTCTCCGGAGGAGTTAAAGCGTTTGGCAGACGATATTACATTGTCAAATAATGAGGATGGCGTGTACCACGCCTTGCAAAAATATTGCTTTTAAAATTTCCAAGCCGCATGGGGTGTAAACGCCATGCGGCTTTTATTTTGTTAGCAGGCAAGAAGGAGAAGGTAGGAATTTGGTTCACTAAAGGGAGAATTTCGTTTAAATATACCAAACGACATTCTCTTGAGCGGAAACAGCTGTCACTCTCTGGTGCAGGGCTATTCAGGCTAAACTAAAGGCAAGATCAACCGCGAGGTGCTAGTGAATTCTTTTTCGGTAAGCGCTTACTGGAAATGAAAGCCCGGCAGGCGGTTGCGACATCTTTACAGGAGGGATTACATGAAGGCGGCTATCCGTCCGCAAAGCTCGATGTCTCGGCGCAGCGGCAGCTTCATACCGGACAAATTCCGTTTGTTTTTATTTGCTTCTCCGTTCCTCGTGCTGATTTTATTGTTTAGCTACTTTCCGCTGTACGGCTGGTTATATTCCTTCTACAATTATCGCCCCGGGTTTCCGCTTTCGGAGACGCCGTTCGTCGGCCTGCAGTGGTTCAAGGCGATATTCTCCAATCCGACCCAGACGCAAGAGGTTATGCGGGTAATGCGCAATACGCTTGCGATGAGTACACTCGGCATTTTAACATCCGTGTTCCCGGTTATTTTCGCCATCATGCTCACTGAAATTCGCACAACCTGGTATAAGAAAACGGTACAGGTGCTCACAACGCTGCCTAATTTCATTAGCTGGGTGCTTGTTTATTCGATAGCCTTCATGATGTTTTCAGTAGATAGCGGTGTCGTCAATAAATGGATGATTGCTCTTGGCTTTCAGGAAACGGGCATCAACTATTTGGCGCAGGACGACCACACCTGGCTGGCGATGACGCTGTGGGGCTTATGGAAGGGGCTAGGCTGGGGAGCCATTATGTATATCGCAGCCATTTCCTCTATTGATCAAGAGCAATATGATGCGGCAAAGGTAGATGGCGCGGGCCGTTTTCGAATGATCTGGCATATTACGGTGCCGGGGCTGATGCCGACGTATTTTGTCCTGCTGCTGCTCTCCATCGCGAATTTCATTAATAATGGCATGGAGCAATTTTTCGTCTTCCAAAATGCAATCAACAAGGATCATATTGAGGTGCTCGACCTATATGTGTATAACACGGGAATGCTCGGCTTCAACTTCTCGTTTGCAACGGCGATCAGCATGCTCAAATCAATCATAAGCATTGTGCTGCTATTTTTCGCTAATCAGCTATCCAAAATCGTTCGCGGGGAATCAATCATCTAACTTAAGCGAGAGGAAAGGAGGAGGCGCATGCACACGCAACGCCGGCTTGGGGACTTTCTGTTCCATATTTGCAATTATGGATTTTTCACCTTGTTTACGCTGCTTTGCTTGTTTCCCTTTTATTATCTGTTTATTAATACGATCAGCAGCAACGATCTCAGCGCCCGAGGGCTCGTTACCTTATATCCGAAAATGATTCATTTTGACAACTACATTCAGGTGCTGCAATTAAAGGGACTGGCGCAAGCGGCGCTTGTCTCGGGCGGGAGAACGATTATTGGCACGCTGCTCACCGTCGCGGCTTCGGCCTTTCTTGGCTATTTATTTACGAAGCGCAAAATGTGGGCCAGAAGCTTCTGGTACCGATTTGTCATCATTACGATGTATTTTAATGCGGGCATCATTCCGTGGTACATCATTATGATGAAGCTGAATATGACGAACAACTTCTGGGCGTATATTTTGCCAGCAGTCGTCTCGCCGTTTTATGTCATTCTCGTCAAAACGTTCGTGGAATCCATTCCGGATGTGCTGGAGGAGTCGGCGGAAATGGATGGGGCGGGCTACATCGTTATTTTCAGCAAAATCATTATGCCGCTCATTACGCCGATTGCGGCAACCATCGCGATTTTTTCGGCCGTCAGCCAGTGGAACTCCTTTATTGACACCGTGTTCCTCATGACGAACAGCAAGCTGTTTACGCTGCAATTTGTGCTCTACAAGTATTTGAACGAATCGACCTCGCTCGCTGCGATAATTCGCAATTCCCAGGGCGCGGTAGGCAATATCGACCTGACGAATCAGCAGACGGCTACCTCTATACGAACGACGGTTTCGATGATTGTCGTGCTGCCGATTTTGTTCGTATATCCGTTTTTCCAGCGATATTTTGTCAAAGGCATTATGATTGGTGCGGTTAAAGGGTAAGGGCGAGATGGATCTTTAGCAATCGGTCATCCATTATGAACAGGCATTGAAAGGGGGTGGCCTGCCAAAGTCGAGTTCGAGGTCGGGTACCAGCATAATAAAAAAGGGAGGCAACTGCATTGAAATCATTTCGTAAAACTTTTTCCTTGCTCATAGCGGCGACGCTGTTAATCGTATCTACAGCAGCCTGCACGTCGAACACAAATAATGGACCGGGCAGCACGAATAGCACGGCGCCATCTGCGGGCGGCGGGACCGAGGCGGCAGGCGGCAACCAGCGAGAAGAAATTACACTTGATGTGTTCTCGATGCTGTCCAATTTCTCGGGGGAGCAGACGGGCTGGTTTGCAAAAGTCATTAAAGATAAATTCAATATTAAGTTGAATATTATTGCTTCCAATCTCGAAGGCGGCGGGGATGTCAAATTCGCTACGATGATGGCGGCAGGCAATCTTGGCGATTTGATTATTTTTGGCGATGACGGCCAGAAGTATTTGGATTCGATTAAAGCAGGCATGCTTGTAGATTGGACGAAGGATGGTTTGCTGGAAAGCAAGGGCCAAAATATTTTAAAATATGCGCCGAAGGCGATTGAGAAAAACAAAGCGAACTTTGGCGGCGGCTCCAGCGTCTACGGCATCGGCTTCGATGTTGGCGACGACAAGCCTGGTCCGTCCGAAGCGAAGGATTTGACCTACAACCCGAATTTGCGCTGGGATTTGTATGAGAAGCTAGGCAGGCCGGAAATCAATACGATGGAGGATTATTTGCCGGTGCTCAAGCAAATGCAGGAGCTGGAGCCGAAGAGTGAATCCGGCCGTCCGACCTATGCATTCTCAATGTGGGCAGATTGGGATGGCAATATGATGGTGCTGACGAAAGCATGGGCTGGTCTTCATGGCTTTGATGAAGGCGACGGCTTTAATCCTGGCGGCTTCACGCTCGTTTCGGGGGACAAGGACGAATATCAGGGTGTGCTGGATGAAGATGGCTATTACATGCGCGGACTCAAGCTTTATTTTGACGCGAATCAAATGGGGCTGGTTGATCCAGATTCCATGACGCAGAAGTTTGAGGATGTTGTAAATAAAATGAAGGATGGTCAGCTGTTGTTCACCTTCTTCCCATGGCTCGATGACACGTACAATACAGCTGAGCATATGGCAGAAGGGAAAGGCTTTGCACTCGTTCCGTTCAAGGAAGAACGGACATTCTCTTATGGCTATGACCCTTATGGAGGCAACCGCGTTTGGGCGATCGGTTCAAAAACGAAGCACCCTGATCGCGTGCTCGAGTTCATTGATTGGCTTTATAGCCCTGAAGGCAATATGATTGCTAACAACGGGCCAGAGGGACTGAACTGGGAGCTGAAGGATGGCAAGCCGGTATTGACTGCTTTTGGCGAGCAGGTGCTTCCAGCAAACGACACAGCCTTGCCGGAAGAGTTTGGCGGCGGGACGTGGAAGGACGGCATGAGCCAGCTGAACAATACGACCTTTAAAATGACAAACATTAACCCAGACAATGGCGAGCCTTACGATTACAATCTATGGCAGTCAACGCTTGAGAAGGCACCTACGAAGCTGGATCAGAACTGGAGAGCTGCGATGGGTGGCGCTCTGACAGCTAAGGATTATTTGGAGAAAAATAATCAGCTGACGATTATGCGTCCGCTGTTCACTGGCACGCCACCTGCTGTCATCAGCGATGAGCTGGAGCAGAAGCGCGGCCAAGTGGCACAGGTAATTAGGCAATTTTCGTGGAAAATGGTTTATGCGAAAAACGAAGCTGAGTTCAACAAGCTGCGTCAGGAAATGCTCGATAAGGCGAAGGGTCTTGGGTATGATGAGGTGCTGGCGTGGAACGTCGAGCAAAATAAAAAAGTATTCGGCTACCGCAAGCAGTAAGCAGTGTACTATATGCAGCAGGCAGCAGGCAGCAGGCAGCAGGCAGCAGGCAGCAGGCAGCAGGCAGCAGGCAGCAGGCAGCAGGCAGCAGGCAGCAGGCAGCAGGCAGCAGGCAGCAGGCAGCAGGCAGCAGGCAGCAAGCAGCATAGGATCTGAAGGCTTTAGCAACTAATCGTTGCTTCTTTTATAGCCCCGCCATTGGCGGGGCTAATTACGTCCTGCATCAAGGGAAAGCGCAAAAAGCGTCCATTCCCCCCCTTGCATTAATGGCAACCCAATCGTAAGATAAAAACAAGATTTTCTAGCCTTAGTAAATAATCGTCAATCATACAAGTCTGTCAGCGATAGGCCTGAAAGAGAGGGATCAGCCCGCGATGTCAGCACATCATCCTGTGCTTCACAACCGCTTTGCAGCACGTTCCTTGCGGCGCACATTAATATTTTATGTGATGCTGGGCTGCCTGCTGCCGCTCGTTCTGGTCGGCTTTCTGACGTATTCCTCCATCTATGCGATTTTCTCAAACAAAATTCAAAGCGGAATTAGCGCCAGCCTTGGCCAAGAGGCGGTTAACCTTGAAAACGCTATCAACAATCTTGATTTTGCTTCCAAGCAATTTGCGCTCGATGGTCAAATTGTGGATGAGGTTTCCGATTTTTTGCAGGAGCGGCAAATTTCCCGAAAATCACAAATGATGACCGCCATTGATCAGAAAATCAATCTCGTTAATTTTACAAATCCCTATTTGGGCTTGACGGCTTACATTATGCCAGACGAAGAAAATCCAGTGCTGTTTTCCAATTTAGCCATGAATCCGAACTTTGACAGCAGCGTGCTGCCCTTGTTTATTCATTATAATGGTGCGGATTATTATGGGCCGCATCAAACGCAGTACAGCTCCAGCAGCAATATGGTGTTTTCTGAGCAGCGGATCGTTCGTGTAGACGGCGGGCAAAAGCTGTATATTTACTTGGAAACGAATTACAATTTATTTCGCAGCATTTTGCAGCAGCAAACCTACGGCATGAAGGTTACGCATGTGCTTGTCAATGAGCAGGGCAGCATGACGTATATGGAGGATGAAAGCATGCCGGCTCAGGTGCGCGAAGCGGTAGCCTCCGGGTTTCCCGAGCTGCATATGGAGGTAGCGGACTATCATTTGTTCCGTTATCCGAGCGCCCAAGGCTGGCAGCTTATCGCCGTTGTCAGCAAATCAGCTTTCAACAGCGAAAGGAATGCCTGGCTTAGTAAAATGCTTGTGCTAGGTTGCTCCACGCTCGTCTTCGCGCTGTTGCTGGCGCTGTTTATTTTGAAGCAAATTTATCGTCCACTGCGCAAGGTCAATGTAGAAATTGTGCGTATGGCGGAAAACCGCACAAGCCCCGTTTCTTTTACCAATGTCGAGGAGTTTGACTTCGTGCTTAACAATTTTCAAAATATGAAAACGACGGTTAATGATTTAATCGCCGAGGTTGCCTACAAGGAAAAGCAAAAAGGGCAATTTGAAGTTGAAAAGCTGCTGAGCCAAATCAATCCGCATTTTTTGCATAATACGCTTAATACCGTGCAGTGGCTGGCCCGGATGAATGGGCAGAAGGAAATTGATAAGCTGGTCACGCTGCTCGTCAAGGTGCTGCATTATAATTTGGGCAAGCAAAGCCTGATTGTAACCGTTAATGAAGAGATAGAAGCGATGACGAATTATATGGAGTTGCAGCGCATTCGTTATGATTATGAATTCGAATTTGAGCTTAACGTTGCTGATGAGGTGCTGAAGGTTGCGGTTCCGCGTTTTCTACTGCAGCCGCTCGTTGAAAATGCCATTTACCATGGAATGAGCGACCGTACAGGGCGCATCGTAATTACGATAGAGCCTGTCGGCGTTGCGGAGCTGCTGCTTCGCGTAGAGGACAATGGCTCCGGTATTAAGCCGGAGACAATTGCAAAGCTGCTGTCCGGTGATGACAGCAAGGAGAAGCGTGGTCTTGGCATCGGACTGTCCTATGTGAACCGAATGCTGAGGCAATTTTATAATGAGCAAATGCAGTTTTGCATCGAGAGCGAGCTGGGGCAAGGAACGGTAGTAACCATCGTGATTCCGCGTAAAGCGAAGGAGGAGTTCGATGATTAAAGCGATTGTAGTCGATGATGAGCGGCTGGTTCGCAAAGGCTTTATATCGTTATTTGACTGGTCGAAGTTTGGCCTATCCATCGTAGGCGAGGCGGCGGATGGAAAAGCAGCGCTGGAGCTGCTCACGCATACGGAGGTCGATCTTGTATTCACCGATATAACGATGCCGCAGCTATCCGGCTTTGAGCTTATCGAGCAAATCAAGCAGCGTTTTCCCGCTATTCGCAGCGTTGTGCTGACCTGCCATCATGAGTTTGATTATGTCCAAGAGGCGCTTCGGCTTGGCGCCATTGATTACATTGTGAAGACGTTGCTTGAGCCTGATAAAGCGGATGAAGTGATGCACAGAATTGCCCAGCGCTTTCGGTGGGAAAGCAGCTTTCGAGCAGGAGCGGAGCCAAGCGGCGCATCGGAACGGCTGAAGGCGGATGCTGCGCTGGTGTGCTGTCCCTTAACGGAAGGCGCAGGGAAAGACGAGCTGTGTCGGCATCCGGCCTTGAAAAATTTTTCGCTGGTTGAGCTGCATGGACTATGGCTGTTCCCGCTGCTGCATCTAACCTCAGAGCCGGACTGGCAGCGGGAGCTGACCCAGCTGTTAAAGGGCAGGTTTCATTATGCTATCGTGACTGGGCTTCAAGAGAAGGAGCTGGCAGAGGTGAAGCGTTCGCTTGAGGAGCACTTTGCTATTGCGATGTTTTATATGGCGACCGACCAGCATGACACCATTCAATTGAGCTTTACCGAGCTGCAGCGGTTTACGGCATCAGCTGATCAGGAGGAGCAGCTTCAACTGCTTGATGCCGACATGGCTGATGTACGCTGGGCACTTTACCCTGATGCTTGGGAAATGCTCATATGCCGCTTGGAGCAGCTGCGGGCGAGCGCGGAGCAGCTCCAGCAGTTTGGTATAAGCTTATGCCAGAGCTGGTCCTCGCTGCTGATGCACCCAAGCGAGGCGGAAGGGCTTCGCGCAGAGCTCATTCGTACGCGCTGCTGGCAGGACTTTAAAAGCTGGCTGCGCCGCTTCTCGGATTATGCCCAGCGCAGAATGCTTGCGCTGTCGTTTTCCAAAGAGGTGTTTCAGTGCATGCTGCGGGCGACGGTCTACATTCGTCGTGAAGCGGCCGGCAAGCTTAATCAGGTGGATGTGGCGGATTATGTGAAAATGAGCCGGAGCTATTTTAGCGGCTGCTTTGCTCGTTTTGCGGGTATGCCCTTTGGCGTCATGCTTCGCGGCATAAGAATGGAGCGCGCGAAGGAGCTGCTGCTCACGACAGAAATGCCAGTCTACGAAATTGCTTGCGCGGTAGGCTTTGAGGATGATAAATATTTCAGCAAGTTGTTTCGGGAGCTGGTCGGCAGCTTGCCTAGCGAGTTTCGAGCCGAGCGAGTGCGCACGGGCGGTTGAGCAAGCGGCAATCCAGGGGGAATGGAGGGGGATCAATGAGAGCGAGAGCAGCCTTGCTTATAATGACGGTGCTGCTGCTGACAGGAGCCTGTACAGGTAATAATAGCCCAGCGCAGACAGCTGGCTTGCAGGGAGAAGCGCTGGCGGACAGCAGCGCGGAGCCGCTGGCATATGGGAGCATGCCAGAGCGAGTCAGCGTTCGGGTAGGATTCAAAATTCCCGAATCCCGTTTGTCTGGCAGCGACACCAATGACAACAACCCCATTTCCCGCTACTTGGATCAACTGACGAATATTAAGGTGATTCATGCTTGGGAAGCGAAGGGCGAAGAGGCCTTTGAGCAGAAAATCAACTTTGCCATTGGGAGCAATGATATGCCTGATGCGATGGTCGTTGACCGCACGCAGCTGCGGAAGCTGATCGACAATGATATGATTCAGGATTTAACGGGTACGTACGAGGCTTACAGCTCCAAGCTGGTGCGCGATATTTACGCCTCTTCGGGAGGTAAGGCGCTGGAGGAGGCTTCGCGTGATGGTAAGCTTTA
This sequence comes from Paenibacillus sp. KS-LC4, assembly GCF_036894955.1. Classification (NCBI taxonomy): domain Bacteria; kingdom Bacillati; phylum Bacillota; class Bacilli; order Caryophanales; family Paenibacillaceae; genus Paenibacillus; species Paenibacillus sp. KS-LC4. Next base: position 3,929,019 of record NZ_CP145905.1, on the reverse strand, counting down.
CGGTTTGCCTAATGTGGCGATTGAGACGGACGCCGTTACCCTGCTCTGGGTTCGCCAGGATTGGCTTGATCGTCTGGGGCTGGAGCCGCCGAAGACGCTGCGTGATATTGAGGGAATTGCCCGGGCCTTCGTAGAGCGTGATCCTGATGGCGACGGCAAGGCGAATACGGTTGGAATAGCCGGTGACAAAATGGTCGTATTCGGACAGAAGCCGAATTCCAGCGGCTTTGATTCTATTTTTCATGCGTTCCATGCCTTTCCGAAAAATTGGACGCGGGATGCAGGCGGCAATGTCGTATACGGTTCCATTACGCCGGAGAGCAAAGCCGCGCTCGGCCAGCTGGCAGATTGGTATAAGCAGGGACTGATAGATAATCAGTTTGTGCTATACAAACAGTCGGAGCAGCCAATTGTGAACGGCAGGGCAGGGATGTTTTTTGGACCGTGGTGGGTGCCTTATTGGCCGCTCTCAGAGGCAGTAGCACAGGATGCGAAAGCAGAATGGCGCGCTTATGCGGCTCCGCTGGATGCGAATGGCGAGTATGTAACACATACCGCACCGGTAACGGATCGTTATCTCGTCGTGCGTAAAGGGTACGAATATCCGGAGGCGGTCGTTAAGCTGCTCAATGTATTTACCCGACTGGAGCGGAGGCTGGACCCGAACATTCAGGAAACCCAGTGGCTGGATGAATATGCGTCCCAGTCCGGTGTGCAGCTGCGCCATTATTATCCTTTTGATCTGCTGCTTGATTATTCGGATGCGGTACACAAACGGTATGACAATTTGCAGAGCGTGCTGGAGGGCCGTCGTGATCCTGCGACGCTTGATCCTGATACTTACCAGCTGTATGAAATGACGGAGACGGAGCATCAAAACCCGAAGGGGAATTTAGATGCATGGAAGCCCGCGGCGGCTTATGAATATGGCGTCGGTGTCATCCGCAAAACGCCGATGATTAAAGTGAATAGTGTTTTTTACGGCTCCACCCCGGCAATGGGGGCAAAATGGGCGACACTTGAGCAGTTGGAGAATGAGACCTATTTGAAAATAATTGTTGGCGATCAAAGCTTGGACAGCTTTGACGAATTCGTCAAGCAGTGGCGCATGCAGGGCGGGGATACGATTACGAAGGAAATAGCGAAGCTTGCTTCGGAGCAATAGTTAGACACGCACGGCAATAACCGGCAGGGCCCCATGCCCCCCGCCGGTTATTGCTGTGTCTGTATCCGCCTACCCTTTTACTTGCGAATGCTGCTGAGATGAAGCTGGATTTAAGGCATACAAGCAAGCCGTTTCATGATGCGCTAATGTGCAAGGGTGTGAATAGGCTTAGAAGCAGAAGGTACGCAAGATGATAACAAGCAAAATGAAGAGAACGAGAATTGTGCCCGTATTTGTCCAACAGCTGTTGGCACCCGCGATTGGACCGCAACCTACGTTAGCGCCTGCTACAGGGTATCCCACTATTAACAACCTCCTGAATGTTTTAGTTAGCGTGAAGCTTTCGTTCACAAGGTTAATATATGCCGGAGGCGTGTGGGAAAATTGGACGTTTGTACCGTCACATCTGCTTTTCAGCTAATGCCTAGCTAAGAGAACAGAGGCTTGGCAAGGGCATTTTGCCTTGCGAGTCATTCGTTCCGCACAGCTGTTGAATATGCTGCCATTCACCTATACAGCGCAGGCTTGAGAGGAGGAAGCGGACAGCCGACCCCTGGCACTGGAATGGGACGCTTAAACTGGCGAATATGTTTAATCCGCGATTCGGCGGTCGTTTCCATCGCATTGCCCGCTTGCACGCTCGCTGATGAGCCAATAGCAATAATATATACGCAGCCAACGATGATGCGCGGACAATGATTGGTGCGCTTTGTATGGATGATGTCTGTAGCAGGGCCGTCGAAATCATCGAAGCTCGGAAACGACTGGGTGAATAGATCATACGATTCAAAATAAACATCGCCGGCCCGTGTATGATCTATTTCCCTCTGCAGGGCTAGTGCGCGCAGCTTTGGCGTCGATTGCCCGCGATCTCCAAGCTGGACGATGGTCGCCCCTGAGGCGCTGACAATCGTCAATCCGCCAACCTCAGCTGTACGAATAGGATAATCGAGCGGAAATGGCTCGTATGCAGGGGAAGCTGTAAAACCAGAGCTATAAATATATGCGTCATTCGGATTTTCGTCTACCTTCATTCCCCGTCTTCTCCAATAGCGCTGCTGGCACTGCCTGGCTCCGGGAAAGGGGCAAGCGGACCAACAATAACAGATTCCGGCGGCGTATCAAAAATCGAATAAAGCGTAACATAGTCGCTGTCGCCGATCTGGAAATGCGATGCGCTGGATACGCCGAGTATGTCTACCTTGCCAACACTCAGGCAATCATTGTGAACAATAAATTTAATCATCGGTTTCCCTTACGCCCCCCTTCTGTAATTGCTGCATATATTGAAGCATGGCGGCATCGGCATCGCGAGCTGTTTTGGCGAATACCTCAGCTCTGTTCTGAAGGGCAGCAGCTTCCTCGCTAACACCTTCCTGGCGCGGCAGCGACCTTGCATAATATTGGATGCGAGTAGGCATTTGGCTGCGGATATCGGACAGAATGAGTCTGCGGTGATGGGGGTCGAGCGGCATGCAAAATTGCTTTTCCATCTGCATGAGCTTCTGAGCGCCTTCGTTATCAATATATTGGTTCAAATCATTTTGTATGGGGGCATAAGGGTCGGGTGGCTGAGCAGCGCCATTAGGCGGAGCAGGATAGACGAGCGGCTTGGATACAGCCATCTGCTCAATATCGCCATTCATATCCGGCGATCCCTGCGGCGTCATGCCGATATTGAGCGTGCCTTCAAGCTTTTCTACCTTCAATTGGTCAAAATGATACTGCAAATGTTCCACATTATAAGTAGGCTTCGCTTCAAGCCTTTTGAGCTGCTCGCAGATGGCGATAAGCTGCTGCTCAAGTGAAGCGATGCTTTCCTGCTGAGATTGGAGCTGCCTTGCGACGTCAAGCGACCAGGCTTGCCATGGAGACAGTTGATTCGGCTGCTGCTGCTGCTGCATCGTTGAAACCTCCTATCTTAGGTCGGATTAGGCAGCGGAACGAAGGAGAGCGGATTTTCTCCACCCAGCTGGGCGGCCGGACCGGTGAAGCCGCCCGTATTATACAACTGGGACAAGGAGCGAATGGAGCCTGCGCTGCCAATTTGCAGGACAGAGCTGTTCGATACGCTGTCCACGCGGAGCTGATGAATCGTAATCGTCTGATGAACGGTCCAATTCATACGATATTGACCCCATTTGCTACTTCATTTTGCGTGCCGTCCTGTACGTCTGGATCAAGCGTATTTGTGGCGCTTACGGCGTTGTTGGAATTCGTCAGGCTTCCGGTAAGGAAGGAGCCCGAGCCAGCATAGGTTTTGGAAGTGCTGGAGGGCGACATTTGCACGGCGTCGCCAAACTGGACGATGGAGCTGGAGCCGACGCTAACGATTTTTACAAAGCCGACTATAGCGGGCATAGCAAAGACCTCCTTGCTGCTAAGTGTATGGTTGTAATATCGTATGCGGCATTCGCCCAGAGGTTCCCTTGCATATAGGGTGTTGAAGCCTTGCGCAAACGGAAATGCCCTGTCTTCTTGCTTTTGCTTTGCAGCAGAAGCAGCTAAGAAGTATCCGCCTAGCTGGGTGACGCATATAGTGGAGAGAGGCTGGGAGGCGGGAGGTAAGCGATGGATTCTAAATGGGATGAGCTCGAACGCTGGGTAGAGGGGCAGAAGCTGCCTAAAGGGTTTGATGTGCTGCGTGAGCCAGATTGGGTGGAGCAATTTGTGCGCAAAATGATGACCAAAGCGCTGCCTGAAGCTGCCGGAGCTATTGCGGAGCAGGCTTCGCCGTACTCTTTTTCCCAGAGTGAGCAATTTATCATCGTGAAATACCCGCTTCCCGCACATGTGCGCTCAGAGGAGCTCCGTTTATGGGTAAAGGAAGACCGCCTGCGCGTGGAAGGGCTGCCCGGCAATAGGAAAGAAATCATAAAGCTGCCTGTTGGGGTGCGCGCCCGTGTGTGCAGAGCAATTGTGAAGGATGGCGAGCTTCGTGTGAAGCTGCGCAAGCGTCCGGTGAGCCGGAAATATTACGAGGCGGATATTCGGTGGCGGGAATAGCGTAGAAGCATGGGGTGGGCGGAAGTTTTATTTGCTTTTAAAGTAAAGGATTGGTAACAAAATAAAGAGATGGGTATTGTGTTTCTTCTCGTAATTTGGATAATTAGAGTCATAGACTGGGGCGTTATTTTCTAATGTGAAATGGGGCACATCTGTTGAGGTTACCAATAATGAACAAGGTCAAGCTTTTGCTTGCTGCATTATTGTCTGTTCAACTCCTAACGTCATGCGATTATAGCAGCAGCACTAATAAAGAAAGCTCGAACAGGCATGAAGGAGGGACTATCTATGAAGAGCCCGCGCTGAGCCCCTATCATCCAGCTATTGAACTATCCTTTGCAAGAGAAAGTAGCGATGGCTTAGAGGCTTTAATCAGTCAATTGCCGGGAGAAACATTGGAGAATAATAGATGGATTCGTTTATATGAACAGGTGCTTGGCATTAAAATCAAATATGAATGGATCGCCAAGGGTGACCTTTATCATCAAAAGCTAAGCGGGGCCTTTGCTTCTGGAAAAATTCCCGATGTCGTCAAAGTCAATGCACAAGAGCTGAGGATGCTCAGCAACGCAGGACTGATTCAGGATTTATCTGAAGCGTATGAGCAATATGGTTCAACGTTTACGAAGAAAATTTTAAGCCAAGAGGGAACGGGCCCCTTTGAAGCAGCAACGGTTGAAGGGAAGCTAATGGGAATACCAGAGACAAGCTCCTCTATTGAAGGGGCGATGTTTATATGGCTGCGTACAGATTGGCTAAACAATTTGGGCTTGGAACCGCCGAAAACGATGGACGATGTGCTAGCTATTTCGAAAGCGTTTACAGAAAATGACCCTGACCAAAATGGCATCAATGATACGTTTGGCCTAGCAGTGACTCAGTATTTATTTGATCCCGTTATGAGCCTGACGGGCTTTATGGCTGGTTATAAAGCATATCCCAATATATGGATGAAGGATGCGTCGGGAAAACTCTTATATGGTGGAATTCAACCAGAAGTGAAAGAGGCGTTAAAGGTTTTGCAAAATATGTATCGGGATGGTCAACTTGATAGCGAATTTGCTCTAAAGGATGGCTTGAAAGAGGAAAAGCTAATTGCTGACGGTAAAGTGGGCATGCTTTATGGCGAGCAATGGGGGTCTTTTACGGTTCAATTAAGCCGTGCTAATGAACCAAATGCGGAGTGGCAGGCATTTCCGATCGTTTCTGCATCAGGGGAAGCGCCAAAGGTTCCGCTGCGGTTCAACACGAGCCATTTTTTTGCCGTCAGGAAAGGGTATCCGCATCCTGAAGCCATTGTTAAGCTTTTTAATTTGCATCTGGAGAAGAACTGGGGTGGGACAGCGGAATATGAAACCTATTACAGCTCCCCGTTTCCGGTCTGGAAGCTTTCTCCAGTTACGCCGTTCCCGGCAATGAAAAATCTTGAGGCGTATCGCCAAATAGCTGAGGCTGGCGGAAACGGCGATCATTCGGTCTTAAAGGATGAAGCTAGTTTCATCTATAAAAATATCGAAATCTCCCGTTCTGGAAATGCGAATAAAGAGTCAGGCTGGGGCTGGGAGCGGACTTATGGGTCATCTGGCGCTTTTTCCATTCTTGACGAATATATGAAAAAAGACCAGCTGTTATATGAAAGCTTTGTAGGACCACCAACGGAAACGATGCTTGTGAAGCAATCGATTTTGTATAATCTTCAAATCGACACCTTCGTTAATATTATACTTGGCAGTCCCATTGACGAATTCGACCGGTTTGTTAAAGATTGGAAGAAATTGGGCGGAGACAGCGCCACAGCGGAGGTAAACCAGTGGTATGCAGAAAGAGGCAGTAATCTGAAGTAGGGAGAGGCTTCTTCGACTTTTGTCTGCTGGAAGATACAACACTTGCTCACGACTTATAAAAGCAGCATCGGAGGATTTAGTTTGCTTAAATTTCCCGCTCATTCTTGGCGTAATACGATATTCATGCGACAGGTCATTATTTATCTCATTGTCATTCTTCCTATTATCCTGTTAGGCGTATATTTGTATAATTGGAGCTATAAAAATGCCAGCGAAGGCCTGTCGAGGACTTCTGAAGCACAATTGACCAATTATTTGGAAGCTCTTAATCGGGAAATCGAATGGATGGAGCTGCAGGAGTTCGACTTGCTGGAAGATAATGAATTGAATAGGCTCGTGGTTACGTGGGAGATGATGAACAATGTTGAAAAAAAAGCGAGCTTAAATTATTTGATCCGGCGCTTAACTTCTCTTAAAAATAGCAGTGTATATATTAAGGATGTTTATGTACATATCCGTCCTATTAACAAAACAATCTCGTTTAGCAATGCGATCTCTGATCTTGACGCTGATAAGTACAATTACTTTCGCTTCAGTATGGGCAGGAGCGAGCAGCGACTTGTAAAGTGGGAGAACACCCTGCATCTTAGCACCTCCAAATATAGCGGTAAGAAGGGAGAGGAGCCGCTATTCGTCATACAAATTGAATTGGATAGGGAAAAGCTGAGATACGCGCTGGACCAAGTCAATATATATCCAGAAAGCGGATCTTTTCTTATTTCGGATGCGACGGGATTTGTATTGATGAGCGACGAGGAATTAAGTGAAAGGCTTCAAGGCGATATAAGAGAAGTAGAAGAGGCCAGCACAACCAGGCTGGTTATTGATGGGGAAAAGTATCATATAGATAAAGCACATTCTGATAAATTGGGCGTTACCGTTGCTTCGTATTTGCCCGAGGAAACGGTGCGCAAGCCGCTGGGCAAATTCGTAATCTGGGCATGGCTATTTGCGATCATGACCTTCATTGCCATCGCTATTTATTCTTATTCAACTTATAAATTCGTTCATAAACCATTGCTGCTTCTCGTTCAGAGCTTTAGGCGAATGGAAGGAGGTGCATTGGATATTCATATTGAGCACGAAGAGAAGGATGAGTTCGGCTATTTGTATAATCGGTTTAACCAAATGCTGAATAAATTGCAGGCACTCATTGATCAGGATTTTAAGCAAAAGCTGATGATGCAGCGGGCGGAGCTCAAGCAGCTTCAATCTCAAATCAATCCCCATTTTCTTTATAACAGCTTTTTCATCCTCAATTCATTAGCCAGAACGGGAGATACCGAGCGTATTGAAGAATTTACGAATATGCTAGGGGAATATTTTAGATTCATTACCCGTAATGGGGAGGATAATGTGCTGCTGACTGAGGAAACGAGACACTCTCGCATGTACACCGAAATTCAGAAGCTCCGGTTCTCAAGACGGATTCGCGTGGAGTTTGATGAGCTGCCAAAGGAAATGGAGCATATCCGAGTGCCGAGGCTCATCATTCAGCCTATTATCGAAAACGCATATGAGCATAGCTTGGAGAAAATGACGGAAGATGGGCTGCTTCGTGTTGCTTTTGAGCTGGATCAGAATGAGGCCCGGATTATAGTGGAGAATAATGGGAATAGATTGAGCGATGCCGAGATCGAAGCCTTGCAAAATCGGCTAGACAGTACGACAGAGTCTTACGAAATGACGGGCATGATGAACATTCACAGGCGTATTATTTTAACGTATGGAAGAAATAGCGGCTTGCTTCTGTCTAAAGGCGAGCTGAATAGTCTCAAGGTCGTCATTCGCATCAAGCTGAAGGAGGAGAATGAGATTGCTTAGACTGTTAGTTGTGGATGATGAGGATATCATTACGGATGGGTTATATGAAGTATTTCAGCGATGGATGCCAGATAGGCTGGATGTCTGTAAAGCATACTCTGGTAAAGAAGCGCTTAATTGGCTGCAACGTACCCGAATCGACATCGTTATTACTGACATTAGCATGCCAGGCATGAGCGGCCTGGAACTGTCTGATGAAATCCAGATGTATTGGCCACGGTGCAAAATCATCTTCCTAACGGGCTATAGTGAATTTCAGTATGCCTATAAGGCGATTCAAATGTCGAATGTCCGGTATTTATTGAAGACGGAAGGCTATAAGAAGGTTACGGAAGTTGTGCAAGAAGTGATGCAAGAGATCCATCAAAACAATCAATTGAGTGCATTAGTCGAGCGATCCCGTGAACAGATGTATGCGCTTGAATTTATGGCACAAGGAGAGTATATTAGACATCTTTTGCAAAAGAGCCATCTTCTTTGCCATGATCCAGAGGTGTTGGTTAAGGAATTTGGCAAACTGAACATCGACTTGAGTCCGTTAATTCCGGTTGTGATGGTAGTTGGTCATTTGTCATATCCAGCTGAGACTCCTTACTCCGATAGAAGCGAGATTGTAAATTCCGCCAGAATGATCGGACATTCCTACTTGTCAGAGCTGACGCGACATATTGGGATTGTTGATAAGCATGGCAACTTGTTATGGCTGCTTCAGCCGTCTGAGCATGTCGAGGAAAGGTTTTATAGTCATTTAATTCGCTATTTGGAAGGCACGCTTGAGCTCATTCAGGAGACATGCTTGGAATCGCTAGGCTTAACGATTGCCTTCACTATAAGTGGTGCTTCTTGTGAATGGGAAGCGGTATCGCAGCAATATGAAAGACTGCGTCAGCTGCATCAAATGACCATTACCGACGGCTTGTCCATTATTTTAACAGATCGCATGGAGCAGCTTGAGCCTGCAAACAGGAAAGAAGACAGTATGATTGCTCAAAAAACAGAGCTGATGGAAGCCTATCTTGAAGCTGGGAGAAGAGAGAAGTTTTACGAGGTAGTGGAGGAAATGACGGCGGGCATGCTGCATCCAACATGCAATGTCCACCGAGCAATAGAGAGCTATTATTCTATCGCGCTTGTTCTGCTTTCTTCCATTAATCGCTGGGGGCTTTACCACCAGCTTGGTGATTATGGAAAACTGATGCGTCTTGATGAGCATTCATCTATGAAGGAGGGGATTGCCTATTTGCATGTCATTGCCGACCGCCTATTCAAAGTTAAATATAACGGCGAGCTAGAGCAGACAACCAGTGTAATCGACCGTATTTGTCGTTATATTGAAGAACATTTAAGTGAGGACTTATCCTTAGTGCGGCTGGCAGAAATCAACTATTTTAACCCATCTTACTTATCCCGGTTTTTTAAACAGGAGCGAGGGGTGAATTTATCCGAGTACATAGATAGCTGCCGCTTGAAAAAAGCGAGAGAGCTGCTAAGAAACGGGGAGCTTAAAATTCGAGAAGTATCCTTTGCTGTCGGTTATGAGGCGGCTCATTCCTTTACGCGCTTTTTTAAGAAGGCGACGGGAATAACGCCGCAAGAATACCGCGACAGCTTCCTTGTAAACGGAGGGAATCGGTAAAATTAATTCACGTGCTGCTTCTCCGCTTTCGTTATGATGCCATGTAACTTGAGATGACTTCGAAATGACTTTGTTATGACTTTAAAATGAGCTTAACTGGGAGGAAAATATATATGTCTAATGCACCAGTACCAAATCAACCAATGGTTACTCATATTTTTACAGCAGATCCTTCTGCACACGTATTTGAAGGCAAAATCTATATTTACCCGTCACATGATCTCGACCATGATGGTCCTGACAACGATAATGGGGATCAATACGCAATGGAGGATTACCATGTGTTGTCCCTAGACCATTTTGAAGCTGCTGTCGTAGACCATGGCGAGGTATTGCATCTAAAGGATGTCCGTTGGGCCTCTAAGCAGCTTTGGGCGCCGGATGCTGCCTATAAGAACAATACGTATTATTTGTTTTTCCCCGCTCGGGATCATGAAGGAATATTTCGGATTGGCGTAGCCACAAGCGCGACACCTGCGGGGACCTTTACTCCAGAGCCAGATTACATCCCGGGCAGCTTCAGCATTGATCCGGCTGTATTTGTGGATGACGACGATAAGTCCTACATCTACTTTGGAGGCCTTTGGGGAGGACAGCTGGAAAAATGGCAAAACGGCGTCTTTGAGCCGGACGCAGAAGGTCCGAAGGCAGAGGAGGCAGCGCTCGGTCCGCGTGTCGCATTGCTGAGCGAGGATATGCTGTCTTTTCAAGGCGAGCTGCATGAAATCTCGATTTTGGATGAAAACGGAAGCCCGATTCTAGCTGGTGATGAGGAGCGAAGATATTTCGAGGGACCTTGGGTGCATAAATATAATGGCTGGTACTATTTGTCGTACTCAACAGGGACTACGCATAAGCTGGTTTACGCGGTCAGCCGTAACCCGATGGGGCCCTATACGTTTAAAGGGACGATTCTTACACCGGTAATCGGCTGGACAACTCATCATTCTATCGTTCAGTTTGAAGACAAATGGTATTTGTTCTATCACGACAGCTCCCTTTCCGAAGGCGTCAATCATAAACGCTGTGTTAAATTTACGGAATTGCATTACAATGAGGATGGTACGATTCAAACCATTGATCCTTATGCGACGGAAAGCTAGCTAGACCGCAAGGATTAAATAATAACGAGTAAGTAGGTATAAAGAAGCAAAAAGATTGCAACCCCTGCCATTTGGTTGGGATTTGCGGTCTTTTTGTTATTTAGAGCGCAGCTTTCGACATAGATAGATAAGACTAAACCTATAATTTGACAGGTAAATTCACAAAGATCAACGGGTAGTTGGCTCAAAATGAAAACGCTATACTTGCAAAGAATGCAAATGCTGCCATGACACGCCCCAATAGGGAGCTTAATGGAATATAAGTTGAAGGGCAAGGTGTTTTAAATGAAGAAGAATCGACTGAAACACTCTATTTCGTTGTTACTGGCTGCTATTTTGATGGTAACGTCCTTATCGATTGGCGTGCTGCCAAAGCAGACGAATGCGGAAGCTAGCACAGCGCAGCCAAGTGAAGTTAAACAGCTGACGACGGATTTCGAAGACGGCACTACACAAGGGTGGTATGGACGCGGCGGCAAAGAGAGCCTGACGGCTGCTGCCTCGGCTGCCCATTCGGGAAAATTTGGTCTTCAGGTTACAGGAAGAACGGAGGGCTGGAACGGCCCAATGCTCAATCTAGCCTCGTTTATGGAGGTCGGCAAATCCTATGAGCTATCAGCTTGGGTTCGCCTGCCTGCGGGAACGCCTGATGCGTCCGTCTCCATACTGATCGAGCGGAAAACGAATGGGGATATGTTTTATGAGTCCGTTGCTGCCAAGACAGTAACAGAAAGCGGTTGGGTGAAGCTAACGGGCGCGTACAGCTTGCTCCATCCGTTTGAGACTATAGGTGTTTATTTGGAGTCCATAGATCATGCGAAGCTTGACTTCAATGTGGACGATGTTGTTATTGCGCTCGTTCCAGATGCGTTGCCTATTGAAATTGAAAAGGATATTCCAGCTCTAAAAGATGTGTTTGCCGATGATTTTTTACTGGGCACTTCCTTGCTCGTAAATGAAATCGAAGATGCCACCGGCCCAGATGCACAGCTGCTACAGAAGCATTTTAACAGTCTAACCGCAGGCAATGAGCTGAAATGGGATGCTACCGAGCCGAAGGAAGGTCAATTTGATTTTACACGCTCGGATAAAATCGTTGATTTCGCTGTAAACAATGACATTGCTGTACGCGGTCATACGCTCGTCTGGCATTCCCAAACGCCCAATTGGGTGTTCTACGATGAGAAAGGCAATCTTGCCAGTAAGGAATTGCTGTATGCAAGAATGAAGCGGCATATTGAGACGGTAGTAGGCAGATACAAGGGCAAAATCTATGCTTGGGACGTTGTGAATGAGGTTCTTGATTCCGGTGACCAGAAGCCGAATGGTTTGCGCAACAGCCTATGGTACCAAATTGCAGGCGAGGAGTTTATCGAGAAGGCGTTCGAATATGCACATGCTGCAGATCCACAGGCCAAGCTGTTTATTAACGACTACAACACGGATATTCCTCAAAAGCGACAAGATTTGCATGATTTAATCAAGCGTCTGCAAGACAAGGGTATCCCTGTGGACGGCGTCGGCCATCAGACACATATTGGCATTGCGTCCCCGTCCGTTCAGTCACTTGATGATATGCTTCAGGCGTTCCGGGATCTTGGCATTGAGCAGCAGGTCACGGAGCTTGATATGAGTGCTTATACGAATGACAGTGACTCCTATGATGTATTTCCGCTTGAGCTGCAAATTAAGCAGGCAAATCGTTACAAGGAAGTTTTCGATGTGTTTAAAAAGCATAAGGATCAGCTCAATGCCGTAATCTTCTGGGGCAAGGACGATCTTAATTCATGGCTCCGTACTTTCCCTGTCACGCGCAATAATTGGCCGCTATTGTTCGATGAGCGGCTTCAGGCGAAATTCGCGTACTGGGCGCTCGTCGATCCGAGCAAGGTGCCCGTCGAAACGATGCAAGCAACGGCAGCGGAGGGAACGGCGAAGATCGACGGCAAACTGGAAGAGGTTTGGAATAGAGCGCCGCTCGTATCCATCTCGAAGGATGGCAGTGCAATTGCCAAGGTGAAGACGCTTTGGGATAAGAAGCAGCTTTATGTATCGGTTGATGTGCTGGATAAAACGGCGAATGGCAGTGATGCAATCGAGCTCTATATAGACAGTAACAATGGCAAGACTACGACTTACGAGGCGGATGATAAAAAATATACATTCAAGCGCAGTGGAGAGAATAAGGATAAAACCGTGAATTATAAAGCGGTCAAGACAGAAGGCGGCTACCGCATTGAAGCTGCGCTTCCTATTAAAGGGCTGCTAGGAAAGGAGCTTGGGTTCGATGTGCGAATGGTCGATAAGTCTGGCAGCACAGTGACGAAGGCATCCTGGAATGACAAGACGAATTCGCAGGATACAGATACGTCCAAATTCGGTATTTTGAAGCTGGTTGAAGGACCTCAGCACACTAAAGCTGTAAAAGGTACGCCAGTCATTGATGGCAGCATTGATGCGGTATGGGCAAATGCAAAATCAATCATGACCGAGCGCTGGGTCAATGGATCAAGCGGATCGAAGGCTAAGGTCAGAACGTTATGGGACGGTCAACGTTTGTATGTGCTGGCCGAGGTGACTGACTCGCTGCTGTCGAAAAAGAGCGCGAATGCGTGGGAGCAGGATTCGGTGGAAATTTTCATCGACCAGAATAATGCGGCGAGCAGCAGCTATGATTCCGATGACGGACAGTATCGAATCAACTTCGATAATGAACAAAGTGTCAACCCGGCTTCACTAAGTAAAAATCTAATCTCGGCTACGAAGCGGACGGCGAATGGTTATGTAGTGGAAGCATCTATCGCATGGATTGGCAAGGCGCCAAAAGCCGGGGAATTGATCGGTTTTGACGTACAAATCAATAATGACGAGGATGGCGATGGAAGCCGCGATAGCGTGGCCATGTGGAATGATCGGTCTGGACAGTCGTACCAGAACGCATTCGGCTTTGGGGTATTGCAGCTGACGGGCGCGAAGGGAAAATAGCATCGTCATAGAAAAAACGAGAGGCGGCAGAAAAATGACAGAGAAGCAGCATTTGAATTCAGCGGATAGTCTGGCGGGAAGCTTCAAAAATGATTTTCTGATCGGTGCAGCGGTTAATGATCACACCATCGTTAGTCAACGTGAATTGCTGGTCAAGCACTACAACAGCTTGACGGCGGAAAACGAAATGAAATTTGAGAGCCTTCACCCTACAGAAGACACGTATACATTCGAGGCGGCTGATCGGATTGCTCAGTTTGCCAGAGAGCATGGCATGAAGCTGCGCGGACATACGCTCGTGTGGCATAATCAGACACCGGATTGGGTGTTCGACGATGGGAACGGCGGTACAGCTGAACGGGAAACGCTGCTTGCCCGGATGAAGGCGCATATTATGGCGGTTATGCAGCGTTACCAAGATACCAGCTATTGCTGGGATGTCGTCAACGAAGCGGTCAGCGACGAAGGGGATGAATGGCTGAGGCCTTCGAGGTGGCTAGAGGGCATTGGCGACGATTACATGGTGAAAGCCTTCCAATTTGCCCATGAAGCTGACCCGGCGGCGCTGTTGTTCTACAACGATTACAATGAGTGCAATCCGGCGAAGCGCGAGAAAATTTATCGGCTCGTCAAGACGCTTCTTGAACAGGGAGCTCCGATACACGGTATTGGGCTGCAGGGACATTGGAATTTAACAGAACCATCTCTGGATGATATCCGCGCGGCAATCGAGCGTTATGCATCGCTTGGCTTGAAGCTGCAAATTACTGAGATGGATGTGTCGGTCTTCGCCTTTGAAGACCGACGTACGGATATCGCGATACCGACAGCTGAAATGCTGCATCAGCAGGAACAACGTTACCGCCAGTTTTTTGAGCTGTTCCGCGAGTATAGGGATGTGCTGACAGGGGTTACGTTTTGGGGAGCGGCAGACGACTATACTTGGCTGGATTATTTCCCGGTAAGAGGCCGTAAAAATTGGCCGCTATTGTTTGATACGGAGCAGCAGCCGAAAGGTGCTTATTACGAGGTTGTCAATTTGTCTGCAAGAAGTGCAACAGAGTAGTAGTACTTAGTAATTTTTACAGGTAATGAATATACAAGGTTAATAGACATGCAGCAGGCCAGCTTCCTCATGTAAGGGAAGCTGGCCTGTACGTTTGTGCTCGCAATGACAGCTATCAATTTAAGAAATTTGCTTTCTATATTCGTTCGCACTGGCTCCTGTATACGCTTTAAATTTTTTGTAGAACCAATCTATTTCAGTGTAACCAACCTCATTCGCAATTTCATAGATACGCATATCCGTTTTTTCGAGCAGCAGCTTTGCTTTTTCCATTCGTTGCTGAAGGAGGTATTCATTAAACGACATGTTTTCGTGATCTTTGAACTTTTGACCCAGATAAGCGCAGTTGAAATGCAATAAGGTCGATATTTTTTTAAGTGTAATGTTAAGGTGCAATTCTTCTTCCACGCATTTTTTTACGATATCAATAATCGACTTGCCCTGCTTGCTTCGCTTAAAGGGGCCAGGCGATTCATGTAACGGTTGATGATCATTAGCGAGGGCTTCCAGTTCTTTTTTTACAGCAAGTAAGCTTGCCGTTAAATCGCTTGCTTGAACAGGCTGTGAAATGTAATCGCTTACCTGAAAGGACAAAGCTTTCCTAGCCAACTGGAAATCATCGCTCCCCTCCAAAAGAATAATCGAAACGCGGCTTTGCCGGCGGATATGCTCGCAAAGCAGCATACCATCTGCTTGGGCGTTTTTAATATTGATGAGAATAAGAGAAAAGGACTCCCTATCCATTAAAGCCAGAGCGTCCGAGGAATTGCCCGCATACGCTTGTATGATAAAACCTAAATGTCTCCAGTCCAGCATGTTCTGCGTCTTCTGCCTCGAATGAATCATTGGATCAACAAGCAATACCTTATACACGGTTAGAACCTCACTTTCATTTTTGATAATAGGCTTCGGATGTATGGTCATACGAATGAAGTAATTATGTTTCCATTATGTTCAACGTACGGCTTCTTCACAACGTGCATTTCTTTATCCCTCAACCATTTGTTTACCATTTGTAAGAAGTGGTGGTACAACAAGTAAGCGGATTCATTTAAATCTATAACTTATAGGGTGATTCATCTAAATAAAGGCAGGTTGTTGCCTATAAATGTAAGCGCTACACTTTTTGTGTAATCCATTTTTAGGGGGGATCTATATGCCAGTAAGAAAACTGTCAATCTTTTTATTAAGCTTAATGTTGATATTTACACTAGCAGCATGCAGCGGGAATGCAGCAAGTAATGCCACTGGAAGCAGTAATGGTAACAGCAATAAGGAAACGGCAGAGGCAAGCGTTAACGAGGGCTCGGAAACGACTGATCCCGCTGACCCTGCCGAGGGTAATGAGGCTGGTGAGTCAGCTGGAGATGAACAGTCGACGCCAGAGATGGATTTTGACATGGGCGGACGAGTGATCAAAATCGTATCGTGGTGGGATATGACGATACCCGAGGACAACCCGGACAACATTCAGCGCAAGAAAAACCTGGATGATCTAATGAAGAAGCATAATTTTAAAGTGGAATATGTCGCTGTTGACTACGGTGAGTATCAGCAGAAAGTGGTCGCATCTTTGGTGGCGGGCGAGCCACTTGGCGATATCGTCAGACTGGGTAAAGCCTATATGATTCCGGCATTGGTCCAGCAAGATTTAATTTGGCCGATTGATGAGTATACGAAAAATGCGAAGGTATTCAATCAGAAGGTTACAAATGAGTTTATGCAGTATGAGGGGAGAGGCTATGGCTTTACGGAAAATCAGTCTGATTTTATGAGTGGCGTTTTTTATAATCGCACGCTGCTGAATCAGCTGGGACTTAAGCCGCTTCAGGAATATGTAAATGAAGATAATTGGAATTGGGACACATTCATTCAAGTGGCCAAGGACGCCAACAAGGATACGAATAACGATGGGAAGCTGGATAGATGGGGACTTGCACAAGGCTCGCTGATGGTTCAAGCACTGTACTCCAATGAAGCAAGTCTTACTCTAGGAGATAAGCAAAATTTAGAAGATCCCAAAACGGTTGAAGCCTTTCAATTCATTTCCCGTTTGGCAACCGAGAAGGTTGCAAGAGCGACGGAAGGCGGAGATTGGACAGAGCCTGGCCAATTTTTCCGTCAAGGCAACACGCTGATGTATGCGGGCGCCATTTGGGAAATAGGAGGACTCAACAATGATATGAAGGATTTTGACATTGGCTTCGTTCCCTTCCCTAAAGGCCCGAGTGCTTCCGCCTATCATGCTGGAGAAGCTCTCTTCCAGTCTCTGGCGATTCCCAAAAAAGTCGAGAATCCAGAGCAGCTCATGTACATTTGGGAAAAAATAAACGATGTCGATTCGCTTTATGATTATCCGGACCAAGCTACGCTGGAGAGCAACTTTACGAATGAGGATGATATCGAGAACGCCATTATTTCCGGAAAAGGCATGCTGGTTCTCGATCACAATACATTCCCGAAATTGCCATATTACGAAATAATAGGCGACCTTATGGCTGGAAACTCGGTATCTACCGTGATAAGCAAATATAAAGCGAATGTTCAAGCTGCGATTGACGAAGTGTATAAAAAATAGCGATTCCTGACGAAGGTTGAACAGTCCCTATTGAGCGATTTTTTAATGGGGGCTGTTCGAAATATTTGATCTCTAGCAGCAGGAGGGGAGAAGAATTGAACAGCAAAGCGAAGAAATATGCAATCGCTATACTTGCTCTAGTTTTATTTTTTTTGTCCATTTGGGGCTTTAATCCTCAAAATCAAGCTGATAGGGGTACGGTTCAAGCTATGAGTGCTTTTGAGATGGGAGAACATACCTATGTCAAGGGAGGCTATGACGACTATTTGAAAAGCTATTCGACTGCCCAGCGCCCGGCTCAGGTTATTCGAATCGAAGGAGAAAGCTTCTCGAAAACGGTTGGCGAAGGCTTTGAAATGGCAGATCGGTTTGAAGGGCTGGATGGCAAAGCGGTCATTACGCCGGAGGCTGGAACCATTAGCTGGAATATGGAGATGGCAGAATCGGGGCTGTATAACATTAGAATTCATTATTACCCCATAGAGGGGAAAAGCTCAGCGATTGAAAGGCAGCTTGCCATTAATGATAAAGTACCGTTCAAGGGTGCGGAAATGCTATTGTTCAACCGACTATGGGGCAATCTGGATGAAGCTATAAGAAGGGACGACAGAGGAAACGATCTGCGCCCAAGACAGGTCGAGAAGCCGGCATGGCAGCTCAAGACTTTAACGGACAGCGGCGGTTATTATGACGAGCCGTATTTATTCTATTTTGACCAAGGGCAGCAAACCTTGTCGCTGACGTCATCACGGGAGCCGATGGCTATTGATTATATCGAGCTGTATCAGGAGAAAGCGGCCAAAGCGTATGCGGAGGTCAAAAAAGAATATGAAGCCGCAGGCTTAGCGCCTGTTAAAGAGCAATACGTGATGATCCAGGCGGAAGAGGCGGTGTTGAAGTCGTCTCCAACCTTAAGCCCGCTTATCGACAGATCAAGCTCGTCGGTTGTTCCGTACGATGTTTCCAAGCTTAGAGTCAATACAATTGGCGGGTTGAATTGGAAGCTGCCAGGGCAATGGATAGAGTGGGAAGTTGAGGTGGAGGAGGAGGGTCTGTATCAAATTGCCCTTAAGAGGAAGCAGGATCAGCTTCGGGGCGTATACAGCACACGCAGCCTGATGATTGACGGGCAATACCCGTTTACGGAAATGAAGCGAATCCCGTTTAAATTCGATATGAACTGGCAGATGAACGTACTCGGAGGAGCAGAGCCTTATTTATTCCATCTGACGAAAGGTACGCATCGAATTCGGATGGAGGTTTCGCTTGGGGAAATTGCGCCGCTGCTGCGAACGATTGAGTCCAGCGTTTTGCAGCTTAATGAAATGTTTCGGAAAATATTGATGATTACCTCGAATACACCGGACCCGTACCGCGATTATCAATTGGAGAAGCGAATACCGGAGATGACGAAGGTGTTTCAGGAGCAAGCGGCAACGATACAACGCGTGGCTAATTACTTGGAGCAAGCAACGGGGGAGCGCAGCGACAAAGTAGCGGTTCTGCATACGATGGTTCGTCAATTGGAAGAAATGGTGGATAAACCGGAAACCGTCGCGAGGCGCTTGAATGCATTCAAAATTAATGTCGGCGGTCTTGGAACATGGATTTTGACCGTACGTGAACAACCGCTGACGCTTGATTATTTGGTTGTCTCCTCGCCAGATCGAGAGCTCCCTCAGGCGGAGGCGACGGCGCTTGGTCGACTCAAGCACGAGCTTGGTGGCTATATAGCCTCTTATACCGAAGACTATGACAGCATTGGAAATACAGGAGAAAATCAGCATTCCATAACCGTCTGGATTACGACAGGGCGGGATCAGGCGCAAGTGCTGAAAAGCTTGATTGACGATTCCTTTACATCAGCATCGAATATTTCAGTGAAGCTCAGGCTCGTTCCGGGCAACATTCTTCTACCAGCCACGTTAGCTGAAGAGGGGCCGGACGTTGCCATGCAAATTGGCGAAGAGGTCCCCGTCAACTATGCGATGCGGAACGCCGCGGCGGACTTATCGAGCTTCGCTGATTTTACAGAGGTAGCCTCTCGATTCCGCGACAGCGCACTGGAACCGTATGCGTACAGCAACGGGGTGTATGCTCTTCCGGAGCAGCAGACATTTCCCATGCTGTTTTATCGCAAGGATATATTGGAGGAGCTGGAATTGAAGCCCCCTAAAACCTGGCAGCAATTATACAGCATGATCTCTGTTCTTCAAAAGCATAATATGGAGATTTATTTGCCTATTGAGGCAGTAACGAATAACGCGAACCTCGTTCCGAACGCGACTTTCGCGATGCTGCTGTACCAAAATGGCGGAGCGTTCTATCGGGATGAGGACAAAAAAAGCGCATTGGATTCCGAGATAGCGATGGAGGCCTTCAAGAGATGGTCGCAGTTTTATACGAACTACAAGTTCCCTTTGCAGGCGGACTTCCCTAATCGCTTTCGGACGGGAGAGATGCCCGTTGGCATTGCGGACTATACGACCTACAATGCACTGACGGTTATGGCGCCGGAAATTAAAGGACTATGGGACTTTACAATCGTGCCCGGCATGGAGCAGCAGAACGGCTCGATCAATCATGAGGTTGCAAGCCATACAACCGCAGTGATGATGCTGGAGAATGCGAAAGACAAGGAATCGGCATGGGAATTTATGAAGTGGTGGACGGACAAGGACACCCAAGTGGCTTACGGACGCGAGATGGAAGGGCTGATGGGTGAAGCTGCACGTTATCCGACAGCAAATATGGAGGCGCTGGGGCAATTGCCTTGGCCGATAAAGGACTACCAAAATTTAGAGAGCCAATGGCAGTGGGTGAGAGGAATTCCGCAGGTTCCAGGCGGCTATTTCACGGGCAGGCATCTGGATAATGCCTTCCGAAAAGTCGTCAATGGAAATGAGAATCCACGCGAGGCGTTATCTGATTATATTTTGTACATTAATGATGAAATTGCTATTAAGCGAAAGGAATTCAACTTACCGTACTAGATTGGGGTGAAAGCCGATGCAGGCTAAAACAGCAACAGGTAAAACCATTCCTAAGCTCATCCAGCCAACGAAAACATCCAAATGGGCACATACGTTAAAGGAGCTGAAAAGAAACAAGCATCACTATATTTTGATGAGTCCATATATGCTTATTTTCTTTTCATTTACGGTCATTCCAGTCGTATTCTCTTTAGGCCTGAGCTTCTTTTATTTTAATGTGCTCGAATTTCCGCGTTTTGTTGGCTGGCAAAACTATTCAAGACTGTTTCTTAACGACGATGTATTCATGATTGCCTTGAAAAATACTTTTATGTTCGCGGTCATTACCGGCCCTGTCAGCTATATCGCTTGTTTTCTATTTGCATGGATCATCAATGAGCTGTCACCGAAGATTCGTGCAGTCATGACCTTGATTTTCTATGCGCCATCCATTTCTGGCAATGTGTTTTTTATTTGGTTGATCGTATTTTCTGGAGATAGCTACGGCTATTTAAATGGATTTCTAATCAAATATGGATTTATGCTGGAACCGATTTTATGGCTGACCAATGAGAAATATATTTTGCCGATCGTCATTCTCGTCCAGCTATGGCTGAGCCTGGGCACGAGCTTTCTCGCCTTTATCGCGGGCCTGCAAACGATTGATCAGACGTTGATCGAGGCGGGCGCCGTTGATGGCATTAACAATCGTTGGCAGGAATTGTGGTTTATTACGCTGCCTTCTATGAGGCCGCAGCTATTATTCGGGGCCGTCCTGCAAATTACCGGTGCCTTCGCGGTTGCGGACATCTCGATTGCGCTGGCTGGTTTTCCAAGCGTTAACTATGCTGCGCATACGGTAGTTACTCACCTGATGGACTATGGCTCGATTCGCTTTGAGATGGGCTATGCTTCGGCCATTGCAACGGTACTTTTTATCATTATGATAGGCACGAATATGCTGACACAGAAAATGCTGCGAAAGGTTGGTGAGTGACGTTGGCCATGAAAATGATTGCGGTTCTTCGGACGCCCAAAAAGCTTAATCGCTCCTTTCTCGTCAGCTTTTTGCTATTCGCGCTACTGGCCTTATTCGGCGCTTTTATGGCTATGCCCTTGATTTATGCCGTGAACAATGCATTTAAGCCGCTCGATGAGCTGTTTATTTTCCCGCCACGTATATTTGTGAACAATCCGACGCTGGATAACTTTTTTGACCTGGTGGCGATCATGGGCAATTCGTGGGTACCGCTCACGCGATATATTGCAAATACGATAATCATTACCATTATAGGTACGGCCGGCCATATTTTTCTTGCCTCGGCCGCAGCATATCCGCTGGCGAAATACCGATTTTTGGGATCAAAGACGCTTTTCTCCATAGTGGTGCTGTCCTTAATGTTTTCTGGGCATGTAACGGCAATTCCCAACTATATGGTGATGTCCTGGCTTGGATGGATTAACACGCATGCGTCGATTATTATACCGTCACTTGCCTTTCCGTTAGGACTATTCCTCATGAAGCAATTCATGGAGCAAATACCGGATGCTTTGCTGGAGGCGGCAAAAATAGATGGTGCTAATGAATACCGGATTTTTTGGAGCATAGTCATGCCGAATGTGAAGCCTGCATGGTTAACGCTTATGATCTTACAGTTTCCTATGTTATGGGGAACCGATGGGGGCAGCTTTATCTATAGTGAAAATTTAAAGACGCTGCATTATGCTTTGGGTCAAATTACGCAAGGGGGAATTGCCAGAGCTGGCGTCGGTGCGGCAGTCGCGCTAATTTTGATGGTAGTTCCGATCACACTGTTTATCATTTCCCAGAGCAGCGTCATTCAGACGATGGCAACTTCCGGAATGAAAGAGTAGAAGGGAGTCGTGCAGGATGTTGAAAGGCGGATTAGAGACGAAGGTATACCTTTTCATTGTGCTTTGTTGCCTCATAAGCATGGGCATGGGAGGAACGATCGCCAAGGCGGCGGAGGATGATAGCGCTTACAATTATTCCTTTTGGGGGAATACGGTAGCCGCTCCAGCAGCCTACAAAGCAACAAGCTTATGGCACGGCGAGAGCATGGGGATTGGAGCGTTAAAGGAGCCGAGCGATTTGCATGTTACAGCTGATAAGCAGATTTATTTGCTTGATACAGGCAATAATCGTGTCGTCATTCTGAATCAGCAATTTGAGCTGGTGCGAGTAATTACTTCATACGTCCATGAGGGCAAGGAGGAAACGTTCCAAAGTCCTCAAGGTTTATTCGTAACGGATGAGAAGCAGCTGTTCGTAGCTGATACAGGAAATCAAAGAGTCGTTCATCTTGATCAAAACGACAGGCTGGTGAAGGTTATCGAGTCGCCCGAGTCGGAGCTGCTGCAAGATTCCTTTAAATTTGAGCCGGTAAGAGTTGTCGTGGATAAGGCGCAGCGAGTCTATGTGATGGCAATTGGTGTTTTCGACGGATTTATGGAATTTAATGCAAATGGCGAATTCACATCATTTATTGGCGCAAACCGTGTGTCTTTCAGCCCAGTTGAGTATTTTTGGAAAATGCTGTCCACCCAAGCGCAGCGGAGCCAGATGGTCATGTTCACGCCGACGGAGTTTTCCAATTTGGATATTAATGATGAAGGCTTCCTCTATGCGACAAATAGTCAAATGCAAAATAACGTCAGAAAATTAAATGCACGGGGCGGCGATATTTTAAGGGAGGAAGGTTATTTTCCTCCACAAGGAGATATTCGTTTTATGACGGCTGATGGTCCAACCCGATTGGTCGATATTGATGTCGCAGGCAGCGAGATATACGCCATTTTGGATGCCAATAGAGGCCGAATTTTCACCTACAATGGCGACGGACATCTTATGTATGTTTTCGGCGGGCTAGGCAATCAATTGGGTGAATTCCATACGCCAGTGGCACTTGAGCGTGTTGGTGATGATTACCTTATATTAGATAAGGCGCTTGGTGAAATCACGGTATTTCAATCAACGGAATACGGTCGCACCTTAAATGAGGCGGTTAGGGCTTATTATAAAGGCGATGAAGAGCAGGCCCATAAGTTGTTTCAACAGACGATCAATATGAATGCAAATTTGGAATTCGCCTACGCGGGAATTGGCAAAGCGCTGATTCGGCAGGGAGATTATGGCGAGGCTATGCAATATTTTAAACAAAGTATGGATCAGAAAGGCTATTCGAAGGCGTTCCTGCTTTATCGCAAGCAAGTGCTGCGGGAGCATTTTACTGCGATTATGACGGGGATGCTTGGACTTGTGATCGTTGCCTTGTTGATTAAAAAGTATCGAAAAAAGAAAGGGGGACGCCAGATTGCCTCCATTGAACAGTGAGCTGTACAAATACCCTTTCTATCTCATTATGCATCCCTTTAATGGCTATTGGGAGCTAAAATATGACCGCAATCAAAAGGCGAATATCGTCATTTCTTTTGTGATTTTGTTTTTGCTTGCTGTGACCAATATTATGCAGAGCCAGTACAGCGGGTTTGTAGTCAACCTCGTTAATCCAAATGGTTTGAACAGCTTTATGGAGATTTTGTATGTCGTTGTTCCTGTATTGTTTTGGTGTGTGGCCAATTGGTCGCTGACGACCTTAATGGATGGGGAAGGGAAGTTTGTCGACATCTTTACTTCAACATGCTTTGCATTAATACCGTTCGTTATAATCCATCTACCTTGGATTTTGTTGAGCAATTTCATTTCGCTGCAGGAGACGGCGTTTTATCATTTTTCCAGCAGCATCGCCATGATTTGGTGCGTGTTTCTGCTCTTTGTCGGCAATATGACAGTTCATCAATATACCCCGTCCAAAACAATTGGAACTATCATTTTGACGATTGCAGCTATGGGGTTTATGGCCTTCTTAAGCTTATTGTTCTTTAGCTTAATCCAACAGATGCTGGCTTTTATATCCGTTATCTATCAAGAAATGGTTTTGAGAAGTTAAGGGAGGAGGCATAGAGATGAATATAGCCAAAAAAGCCCTGTTGATCACATGCTTCCTGAGCGGGATGATCCTTGCAGGCTGCTCCGCTACGCCATCTGGCGAGCATAGGGAGGATGGTAATCAGGCTTTGCCGGTTTTTACCCAAGGCAAGACCTTAAGCGCTGCTTTCACGGATTCTCGTGTCGCCGGTATGAAGGGAGTAGCTGAAAACGAGCAACTGCGGTTATTCGTAGAGGATCAGACTGGGGCGATAGCGGTTCTTATTAAACATACGGGTGAAATATGGAACAGCAACCCGCTTGATCGAGACTCGGATTCACTTGCTACGGGAGTAAACAAGGATTTATTGTCCTCTCAAATAAAAATTGATTTTTATAACAGCTTCGGCCAGATCAACTCTATTAATTCCTACACAGACAGTGTTGCCCATAAACAGATCAATGTCACAGAGATTCCGAGTGGGATCAGCGTTTCTTATCAATTTGGCACGAGCGCAAAAACAGCAGAGGATTTACCTCAAATGCTAAGCAAGGCCCGCTTCGAGCAATTATCGAGCAGGCTGGACAAATCAGGAAAAAGAGCATTTCTCATTGCCTATAAGGAGGATGCGGAAAAAGCGGTCTATAGAAGAAATGACAGCGCATTAAACGGGCTTCAATTGGAGCGGGCGCTCGCCGCATTGGAGAAATCGGGTTATACAGAAGCGGAGCTGCAGGAGGACATGACCGAGCTTCAATTTACGCAGGAGAAGCCCGCCGCGCGCATTTTTCAAGCAACGATTGAATATACGCTGGATGAGGACAGCTTAGTTGCCAAAATTCCCGTTTCCAGCATCCGCTATCCCGAGGAATATCCCGTGAACACGATTTCGCTCCTCAGCTTTTTTGGTGCAGGGG
Source organism: Paenibacillus sp. KS-LC4 (assembly GCF_036894955.1). Lineage (NCBI taxonomy): Bacteria > Bacillati > Bacillota > Bacilli > Caryophanales > Paenibacillaceae > Paenibacillus > Paenibacillus sp. KS-LC4. The sequence goes on along the minus strand of NZ_CP145905.1, from coordinate 3,903,973 downwards.
GTAAGGATGAGGGCGGTTCCCTGTTCGTTCCGGACGGTTCCGGTGCCCTTATCCACTTTAACAATGGAAAAACCAAATATCCGGCCTATCAGCAGCCTGTCTACGGGTCGGATCAAACGATAGACAGGACAGAAAATGCAGCTAGAGAACAAAAGGTGAGACTCCCCGTGTTTGGGATCATTCGGGAAAGCGGAGCTTTTCTTGGGATCATTGAGCAGGGGGCTGCTGCTGCTACTATCCACGCGGACATTGGAGGCAGGTTGAACAGCTACAACTATGTTTATCCGAATTTTTATGTGATCAATAAGGGAACCGTTTATCTGGATGGGAATGGGCAGCAGCGTTCTCTCCCAAAATTTCAAGAAAATCCGATGAAAAGCGATTATACGATCCGTTATGCTTTTCTAAGTGGCAAGCAAGCCTCTTACCAAGGAATGGCCCATTATTATCAGCAATATTTGGAGAAAAATAATGGGTTACTTAAGCGCGAGGCTGACGATTCGAAAGTAAATACGCCCTTCTATTTGCAGCTAGTAGGAAGCATATCGAAGCAGAAGCACTTCGTGGGCATTCCCTACCGGGCCCTTGAACCGCTTACGACATTCGAGCAAGCGCAGATCATTGTCGAGCAATTGCAGCAGCGTGAGATAAACGATATTAAGCTCAAGTATGCTGGCTGGTTCAATAACGGTCTTGATCATAAGGTCATGGATCATATGAAGGTCGATGAGGAAATCGGGGGGAGCAAGGGATTGCAGCAATTTGTGGCGTTTGCTCAAAGCAAGGGGATTTCTCTGTACCCGGAGGTTGCCGTTTTGACTGCGCTTACAGGAGAAGGATTCAATGAGTCCGATGAAGCTTCAAGAACGCTAAGAGAGGTTCCTGCCACGCTATATCCGCTTGATCGGGCACTCAATCGACGGGATGGAACCAAATCGCCATCCTATGTCATATCCCCACGGCTCGTACCGGGCTATACGGATTCCATGCTCAAAGGCATTCGTAATTTTCAGCTTGGAGGCCTCGCGCTGCAGGATTTGGCCGATCAATTGAATAGCGATTTTCGTAAAAATAGACAAATTGATCGAACGGTGTCCGAAACTATATCGGGCGAGGCGCTGGGCAAAATTCGAGATGGAAATTTGCTCATGATGGCTAACGGCGGAAATGCCTATGCGCTGGCGTATTTGTCCGACATTACGAATGCACCGCTGTCTGGCAGCGGATTTAAGCTTGAGGATGAAGAAATCCCCTTCTATCAGATGGTCATTCGTGGATTTATAGAATACGCCGGGGCGCCGTATAATCTTTCCGCTTATACGAATGAAAAGCAATATGTGCTGAAAAATTTGGAATATGGAGCGGGTGTTTACTTCGAATGGATTTACGAGCCGAACTATAAGGTAAAGGATAGTGAATACGATTATCTCTATGCTGTCAATTACAAGCTATGGCTAGATAAAGCCTCGGACATCTATCACGAAGTGAACGCCGTGCTGAGGAGCGTTCGAAACGAGCGGATTACCGCGCATGACAAGCTGGATGAAGGTGTTTTTAAGACGGTTTATGAGAATGGAATATACGTCATTGTAAATTATAACCGTACTCAAGTGACGGTTGAGGGCAGGACGGTAGAAGCCGAGAGCTATATTACGGGTGGTGAGCGCTCTTGAAGCTTATAATGAAGCTCGGATTGAAGCAGCGGACATATGCACAGCAGAAGGCTTTTCTAGGCTTTATTTTTGTACTGCCCTGGGTGCTCGGATTTGTCTTTTTCTTCTTCATTCCGCTGCTCTCCTCCTTACGCTACAGCTTTAGCTCTATAACAGCTAACTCGGAGGGCTTGAGCATCCAATTTATCGGATTTTCAAACTTTGTAGAGGCGTTGACGATTAATACGAGCTTTAATCGCATATTGACAGAAGCGATTGTGGACATGGTCGTAAACGTACCGTTGATCGTTATATTCAGTTTGTTTTTAGCTGTATTGCTGAATCAGAAGTTTTTCGGCAGAGCTATTGCAAGGTCGATCTTTTTTCTGCCTGTTATTTTGGCCTCGGGAGTTATTATGACGCTGGAGAGCACAAGCTTGATTCAAGCCGTCAATGACCAAAATGCGGGCTCCAGCATCATCAATGCGTTTGGCGCCTATGAGCTTGCCGGATTAATGCTGGATGCAGGAGTTCATGAAGATATTGTCCTATATCTTACGGGGGCAGTTGACCGTATTTATCAAATTGTCAGTCAGTCGGGCGTGCAGCTCTTGATCTTCTTGGCGGGCATCCAGACGATATCTCCTCAGCTCTATGAGGCGTCCAAGATGGAGGGGGCTACCGGCTATGAAGCCTTTTGGAAAATTACGTTCCCGATGGTCAGCCCGCTCATTCTAGTCAATATGATCTACACGATTATCGACTCGTTCTCAAGGAACAATATGACGGAATTGATTCGGGAGACGGGCTTTACCACCTTTAACTTTGGCCTCAGCTCAGCGATGGCCTGGCTCTACTTTCTGGCAATTATGATTATTTTGCTGATCAGCTCGTATTTTGTATCTAAAAGGGTATTCTACCAAGACTAAAAGGAGCGTGAATGCCTTGATAATGGCCCGATTATTATCGTTAGAAAGCTGGAAGCGATGGCTGTGGTCCATCGTTCGTTTAACTTTAATCGCAGGCTTATCCTTCGTTATCCTCTATCCCATTTTGCAAAAGATTTCAACAGCGATAAAGTCAAAGACAGATCTTTACTCACCGATTGTCATATGGATTCCACAAAATTATACGCTGGATAATATGAAGCAGGCTATAGCCATTATGGATTATTGGCAGACGCTGCTGAACACGCTTGCGCTGTCATCGACAACGACGCTGCTGACGGCTGCCTCCTGTGCGCTCGCGGGCTATGCATTTGCAAGACTTAAGTTTAAAGGGAGCAAGCTGCTTTTTGGCGGCGTCATTTTAACGATCATGGTACCGCCTACGACTATCCTTATTCCCGTGTATTTGAACCTGAAGGACTTTACCTTAATGGGCTTGATTCCTTTATTGACTGGGAAATCTGTTAATTTGCTTAACACGTATTGGCCGTTTATTTTAACCTCCATAACAGCCAATTCCTTGCGAGCAGGGCTGTATATTTTTATTTTTCGCCAATTTTTTAGAGGCGTGCCCAAGGAGGTTGAGGAGGCCGCTTATATGGATGGTGCGGGTGTCGGGCAGACGTTTTTACGAATTATGCTGCCAAATGCGATGCCGGCAATCGTAACCGTGTTGCTCTTCTCCTTCGTATGGCAGTGGAACGACAGCTTCTTTACGACAACCTACTTGACATCGAGCAAGGTGATGTCTACCCAATTGTCCTCTTTGCCCTATAATTTAGCCATCTTCCTCCAAGACGGTGCCTCCTCCAAAGCAGACCCGTTTTACTTGAGCATGGTGCAGGATACGGGAATACTGCTCGCGATTTTGCCGCTCATTATTCTTTATTTGTTTGTGCAGCGCTACTTTGTCGAAAGTATTGAGCGGACAGGACTTGTTGGCTAAATAATACGAACAAATGAAAGGCAAGCATCTAGCGGGATCAGCTCCATGCTGGCGATCCCGCTAGGTGCTTTTTCTATTCTTATATTTTTAAAGTAAGCACAATAGTTCATGATGTTTTGAAGAAAGGTTTTACGTGGTATTATATACAAGACTTGTTGAAAATGGCTTGAAAAGAGAAAAATGCATACAAGGGAGACAACTAAATCTTATGAATGTGGAACGAACATTGGTCATTAGCGATATCCACGGCTGTTACCGCGAATTTATAGAGCTCTTGGAAAAAATCGAATATCGTTCCTTGCAGGATAGACTGATTCTTCTAGGGGATTATGTAAGTAGAGGCCCGAAAAGCAAAGAGGTCGTTGAATTAGTTATGCATTTAGTCCAAGAGCAGGGGGCAATTGCATTGCAAGGCAATCATGACCATCGTTTTGTTAGGGTGATGGAGAATCGGGCGAGTGAGCAAGATATAACCCGTTTTTTTGAGCATGGCGGCAGCGAAACGTTACATAGCTACTGTAGGACAACTAGAAGCAATCGTTTAGAGCATTTGAAGGAAGCGCGAGATGTGATGCTGGGGGAGTTTGCTTCTCATTTAGCCTTTTTGAAAAAGCTTCCTTTCTATTACGAGGATAACGATTACATCTACGTCCATGCAGGTCTAAACCCTTCAGTAGCCCAATTATGTGAGCAGAGTACTCATGACTTGCTGTATATCAAGGAGCAGTTTTATAGGAACAAAACTCGTATGGAAAAGGTAGTTGTCTTTGGTCATACGGTTACAAAGGATATTCACGGCTCCTATGCGATTTGGCTTGGCGGCGACAAAATAGGTATTGACGGTGGTTGCTCCTTTGGAGGACAGCTCAATTGCCTGGAGCTGGTCAATGGCAAAGTAGGTCGTTTTTTTGAAAGCGCTTAAATTTTGCGTGGACAAAAAGCGGTGATGGTGATAATATTGTTTCTGTAAGAAACAATATTATTTTAATAGAATATTAATTTTATGGCTTTTAAACATTACGCACACTAAAAAACGCTCAGTACTGGTAGGTTTTATCTGTTATGTGCTTGGGCGCAGCGAAAGGAATGGGAATGATTATGAGCATTATTGAAACGACGATCACCTCCTTTGACGGTACAAAGCTTTATTTCAGTAAAAATAAGGTCAGTGATGCAAAGGCCGCAGTTGTCATCGTTCATGGTTTATGCGAGCATGCTGGACGCTACGATTATGTGACGGAAAAATTAAATAAGCGTGGATTCAATGTCTATCGTTTTGATCATCGCGGCCATGCCCGCTCAGAAGGTCCGCGTACCCTCTACAACGATTTTCATCACATGATTGACGATATAAATGTCATTGTTGAGGCGGCTTTGCAAGAGTCCGGCGATATCCCTCTTTTTGTAATCGGACATAGTATGGGAGGCTTTGCTTCCTCTTCCTTTGGAACCAAATATCCAGGCAAAGTAAAAGGCATCGTTTTATCTGGAGCGCTTACGCGTTATCATACGAAGGTTGCCGGAGAACTGCCGCTAGCGCTTCCATTGGGCACGTATTTTCCAAATGAGCTTGGCAGCGGAGTGTGCAGTGATCCAGAGGTTGTATCCGCTTACGCCAATGATCCGCTAGTAGAAAAGCAAATTTCTGTAGATCTATTCAATTGCCTAGGGGATGGAGTAGAGTGGCTGAAGCAGCATGCAGAGAAATTTGTTGATCCCGTTTTAGTGCTACACGGAGCGAATGACGGGCTCGTAAGCGAACAGGATTCCCGTGATTTTTACGGGGATATTGCTTCTACAGATAAAACGTTGAAAATTTATGCGCATCTCATGCATGAAATATTCAACGAACCAAGTCGCGACGAGGTCATTGAAGAAGCCATCGCTTGGCTGGAGCAACGAATCTGATTTTTGTACCTGTAAGATGAAAGGGGCTACCGATGAAATTAGAATGGATGGGCAACCATCGAGCCCTTATTGAGAAGATCATTAAGTACGGGAATGCTTACTCAAACACCTATAAGCTACAGCGCAGCTATGGAACAGATGTGATGTTCTCTGCCTCGCAAATTCAGACGCTGGAATATATTTTGGAGGCTGAGGACAAGGACGAGAAAATGTCGGAGATGGCAGCACGTCTTGGCGTTAGCCGCAGCACCTTTTCCAAAAACGTTAAAAATTTAGAGGAAAAAGGCTTATTGGAGAAATATCGTTTAAGCGGCAACCGCAAAGATATATATGTAAAGCCTTCTGCCGAAGGGCGCGAGGTGTATACAAAATACACGGCATTTGTCCGCCAAATTTGCTTCGATGAGATTTTTCAGTATGCTGACAAGGTGTCAAAGGCAGACAAGGATAACTTCATTCGCATTTTAGATTTATTAGCTGATGTGCTGCTATGGTATGGTGAAAAAGAACAAGTGCCGCGCAAGCTAATAAAAATGGATACGATAGTGGATGAAATAAAGGAGTAAATTCGCTGCTACATGTGAATGTTGGGTTATTCATCCCTATTCAAAAGGAATTTCCCCTCAGGCTGCAAAATGGCTTGAGGGGAAGTTCTTTTTTTATTTATTGGAGCCTGATTTATCTGAACAGCTTGCGCGCGTTATCAGCTAGCCTTCCAATTCCACGACCTTGGTCGCGACATGCTTGCAAAACTCGCTGTCATGCTCTACAAAAAGGATCGTTGGCGCATGCTCCAGCAGCAGCTCCTCCATTTGCATCCGGGAGATGACATCTATAAAATTGAGCGGCTCATCCCAAATATGCAGATGGGCGGGCTCGCAAAGACTTTTAGCGATCAGCACCTTCTTCTTCTGGCCGCCGCTGAAGGAGGCTATGTCCTTTTCGAATTGAATACGCGAAAAATCCAGCTTCCTTAAAATCGCTTTGAACAAGCTTTCGTCGATGCCATGGCTTGCGGCATAAGCTGACAAATGGCCTTGCAAATGCGCTGTGTCCTGCGATACATAGGAAATTTTCAACTGGCTTCCTTTGCGCAGCGTTCCAGAGAAGGGGATTTCCTCGCCATAAATCAGCTTGAGCAGACTTGATTTTCCAGAGCCATTCGGGCCAGCAAGCGCAATGCGATCTCCTTGCTCGATCGTGAAGCTGACGTCGCGGCAAGCCGTCTTTTCGCCGTACTGAATGGAGACGTGGTCAAGCTCAGCCAGCTGATTCTTATGGTAGGCCAATTGCGAAATTTTGAGGCTTTCTGAGCTTTCGACATTTTTCAGAAGCTGGGCTTTTTCGTCAATCGCCGACTGCTGTCTATGCTCAAGCGTCTTGGAGCGCTTCATCATTTTCGCGGCCTTGTGACCGATGTACCCTTTATCTACCTTGGAGCCGGAGTTTCGGGTGCCGTTTTTCGTTTTCTCTACCTCATGTGACCAACTGCTTGTTCGTTGTGCTGCTTCATTCAGCCGCTTGACGTCCTTGCGCAGCTTTTCGTTCTCGGCCATCTCGAACTGGTCCTGCCGTTGTTTATTTTCCCACCAATCGGAGAAATTTCCTCTCTGAATTTCAATGCCAGTTTTGTTAATCGACAGAGTATGATCGACGCAGTTATCCAGAAATGCACGGTCATGAGACACCAGAATAAAGCCTTTTTTGGCATTCAGATAGTGGCTGACCAGCTTTCTGGCATGAATGTCCAAATGGTTCGTCGGCTCGTCTATGAGCAGAAAGCGGTTCTCTTTAAGAAACAAGGCAGCAAGCTGCACCTTCGTCTGCTCCCCATTCGACAAAGTATCGAACGGCCTGTATAAAACGTCCTCCGACACCTTTAGCAGGGAAAGCTCGCGAAGGAGCTCCCAATGCTGATAGTCCGGACATATATGGTCGATGATATCGAGCGTATTGTATTGTTTATTTTCGATAGCGAATGGAAAATATTCAAAGCCGACATCGGCAGAAATGGTGCCATTGTATTCATAGTTGCCGAGCAGCAGTTGCAGAAACGTCGTTTTCCCCCGGCCATTCCTCCCCGTAAAGCCCAGCCTCCAGTTGGTATCCATTTGAAAGGTAACCTGATTGAAGATGTTATCGTAGCTGCCTTCATAGGCAAATGTAAGGTTCGTCACTTTAATCAAGGCCATGACAAATTCCCCCTTTTGTAAAAAATAAAAAGAGCTACAAGAAAGTTACCCTTCTTGTAGCTCAAAAAATACAGCAAATTTAGCCCGCTGCGGGCCAAATAAGCCAATCTATTTGAGTGAAAAGAATAAGTAACTTTCTTGCACGCAAAGAACAAAACATAGCGTTTTATTCTTCAAACGTTCCGCAAGAAAGTCTACATTATCCTCTTCAGCTCCTATCGCATAGTTTAGTGAATTCTACCATATCCGTTGTTTGGTTGCAACCTTCACTGGCTTCAAAATAAATACAGTAAAGGTCGCTCGTGAAGCGGACTTGTTCATCTACGTCTTGCTATTACTGCTGGCCTGAGCATTCAGTGCGGTAATCAGCTTATCGCCCTCGACATCAAGGTTCGGCAGCAAACGGTCTAACCATTTTGGGAGCCACCATGCTTTATCTCCGAAAATGGCCATGACGGCTGGAACCAGCGTCATACGGACGATAAAGGCATCAATAAGTATGCCTATCGCCAAAGCGAAGCCGATCTGTTTAATCATGGCATCAGGTGCGAATATGAATCCGGCAAAGACGGATACCATGATGACAGCGGCGGCAAGAACAATGCGGCTTGCTAGATCATAGCCGTGTACGACACTGTCGGTTCCTCTATGACCATGCACGTAAGATTCACGCATAGAGCTTACTAGGAAAACCTGGTAATCCATCGCTAATCCGTAAAGAATGCCGGTGACAAGGATAGGCATAAAGCTTAGCAGCGGGCCTCCTGTGTCAAAGCCGAAAAGTGAATGCAGCCATCCCCACTGGTAAACCGCTGTGGTAAGGCCGAACGTTGCAAGTATGCTGAGTATAAAACCGACCGTCGCTTTAATGGGAACGATGATTGAGCGAAACACCAAGAGCAGAATAATAATGGACAGGATGACGATAATGCCGACATACAGAGGGAACGCCTCCGACAGCTTAGACGACATATCAATATTAATAGCGGTGAACCCGGTAACGCCCAGCTTCACATCCGTATTTTGCGCAATGCTTGATTGTGGGGCGCGCAGATCGTTGACTAGCTCCTTCGTTGCTAAGTCCGTTGGTCCTGTTTTTGGAATCAGGCTAATAATCGCCATATCGCCCGTTTTGTTCACACCCATTAGTGTGACGAGTGAAACATTGTCATGCATTTGCAGCTCCTGAACGAGCATGCCGAGTTTTTCAGGAGTGAATGGCTCGGAGGCATTTTTCGTCTCTCCCACCAGTAGCAGAGGACCGTTGAAGCCTTCTCCGAAGCCTTTGGAAATCGCGTCATAGCTTTGTCTAGCAGACGTATCCAGGTTTGCCGAGGCGCCAGAGGGAATGCCAAGCTCCATTTTCGCAACTGGAATCGCTGCCGTGCCTAGAACGATGATCACTCCGATAATTATTAGCCAGCGGAATTTCACCGTTCCTTTAACCCAGCGAATGGAGAACCCGTGCTGAGCTTTATCGCCTGTGCTGCTGTTTTTCATGCGGACTTTAGTTGAGCAAATACGTTCGCCTACGAGGCCAAGCAGGGCAGGGAGCAGAGTCAGTGCTAGCAGCACAGTGATGAAAACCGTCACTCCAGCGACGATTGCCATCGTAGACAAGAACTCAATGCCAATGACAAGCATGCCGAACAAAGCAATAATAACGGTTAAGCCTGCAAAAAATACGGCGCTGCCAGCGGTACCAACCGCTCTGCTTGCAGCTTCGCGAGCACTTAGTCCCTGATCTAAAATCATGCGGCGCTGACGATTTACAATAAACAGGGAATAGTCGATGCCGACAGCAAGACCGATCATGATCGCCAAAATAGGCGTAATGTCATTGATCGGAATAAATTTCGAAAGGGCAAATGCGCCTCCAATACTGATCGCTACGCCAAAAATAGCGGTAAGCAGCGGCAGACCCGCAGCAACAACAGAGCCAAGTGTAATAATGAGTACAACGGCTGCAATGAGAAGCCCGATTGCTTCTGTCGAACCGATGGCCGGCGTGCTCTTAAGCGAATCGCTAGGTATAGCTGTAATGCCGGAGTTGTTCTGCTGGGCGGCAGCGGCGGCGCTGATTACAGCATCAGGTACGGATTTAGGCAATGAAGCCTGCTGCTCGGTGAATTGGAACTGGAACAGGGCGAGACTGCCGTCAGATGAGAGCATGACGCCAAATACGGGAACGCCATCTATGATCAACGGGCCATAGGGAGGTATTTCAGCGGTGCTTGGCTGGCTCGCTTGCGTTCCTTGTTCTGCTTGTGCGGATGCAGCGCCCATTTGGCTGCTGTCAGCAGCCGAAAGGCCAGCTTCCGCAGCCAATTTGGCAGGATTAATGACATAGTCTACTTGATAAACGTCATTAACGGCCTTTTGGATTAAAGCTAACCGTTCCGGCGTATCTAAACGTTCACCTTCTGGAACGGTAAAAGCAATGCTGGCTTGTCCGCCAGAAGCTTCAGGAAGCTCTTTCGTTAGTTGATCGAGTACCTTCTGCGATTCTGTACCGGCAATTTTCATTTCAGAGGTGGAATGAATGCCATTGACTGCGAGCAAGGCAATTACGACTCCAACAATGGCGATCCAGCCAATGAGGAACTGCCACGGCCTGTCGAAAGCGGTTTTCCCTAGCTTGTACAAAAATGTTGACATGTGAGGTTAATCTCCTTTATATCATGATGAATGGTGGCAAAGGTGGAAATAACGGCAATAGCGGCAATAGCGGCAATAGCGGAAATGGTAGCAATGGTAGCAATAGTAGCAATAGTAGCTAGAAGCCGTTTCGCAAATAATCGAACATGGAGTTCAAATATTGATCAAAGGGGATCGAAGCTGTCGGCTCAGCTTCTGTCTCACCCGGAAGCAGGACGTTCAAGCTGCCGTCAAGTATGGGTACAAACGCTCCATAAACGGCGCCGACGAGAAGATGGGTATACCCGTCTTTATAGCGTCCGCGGGCGAAGGGCTCCAATGCTTCCTGAGCAGCCATTTGCAAACGGCGGAATACACCAAGGATATACGGTTCAAGTGTTGGGTACTGCTTGGAAAGGGAGATGAATTGACGCAATTTAAGCAGAAACTCAGCGGTAAACTGCATCTGCAATAGGCTGTACAAAACATCAAGCGGTGTTGCTGCTTGTGGCAAGCCCGCAAGTAAGTTCTCATATTCCTCTACACTTGTAATAGGGACAGCGACGGCCGCAACGGCTTCTTCTTTACAGGAGAAATAGTTGGCGAACGTTCGTCTGGAATATCCAGCCTGCTGCACAACGTCGTCGACTACGAAGCCGTCCAAGCCTTTTTCAAGCGCGAGCTCGAAGGCGGCTTCAGCCAGAGCAGCGGCTGTAACTTCTTTTTTCCTATCTCGCAAGGTTTGTTTAGTAATCAATGACGATACCTCCTTTGTGAGCTTTATAAATGGGCAAAGCTTATTTTATACAACACTCTTGAATATTATTGCCCAAAATGCAAAAATGCACAATGGGCAAGTTTTTCGAAATTGTGAACGTTACGATGCAAGGTGTACATGAAATGAAAAAAGAAACCCGAGGTCTTGATAAGGCTCGGGTTTCTTGGAAGACGGCTAATCGCCTTGTTGAAGCTTATGTCCTATTTTTCCCAGCGAAAAAAATCAATCAGCCCATCCGTTAATTGTTGATGCGAGCGGCTAATGAAGCGATCTGTACAGTACATCAGCTCCATATGGCGGAAAGGCGTAGGCCCTGTAAAGGGTATAGCTACAATGTCCAGCCGTTCGGGGAATTGACGAAGCAAGCCTTTCGGCTGTATAGTAGCGCCTACCCCAGCAGAAACTAATTGCAGCAAGGAATGGGCTGAACTGGTTTCCATAACGGTAGCTAATTCGAATCCCTCCTTGCTGCAAACCTCATCCACTAAATCACGTCCGAGAAAGCCTTTCGGATACATCACTAAAGCATGCTGCTCCAGCTCTTGCAGCGAAATTTCCTTCCGGTGAGCAAGCTCGCTTGCTGCATGAACGAAGAGATGATAGGGCTCCGAGCCAAGCGGGACTTGGACTAATCTTTTATCCGCAGGGCCCCGCAAGCTAATGCCGATATCGACTTTATGGTTAAGCACCTCTTCATGAACATGTATAGTGGAGAAAACCTGCAGCTGGATTTGCGGATATTTCGCCTTAAATGCAACGAACAGCGGGACGAGCTGAAAATCCAAATCCGAGGGCAGTACGGCTAGACGGACGTTGCCGCCTTCTCCAGATAGCTGCTCCTTTATCGCATTTTTGGCATCACGTTCTGCTTGCAGCATCTTGCCTCCATAATGCCAGAGGAGCTTGCCTGCTTCCGTTGCTACTACCTTTTTACCGATGCGGTCAAAAAGCGGCGTACCAAGCTCGGCTTCAAGGATGCGAATTTGCTGGCTTAAAGTAGGCTGTGAGATGCCAAGCCTTTCGGCAGCCTTCGTAAAATGAAGCAGCTCAAATACAGCCATAAAGTATTGTATATTTCTATTGTCCATGTTGCGGCTCCTTATTATGATAGTATTTTACTATCATAATAATAGATATTATAGGATTGATCAATGAAAGGTGGCGCCATATACTTGATGAAGAGTTACACAGCTAAAAAGAGAGAGGCAGCCGCTATGAAAAAATATTTTTTATTGTTAGCCATATTTATTGCAGCTTTAAATTTAAGACCGATTATTACATCGGTTGCTCCATTGCTTCGCACGATGCAAAATGATCTAGCAATGAGTGGGCTGACCGCAAGTCTGCTAACGACCTTGCCTGTATTATGCATGGGGATTTTTGCTCCAGCGGCAACCGCATTACGTGATCGGGTAGGGCTTGAGCGTACTATTTTTATCGCATTATTTCTTATTACAGGGGCAACCGCTTTGCGGGGGGGCGTTAGCTCCGTTTTTATACTGATTATAACTGCGTTAGTTGGCGGTATCGGGATTAGCTTAGCAGGGCCGCTGCTGTCGGGCTTTATTAAAAAGTATTTTCCCACGAAGCCCGGAATTGTCAGTGTTTATTCCGCCTCGATGACTGTAGGAGCAGCCATTGCCTCTGCTTTTGCTATACCTCTATACAATCGCAGCAATCATAGCTTATCGCTGACTTTGTCCATTTGGGCTATTTTCGGCGTGATTGCTTTAATCGTTTGGTCAGCTTTTCTGGGGAGCAGGGGGAGTAAGGGGATCGAGAGGATCAAGGGCAACAAGGTCAACAAGATCAACAAGGTCAAAAAGGGAGGGTTGGTAGGAGCTAGTTCCAAACTTCCTTCAAGGCTGCCGATTCGCAATAAAAAGGCGGTGCTGTTGACCTTATTTTTTGGATTAATGGCCAGTATATTTTATTCGGTTACGGCGTGGATTTCACCGATTGCCCTGAGCTTCGGGTACAGCGCAGCAAGCGCGGCTATGCTCCTAACCGTTTTTACGATTATTCAAATTCCTGTATCGTTGACGATTCCCTTCCTTGTTGCCAGGTCGGGGAAACGGAGGTTTTATCTGGTTCTTTGCAGTGTGTCCGAGCTAATCGGGATTGTTATGCTGCTTTTGCATCTGCCGATGCTGCCAGCAGTAATCATGTTAGGCATTGGGGCAGGAGGGTTGTTTCCACTGGCGCTTATGCTGCCAATTGTCGAGACAGATACGCCAGAGGAAGCAGGAGCATGGTCGGCGATGTCTCAGTGCGGCGGCTACATTATAGGTGCTATGGGACCCTTATTAATTGGGGCGATTTATGATAGTAGTGGGAGCTTTATGGCTGCGCTTGTTGCGATGCTTGCTGCTATTGTGGTGATGATTGGGGTGCAGGTGGTTATTACTGGGGGGAAGAGTGAGGGGGAGGCAAGTGTATAGGTGTGCTGGATACCAGCATAAAGATTTATCAAGGGGTCTTAGCTTGGATTGTCAACATTAAATCAGACAACTTTTTTAAGGGCTGCTTGACGATACTGAACAGGTGTCATGTAACCCAGTGATCCGTGAATGCGATGCTTGTTAAACCAGTTGATGTAATCGTATAGTTCCAATTCCAGATGATGAAGGCTTCGGAATTCCATCTGGTAGATAAACTCCGTTTTCATGACCATGTAGGTGGCTTCAGCCACGGCGTTATCGTAGGGACATCCTTTCTTGCTGAGTGACCGGCCGATGCCAAAGGTTTTAAGAAGCTGGTCCATTGTGTGGTTGTTAAACTCGCTACCGCGATCCGTATGAAACCACTGAATCTGGCTGAGATCGCCCTCAACCGTTGCAAAGGCACGGGAAATCAGAGCAGCGTCCTTCGCCGGGCCTGCACTATGACCAATAATCTCTCGATTGAACAGATCGATGAGAGCACAAACGTAGTGCCACCGGTGCCCTACCTTCACATAGGTCAGATCGCTGACAACGAAGCGTCTGCTTTCCGTTTGTTCAAACTCACGATCCAATACATATGCTGTCTTTGCCTCATTACAAGCCGTTTTGTGGGGCTTGAATTGGGCAATGGTATACGTAGAGACAAGGCCCTGCTCTCGCATAATTCGGCCTATACGTCGTCTGGAGACGATGAGCCCCCGTTCCTGAAGCGTCGCCTTCAACTTTCGCGTACCGTAGGCCTTTCGATTCTTGTGGAAGATCTCCACGATAGCTTTCGTACATTCCTCTTCTGTGGGCTGTTCCTTGGCTTCATAGTAGAACGTGCTTTTGGCGATTTCGAGGACGTCACACATTGCTGATACCGAGTATTTATCACGGTTATTCTGGATGATAACTACTTTCGTCCCATGATCAGTGCGGCTTGCTTTAAAATGTCGTTCTCCATCAGGAGACGCTGGTTTTCTTTTCGTAAAGCGATTAATTCGTTTTCTTCAGGCGAACGATTGTCCTTTTCTTTGAAGGAACCCGTTGCCTTCGATTGCTTGATCCAGCGGTCTAGAGCCGAAGCTGTGAGGTCGTATTCCTCCACAAGGGCTGCCCTGGACTTCCCATTTTCATAGAGTTGCACCATCTGTTTTTTAAACTCGGCTGTAAACGTTCTTCGTTGTTGTTTGGACATGGTAGAGATCCGCTCCTTCGTATGATAGATCCATTCTACAAGCCCTTATTTTTATTGTCCAACTAAGTGTAGCCGATCCATGACGCGCTTTGCTCTTGCCAATTCCTTTAATCTCAGTCAGTTGCTGTTCAGTAGCATCTAATAGTTCCGAGGTAGTAGGAAACTGTTCAAATATCCGCTGAATGGTATAGCTGTCCTGCCGCTCTCTCAGAGATTGGGACAGAAGCGACTTCAAGCTTTCATTTTGTTGTGAGTTCATTTTGACTCCTCCTGATAATTGAAATTGGAAAAGAAAGAGCCGAACACATTTGATTGTGTCCGGCTCCTGCATGATTAGTCTCTTGCGAGGACTACCTATCATGCATAGGTATCAGGGTATAATATATATTTAAGTTTACATATTGTACTATTATAGCAGTCATTCATGTACTGGCTGTAAATTTAGTTACAAATGAAGGAATCTGGACATCTTCTAGTGAACTATACATATGTGTATAATGTTAGATAGCAACGTATTATTGAACAGGCATCTTTAATGACAGAATGTGTAGGAATCATCTGGACTTTTTGTTGTGTGTGATTCAATGCTGGATTTTTTCTGCTTGAAAGATGTAATTAATATTTAATAGATGTATGATTTTGTAGTAAATCAACGCTCAATAAGTAATAGAGAGGTGTTAGGATCCAGATGACTAAAGTAATTTCAATAATTAATTATAAGGGTGGAGTTGGGAAAACAACCGTAACTTCAAATCTAGCTGGTGAATTAGCGTTTCAGGGCTTCAAAGTTCTAATGATTGATTTAGACCCTCAAACCAACTTGACTTTTTCCTTTTTAAGAGTTGAAGACTGGGAAAAGAATTTTCAAAATAAGACAATTAAAAATTGGTTTGATGCATTTATCTATGATGACCATGAATTTAATCTAGATGAAATAATAATTAGTCCTAATAGAGTCAATCTGAGACTAGCCGAACTTAAATCCAAGGGGGAGATAGATTTAATTGCCTCTCATTTAGGATTAATTGAAGCTGATTTAGAATTAAGTGCAAAATTATGGGGAGGAAGCAAACGAACGAATTTATATAACTTTCTTAAAGTACATTCTCGGCTGAAGGAAGGATTACAGCAACTTGATGATGAAGGATACGATGTAATATTAATTGATTGTCCCCCCAATTTTAATATCGTAACTAAAACGGCTATTATAGCAAGCGATATATTAATTATTCCAGCTAAGTCAGATTACTTGTCAACGATAGGAATGGAACAACTGAAAAAAAATGTGGATGAATTAGTTGAGGAGTATAACGAGAAAGCTCGAAATGATGAATATAACAATGAGTTCAGTGAAGTTAATCCAAAATTTGAAGGTGTTGTATTTACAATGGTTGGTATTCGTTCTGGAACACCATATAAAGCACAACAACAGTTTATTTCAACCGTAAGAAGATTAAACATTCCTGTTTTTAATACTATCATTAGAGAAAATAAAACATTATTTTCTGATGCTCCTCAAACCGGAGTACCTGTTGTACTTGAAGATGTAAGTTTAGAAACTTATCAAAATGTAAGAGAAGAATTAGAAGCATTTACTCAAGAAGTTCGTGAAAGGTTAGGGATATAATACTTTGGGAGGTTAACATTTTGAATACTAGATCTGAGTTAGCCACACTGTTAAAAGTCTTTTCGAACTTTTTAACAGAACTTACTGACACTGAATATGAAGAGTTATTGAATGGGAATGGAAAATTATTATATAGATCAAAGGATAATGAAAAAAACAAAAATAAAAAACTTCATAGTAAAAATGATAATATATATTTAAATGATATTATTAAGAAACTAGATGTTTTAGATGACCGAAGTGAAGCGGAAATGATCATTATCCAAAGTAATTTAAAGAAAAGTGACTTAATTCAATTAAGCACTTATTTTAATATATACGTAAGTAGCAGTATAAGTAAAGAAAGGATAATAGAAAAAATTGTGGAAGAAACAGTGGGGGCTAGAGTACGATCACAGGCAATAAAAGATACCAAAATAAAAAATAAAAATCAGGAAAATTATTATTAAAAAAGAGAGGGTTTAATTAATGGAACTTGAAAATGAAAACTCAATTATGTCTTTAAGGATAACGGGATTATTTGGAAATGAGGAGGTGCTAATTCCCTTTGATGGAAATGTAAAAATCTTAATGGGTGAAAACGGTACCGGTAAAACGACTATATTGAATATTTTGTATTACACATTGACCCTTAATTACTCTAGGTTGATAAATTTACCCTTTAACAGCGTTGAGTTGATTTTCTCTTCAGGAGCAATTTTACATATTGTAAGGAATGAATTGGATTCATATTTAATACCTGATAGGGAGAGTTATGCTTTTAATCGTCTTTCCTCTAGTCTTACTAAAAAAGAGTTATTCCAATTAATAAGAGTAGTACGTACAAAAAGTATGGAGGATTTTTATAAGTACTTTTCTGAGAATCATGATTCTGTAGAGATACCAGCAAGAGTTGTATACAGGGAACTTAGTGAAATGCCTGTAGTAACTAAGGAATCAAAATTTGATCAGGATATCGTTAAAGAAAATGTACATGATGAAATTTTGTATTTTCCAACTTATCGAAGGATCGAAGAGGATTTAAATAACCTAGGTTTTAAAAGAATGAATATTAATGATGAGTTGTTAATTAAATTTGGTTTGAATGATGTTGAAAGACTAATAGAAGAATTGAAAAGTAAAATAAAGGAAATTTCTATTAAATGGTTTTCTAAAGTGAATGGTGAAATGTTATCTCAACTTATTACTGGTATTAGTGTCAATGAAGAGATGAAAGAAAGCTTAAATAATCAAGAGGCATTAAAAATTGTTTTGGGCAGGATAGGTACCAACTTAAAACAGGAAAATAAGGAGCAAATTTCTGAACTCGTTGCATCAGATGAATTTTATAATAGCGAGAAGTATGCTCCGTTATTGTATTTTTTATCAAATCTAGTAAAGATATATGACCAACAAAAGGAACTTGATAATGCAATTAAGGGTTTTGTAGCAGCTTGTAATAAATATTTAAAGGTCAGCAAGAAAGAATTTATTTATGATGAAAGTAATGTTGAATTAACACTTTACAGGAATAGAAAACAAGTTAAAGAGAAGATAACTCTGAGTACACTTTCATCAGGCGAAAAACAAATAGTATCCTTATTTTCACGTTTATACTTAGATACTACAAACTCCAAGTTTATAATTATTTTTGATGAACCAGAACTTTCCCTTTCTACTGAGTGGCAAAGCGAATTGCTACCAGATATACTGGCTTCTCAAAAATGTTCTTTTTTGTTTGCTGTCACACATTCGCCCTTTATTTTTGATAATAGTTTAGATTCTTATGCCAGATCATTAGAAATGTACATTACAGAAGTTACAGAAAAGGAAGGTTGAAATGAACGGAAAAGTAGAAAAAGAAAGAAGTAAAAGAAATAGTTTTTCTGTTCATTGGGCAAAGTTTATTAAATTATATAATAAATATAAAGAATATCCTATCTGTTTTGTGGAAGGTGAAGATATCAAATATTATGGATCTCGTATTGAAAATCTGGTAGGAGTTGCGAACTTTGTAGATTCAGGAGGTAAGAAAGGGGTTATTAAATTTAGAAGGAAGTTAGAGGAAAGCGACGATTTTAGCAAACTGACTTCTTTGTTTTTTGTAGACAAAGACTTTGATTTGCCCTTAAAAGATGAGGCGATTTACGAAACACCTTGCTATTCGGTTGAAAATCTTTATACAACTTCTAGTGCTTTTGAGAGAACTTTATTAACTGAATTCGGTTTAGTAAGAACAGATGATGCATACCAAAAGTGTATGAATTTATTATATGCAAGACAAAGAGAATTCCATACAGAGAGTACACTATTGAATGTATTTATTGCTTGTCAGCGAGAAATTGAAAGAGAATCAGATAGTAAATTAGCTAAATTAAATTTATCAGATATTAAGTTGACTGATTTTTTTGAAATTAATCTATCAGAGGTTAAAGCTAAGTATGATTTAGATACTCTTTATTCATATTTTAAGAAGTCGCATCCTATACCAGAAGAATTATTAATTCAAAAGCAAAAGGAATATATCAACATAGATTATCAAAAGTTTTTCAGAGGGAAATTTGAAATTGAATTCTATCGTATTTTTTTAGATAAACTTATTCACATAGCGAAACAAGGTAATAATGAGTATTTTAAAGATCGAATAAATGTAAAGTTGTTTATAACAAAAATTAATATTCTGTCAGATTTATCGGGTTTTGCAGATACACCGCCTTGTCTTAAAAATTATGTTTTGGCTAGATGTAATGCTGTAATAGCATAGATGCAGATAGAAAAGGTTGGTCACATTTCTGGTCACACTTTTTCATTTCCGAGGGCCGCGGCGCATTCGAACGTAGAAATAAAAAACTCGAGAAAGCCTTGCCCCATAAGGCTTTCTTCCGCTTTTCTCTTAACGTACAAACCCCCATCTCTCCACTGGCAGCGATGAGGTCAGGGGTTCGATCCCCCTATCCTCCACCAATACCGCACATTACGCCCTCTTCGGAGGGTATTTATTTTCGCCTAAAAAGTGAGGCCAGACATTGAATGAGACATGAATAAAAATGTCTGTGGTTTACATGTTTACTCGGCTTGTTGCCGCGGGATAAAAAACATACCTCACATAATTAGAAATTACGCAATATAACAAAGAAAAAGCCGCCAGGGCGATTGTCCCTGACAGCCTATATTAATGGGTTTGCGGTAATTTTTTTAAGTCATCAATGGATATGCCGGTAATATCGGATACAGTCTTGATATCCATACCTTTAGCGAGCATTTTTGCTGCGACCTTAAGCTCACCCCGACGTTCTTCTTCTTCTCTTGCGCCTTCCATGGATGAAGCTTCATCATGTAAAGCCTTCTGGCGCATTTCATATTGACGCCGAGCTTCTTCATCCTGACTCAAAAATTCCAGCACAGTTATTGCTTTACCTAGCTCGGGCTCCTGCATTTTCAGCACCTCCCAACTATCAGTATTGTCACATTTCAGAAAAAGTAACCCATTCATTAATCCGTTTGATGGAGTTAGCCTTAGCTGATTCAGCTTCGAGAGCTCCAGAAAATGAATTTCCAGATCATCCGTTAACCGAATGTCGCTCGAATCCTCACGCAGATGAAATACATTATGATAACGGTCATTGGGTAAAATGGAAAAATTCAAAATATTGATCGTGACACACTTCATTAGCTTCTTGTAAGGCAGCCCTTCTTCAAGCTGGCTAGCGTACTGTTTACTCCAATAATACAAGGTACGCTTCTCATTGTCATATCGGTTAAATAACTGCATTTCGGTATTAATCAATTTGCTTTCCGTGGTCTTTGCTTGAATATGTTTGTTTATCATGGAATGCTAGTGAGGCATTTGGACTGTCAGATTTAAAACGAATTGCAGCGAAAAATGCGCTCATGCCGTCTAATAGGTGGAGGTGATAGTTCAGTGATGCCGGCCGGCTCGAATAGCAAGGAAAATTTCCCGAAAGATCCCACTCAAGCTTTAGAGCAGCTGATGGATAGCTTTGGCTCGACGATTATGCGCACCGCTTATTTTTATACTGGAGATCAGCATTTTGCCGAGGATATCAGTCAGGAGGTATTTCTTCGCGCTTATCGCAACTGGAACTCGTTTCGTGGAGATAGTGCGGTTAAAACCTGGTTGACGACGATTGCTATCAACGTTTGCCGGGACAAGATGGGCGTGCGGATGTTTACGGAACAGCCGACCGATCCGAGTCTGATGGAGCGGGGACGGACATTCAACGTGGAAGAAGAAGCGCTTAAAAGATTGCAGAAAAGCGAGATTTTGCGGCATATGCTGCGTCTGCCTCTGCCGTATCAGGAGGCCTTGTATTTATATTATTATCTGGACTTGGACACACGGGAAATTGCGAAAGCAACGTCGTCGCCCGAGGGTACCGTGAGAAACAGACTGCACCGGGCGCGCGAGGCGTTGGCTCGGGAAATACGCAAGGAGGAGACAAACGATGACGGATATAGATCGTAATTTACGTCAACATTTGCAAAAGGAGTCTGATGATATGTTGTTTTCTAAAGTGGAATTGAGCGATAGCGTTAAACAGAAGATCAGGAAGCAAGCCGCCTCGGAGCAGAGAAGCCGCCGCCGAATTGCACTTCCGAAAGCCTGGCTTGCAGGAGCGGCAGCGCTGGTCGCGGCAGTCGTCATAGTAACGGGATTGCCGATGCTGCAAGAGCCCGCCGCAGTTCCAACGCCAACGGATCATTCGCCCGGAATCTCGCTGCCCGGAAGCGGAGGACCCGCAGGCTCGGAGCTGTCCCAATTGATTACAACTCCATTCGGGACGGTGGAGGCAGCGAAAGCGGCTTTCGGTACTGGTGTGCTTGTTCCTCAAGTCGCCCCGGAAGGCTTCAAGCTGGCTGAGATCGTTGGCGTGGGAATGAAGGACCAACCGCTAAGAGATTTAAATTTCACATACGGCTTAGGTGACAAGACGGTGACGTTTAGCGCGAGCCGCATGCCGGCGGCGTTCCCAATGGATTTGTTCACACAGACTAAAGTGGGTGGAGCGGACGGCTTTATTTTCGAGCAAGCCGAGTTCACGGAGCTGTTCTGGGTGGTTGACGGTATTCAGTATGGCGTGTCCGGTCCGATTTCGGGCGACGAGGCCATGAAGGTAGCCGAGTCGTTGGAGCCTTAATGAGTTAATGAGTTGATGCGAGTATAGTGTGAATGAATGGAACGCCCGACCCATCGAATGCTAGATAAATGGAGGTAGTGTAATATCTCAATACGGGAGAGCATATCACTGGCAGTGATGTGCTCATGGGTGAGGGTCCCCGTAAGCTCCACCATAATATAAATGTAAAAGCCCTTGAGGAATCAAGGGTTTTTACATTTTCGAGCAAGTACAGGCAGGAAGTAGAAATTTTGTATGAGATACAATTTGTATTCATTTGAATAGAACGGCTTGCACTACCCTCTACGCAAATTCAAAGTGGGAACTTGAAGGAATTTTTGAATGGCGAGCGCGCTTGCGCCAAGGACACAAGATTGCTTGCCAGTTGAGGATATTTTAATTTCACGATAATGGCTGATACGGGAGTGCATATGACTCTGGATTTCATTTAAGGCATTTGGGTAAATTCGCAGAAGCTCACTATCGAGCACAATGATCTCAGGATTATAAATGTTGATAATGTTATTTAACCCAATAGATAAATAATATATAAAGTGTTTCATAGCTGCTTGAACTTCAGGATCGCCTTCTGCAAGCAAACGCTGTATTTGTTCATAGGTCAGAGGAGTAGCGGCTCTATCTTTTTTTAATTGTTGAAAAACACTTGCTTCGGAGGCATATTTCTCCCAGCAGCCTTTATTACCACAATTGCAGCTAATGCCATCAGGTACTACTATCATGTGACCGATCTCGCCAGCGAAGCCATTTTGACCTCGGAAGAAGGAGTGCTTAATCATCATGCCTAACCCTATGCCGGTATACAGAGTGACACACAGCAGATTGTCCGATTCGTGATGGAAGAAAGTGCGTTCAGCGAATGCGCATAGATTGGCATTGTTCTCCAGGTGTACCGTTAAACCCAGTGACTTCTCCAGATCCGCTTTTAACGAAACGTTATGCCAATCGAAGGAAGGAATGTAGTGAATGATCTCATCTGTCGATACAAGACCATGAATGCCGATAACGACGCCAACAATACCATACCTGCAGGAGGCATATCGTTCTTGAAAGGCTCGAATCGACGTCAGAAGCAAGCTCAAAATGTCCGAATACAATGTCGTATTTATTGAAATCGTTTCTGTTTCGACGATTGTGCCCTGAAGATTGGCAACTGCAAACGAAATTTTCCCTAATTCCAAATCAATACCAAGTGCATAACCCGCTTCGGCATGAATAGAAATCATGATCGGCTTGCGTCCAACTAAGTTGTAAGCTGTATCATTTTCAATAACGAGCTCTTCATCAATGAGATCGGACACTTGGGCCGATATCGTAGCTCGAGTTAAGGCGGTTGCTTTGGACAGTTGGGCGCGGGAGATCATGCCCTCTTGTAAAATATATTTCATGATTAAGGAACGATTCATTTTTTTGATATATGCTGCATCGCCAGTTACCATCAATATGCAGTCCTCCAAATTCTAACGAATAAATTCATAAGCGTTTATTATAGCATGGTGGTTGAAAAGTCCGCGACTAACCTTCAAGATAGAATTGACAAGGAAATTGAGGCTTGATACATTATTAATATAATTGATTCGTTTACTAAACAAATTAATTATGGGTGATTAATGAACAGTAGTCAATATGAATAAATGAAGTGACAAATTGAGCCGATCAAAAAGGAGCGAGTGATTATAATGGGCATTCTTCAAGAGCTTTTAAAAGATATTCCGATACCCAAAATGGCGAAAGTTAAAGTGGATTTCGACGAGACAAAAATTGATGATTTGGGGAGTGTGTTATTGCAAAAGCTGCAACGCGAAGCGATTGTGGAGAAAGTAAAGCCAGGCATGGAAATCGCAATCGCAGTCGGCAGCAGAGGTCTTGATCGGCTCGTGGAGATAACAGCAGTGACCGTGAAGTTTCTGCAAGATGTTGGAGCAAAACCGTTCATCGTCCCTAGTATGGGCAGTCATGGCGGGGCGACGGCGGAAGGGCAACGTGAAGTGCTCGCACATTTAGGGATCACCAAAGAGAGCGTTGGCTGTGAAATCAGATCGTCGATGGAGGTCGTTCAAATCGGCGAGCTGCCTAATGGATTACCTGTCTACGTGGATCAATATGCTGCTTCTGCGGACGGGATGGTTGTTATTAATCGAATCAAGCCTCATACTGCGTTCCGAGGCGAGGTCGAGAGCGGTATGATGAAGATGATCAGCATTGGGCTAGGCAAGCAAAAAGGAGCGGAGGCCTGCCATCAGCTTGGATTCAAATATATGGCCGAGAACGTGCCAGCTATGGCTAAGATGATTATGGAGCATAAGCCGTTTTTGTTCGGGGTCGCTTCGGTTGAGAATGCTTTCGATAAAGTAGCGTTTATTGAAACGATGACTGCGGAAGAAATTGTGGAGCACGAGCCTGCGTTGCTCGTTAGGGCGAAAGCATTGCTTCCTAAGCTGTACTTTGAGCAGTTGGATGTTCTCATTATTGATGAGATTGGTAAAAATATTAGTGGAGACGGTATGGACCCCAATATTACAGGTCGCTACCCAACGCCATATGCTCATGGCGGGCCAGATGTGAACAAAATGGCCGTGCTGGATGTCACCATTCAGAGTGAGGGAAATGCAAATGGCGTCGGGACAGCCGATTTCACGACACAGAGGCTCGTCGACAAAATGGACAAAGAAAAGACGTATGCGAACGGCTTGACGTCCACGGTTGTCGCGCCTACGAAGATCGCAACGACATTGCCAAATGATAAAGAAACGATTCAAGCGTCGATTAAAACCTGCAATATTTTACACTTTGAAAAAGTAAGGATGGTTCGAATAAAAAATACACTGGAGCTTGGTGTGATTGAAGTATCTGAAAGCTTGCTGGAGGAAGTGCAGCGTCATCCCAAAATGAAAATCGTCGAGGATTTATACGAACTGCCTTTCGATAAAGAAGGCAACTTACTATAAAAGTAACTATTAAATTAGCGGGGGAAAGCAGAAATGGCAAACTTGTTTGATTTGACGGGAAAGACAGCTGTAGTCATTGGAGGCAATGGGGTGCTTGGATCGGCTATAGCAGCTGGGTTAGCCGATCATGGGGCACAGGTTGCAATCGTTGGACGGAATTTTGAGAAAGCGCAATCAATAGCAGAAGAAATGGCCAAGAGCGGAGGAAGCGTGAAAGCATTTCAAGCTGATGTCGGGTCCAAGGAGTCGCTTCTCCAATTGTCAGCCGAAATTGAAGCATGGTCAGGTGGCTGTGACATTTTATTTAACGCGCCAGGCAAGAACAGTCCTACCCCATTCTTTGAGCTGGAAATGGAGGAATGGGATGACATTATGGATGTGAATTTGAAGGGCATCGTGCTTACGTGTCAAGTATTCGCGAAACGGATGATTGAGCAAGGACGGCAAGGCAGTATTGTGAACATCTCGTCTGTATCGTCTATAACCCCATTATCGAAGGTTTTCACATATTCCGTGTCTAAAGCTGGCTTAAATAGCGTAACGCAATTTCTCGCTCGTGAGTTCGCCGAGCAAGGAATTCGGGTAAACGCGATTATTCCAGGGTTTTTCCCTGCGGAACAGAACCGGAAAATATTAAGCGAGGAGCGTGTCGCCTCCATTATGAGGCATACACCGATGAATCGTTTCGGTAAACCAGAGGAGCTTCAAGGGGCAGCTGTTTGGCTCGCTTCAGAAAAAGCATCCGGATTTGTTACTGGAACGCTCTTGCGTGTGGACGGAGGCTTTGGCAGCATGACGATTTAGTGAGGGGGCTAGAAGGTGGCTATGGATAAATATGTTGTCCTGCAAAGTATATTGCAAGAGATGGGATCGGTTGTCGTAGCATTCTCAGGAGGCGTTGATAGCACATTTTTACTTAAGGCTGCCGTAGATACGTTGGGTGAGCAGCATGTACTCGCCGTTACGGCCGATTCTGAAACGTATCCGACAAGCGAGTTAAAGGAAGCTCAGCAGTTAGCGGCGCTTATTGGGGTACGTCACGAGATTATATCAACCTCTGAGCTCGCGATTCCCGGCTATTCCGAAAATAATAAAAACCGTTGTTATTTCTGTAAGAGCAGTCTATTCGACCACCTGCTTCCTCTTCTTGAGGAGAGAGGATTCGCCAATATTGTATATGGCGTAATCGCAGACGATATGAATGAGCATCGTCCGGGTATGCAGGCTGCCAAGGAAAGAGGCGTCCGTGGGCCCTTATTGGAAGCGGGCTTGTTCAAGGCTGAGATTCGCGAGCTTTCCAGCTCCTTTGGATTGCCGACATGGGATAAGCCTTCCTTCGCATGCCTATCGTCTAGAATTGCGTACGGGGAGACGATTACGAATGAGAAGCTGCAAAAGGTGGAGCGTGCTGAAGCCTATTTGAAATCGCTTCATATTCGTCAGGTTCGTGTAAGGACACATAAGGATATTGCTCGAATTGAAGTCGAAGCCAGTGATATGGCAGCGGTACTGCTCAATCATCAAACAATCGTTGAGCGCCTACAGTCATATGGCTATAAATTTGTTACTTTGGATTTGCTTGGCTATCAGAGTGGAAGTATGAACAAGTCTCTTAATCTGGAAGCTGAAGCTTCACTCGATTTGTGAAAAGGAAGGGATGCGCATGTCTAACTATGTAATGGGACTGGATATCGGAACAACAAGCGTGAAGGCATGCCTATTCGACCGAATCGGAAATATCATTACTGAAGCGGAATTGATGATCGTTACGGATTATCCTCAGCAGGGCTGGGCGCAGCAGGACGCCGCTGCGATTGAACGGTTAGCTGTTCAAGCTGTAAGGGAGGCTGTGACCAAGGCGAAGCTTGCTAAAGAGCAGATCATTGCAGTCGGCTTCTCTGCTGCCATGCATTCATTATTGCCTGTAAGTGAGGAGGGAAAGCCGCTTTCTGCCGCATTCATTTGGGCGGATGGCAGAGGAACAGAGCAAGCTGACCAGATGACGGTAGAGACACGAAACCGGTTGTATGCGAAGACCGGAACACCTATTCATCCGATGACACCTTTCCTGAAGCTGCTGTGGATGAGGGAAGTACAAGATGAAGCCTATCAGCAAGCTTCGTACTTCATGTCGATTAAGGAATATATTATTTATTGCTGGTTTGGGAAGCGCTTAATCGACTATTCGATGGCTTCTGCTACAGGCTTGTTTAATCCAACGACTTTAGAATGGGATAAGGAGCTATTGAAGCTTGCAGGTGTCCAGACAGAGCAGCTGTCCGAGCTTGTACCTCCAACGACCGTATTGGGAGAGCCGATGGATGATCTCGCGGAGCGAATGGGATTAGCTCCATCTGTATCCTTTGTTATCGGAGCTGCTGACGGTCAATTGTCCAATCTGGGAACTGGAGCGCTATTGGCAGGCGAGGTGGCTGTAACCGTTGGAACGAGTGGAGCAATTCGGCAATTTACGAATGAAGCGAAGGTCAGTCCAGGCGGGGAGACGTTCTGTTATTCCTTCACTAGCGATTCTTATATTATTGGCGGGCCAACGAACAATGGCGGCATTGCGCTGCAATGGCTAAAGCAATTGCTGAACGATACAGGCAGCTACGAAAGCTTCTTGGAAGAAGCGGATCAAGCTCCCCCCGGGGCTGAGGGGCTTTTATTCCTGCCTTTTATTAACGGTGAGCGGGCTCCGCTTTGGAATCAGCGAGCTAGAGGCAACTTCTACGGCATGACGATGTCGCATACGAAAGCTCATTATGTAAGAGCCGTGTTGGAAGGCATTACGTTCAATTTATTTCAAATCTCCCAAGCGCTTGAGAAGCTAGCGGGTCCTCCTAAGCAAATTTATGTAAGTGGTGGTTTGGCTCGATCTCCCATTTGGCTTCAAATGATGGCTGATGTATTCGATACGTCGATTTGTGTATCAGAGAACCATCACAGCGCAGCATGGGGAGCAGCATGGACTGCTTTGGTTGGAATGAAAGAAGAGAAGCGTTTTGAAGATATTAAAAACAATATTCCAATGAGCGATGCTGTGCTCCCCATTCGCAAGAACGCCATGAAATATGAAGAGATTTATGAGCGGTATGCAGAATTGGCAGCACGTATCGTGCCTTTATTCTGAGCGGCTCAGGGCTGCTAGGAGGTAGACAGCAAGTATGCTAGAAAGCATTCTAAAGCAGGTACAGGATGGAAGCATGAGTATTGAGGACGCTCTGAAGCAAATGGCACCGTTCGAAAATCTCGGCTTTGCCAAGGTTGACCATCATAGGAAAAAACGACAAGGGTTCCCCGAAATTATATATGGCGAGAACAAGTCTGTAGACCACATTATTGGCATTGCTCAATCGCTGCAAGAGCAAAACAATGAGGTGCTTGTGACACGAATTACTGAGGAGAAAGCCGATGCGATTAGAAGTATACGTCCAGATTTTATCTATGACGGTACGTCTCGCCTTCTGTATTGGAAACGCGACGAGCCATTACGCATCGAACGACAAGGGTATATAGCCGTAATCGCAGCTGGAACTTCCGATATAAGCGTTGCGGAGGAGGCGGCAGTTACAGCAGAGGTGCTTGGGAGTAAGGTGCATCGTATTTATGACGTTGGAGTTGCCGGAATTCATCGTCTTCTTCATCATGCTGAGGAAATTCAGCAAGCGACGGTTTCTGTTGTTGTAGCCGGAATGGAGGGTGCGCTTGCGAGTGTAGTAGGCGGCTTAGTATCGCATCCCGTCATTGCCGTTCCAACAAGCGTTGGGTACGGAGCAAGCTTTAACGGTTTGTCGGCATTGCTTACTATGCTCAATTCTTGTGCTTCAGGCATTAGTGTCGTCAATATTGATAACGGCTTCGGTGGCGGCTACAACGCTGCGCTTATCCATCAACTCATACACAAAGGGGAACGCTGACATGAAAACATTATACATTGACTGCTTCTCCGGTATCAGCGGAGATATGTTCATTGGAGCTTTACTTGATGCAGGCGGCGATCTGCAGCTGCTCAAGGAGGAATTAAGTAAGCTTCCCATTAACGGTGAGTATGAGCTCAAGCGGGAAACGGTTGTCAAAAACGGTATTACGGCTGTGAAATTCGATGTCGTGCTCCAGCCTTTATCAAACGAGGATGCACATGAGCATACCCATTCCCACAGTCATTCCCATGAGCATAGCCAAGAGCATACCCATTCCCATAGTCATTCCCATGAGCATAGCCATACCCACGATCATGGCCATTCTCATAATCACAGCCATGACCAACACCATCATAGTCATGACCATAGTCGCCATCACGACCACCATCATGAACATCATCATGACCATAATCACCCTCACGACCATCATCATGAACATCGGGCATATAAGGAAATTACTCGTCTAATTGAGGATTCCACACTGGATGAAAAGGTTAAGCAAATGGCACTGTCGATTTTCCGTAAAATAGGAGAAGCTGAGGCTAATATTCACGGCATTCCGTTAGAGCGGGTTCACTTCCATGAGGTGGGGGCTGTAGATTCAATAGTCGATATTGTTGGGGCGGCTATTCTGATTAATCAGCTGCATATTTCAAAAATTACATGCTCTGCAGTACCAGTCGGCATTGGCAAAATTCGTATTGATCACGGATTATATCCTGTGCCAGCACCTGCTACGCTCGAAATGCTAAAAGGTATTCCAATTGAGCAGTCGCATATAAGAGCCGAGCTAACAACACCTACCGGAGCCGGGATTGTTTCGGTTCTGGCAGAAAGCTTCGGCCCAATGCCTTCGCTTAAGATAGCCTCTATCGGTTATGGGGCCGGAACAAAGACATTCCATGAACAGCCTAACGTACTGCGCGTGATGATTGGCGAATAATTAGATCAACAGTGAAGAGGAGTATTCCTAATGGGAAAGCAATTGCCGCCGCCAGACGAGCATATTGATTGTGAAATGGTGAAAATAGAAGTGAACTTGGATGACATGTCGGGAGAACAATTGGGCTACGTGATGGAGCTCCTCTTCGAGCATGGAGCAAATGATGTCTATTACACACCAATCTATATGAAAAAAAACAGGCCAGGCACGCTTCTGCAACTGCTCTGCTCTGAATGCAACTTGGATGAAATGAAAAGCATTTTATTCAGAGAGACCACGACATTGGGTATCCGATATTATCCACTGTCCGTTCATCGCCTAAAGCGAGTCTTTATAACTGTGCAGACCGAATGGGGACCGATAACGGTGAAAAAAGGGATACACGGTGATAAAGTTGTCCAATGGGCACCGGAATATGAGGATTGCAAGCAAGTAGCGAGGACACATGGCGTTCCGCTCAAGAACGTGTATGACGCCGTTCGCAAGGCGGAAAGAAATGGTGAGTATTTAGATTGAAAGCGTTCATCAGTTTTGCAGCAGGAGACTGCCTTGAAACTTATTTATGATTATTCACTAAAAAGGAGTCGATGGATTGTGGAGAAAGTATTTATGGATGAAAGCTTTTTGTTGGATAGTCCGATTGCTGTTTCTTTGTATCATGAATACGCGAAACAGATGCCCATTATTGATTATCACTGTCATTTGAGTCCACAAGAAATATATGAGAATAAGAAATATCGTAATGTTACGGAGGTTTGGTTATCTGGGGATCATTACAAGTGGCGCTTAATGCGGGCTAATGGCATTGAGGAGCAACGGATAACGGGCGACGCCAGCGATTATGACAAGTTTCTTGCTTTTGCCGAAACCGTACCCTTAATGATCGGTAATCCGATGTACCACTGGACACATTTGGAGCTGAAACGTTATTTCGATATCGACGAAGTGCTCAATCGTAATACTGCTCCTATCATCTGGGAGAAAGTGAACACGCTGCTTACAGAGGGGGAACTGGGTGCAAGAGATTTCATTATGAAGTCTAATGTTGAAGTCATATGCACAACGGATGATCCTACTGACACACTTGAATATCACGCTCTGATTCAACAGGACCCTGCCTTTGATGTGAAGATATTGCCAACATTCCGTCCGGATAAGGGGCTTGATATTAAGGGCAATCATTTCTTGGAATGGATTAGCAAGCTGGAGCGTGCTACTGGACTTACCGTCTCAGATTATGACGGTCTATTGCAGGCGCTTGAAAACCGAGTCGACTTTTTCCACTCAGTCGGTTGTCGAGTTTCCGATCATGGGCTGAATGATATTCACTTTGTCGATGGCACTGAGGCTGAGGTGTCGGCGGTGTTTGCCAAAGCACTTGTTGGGGGTGAAATAGATCCAAATGAAGAGAAGCTTTATAAAACAGCGTTACTCGTGTATTTGGGAAAGCTGTACTCCGCTCGTGGTTGGGCGATGCAATATCATATGAATGTTCTTCGAAACAATAATACGCCGGCATTCAAGCGACTAGGTCCTGATGCTGGTTACGATTCAGTTAATGATGGCATAATAGCTAGACCATTGTCCCAATTGTTGGATGCGATAGAGAGCGAAGGCGGTCTCCCAAAAACAATTCTGTATTCACTTAATCCATCACAGAATCAAGTGATTGGCTCCATGATCGGTAATTTTCAAGGAGGAGGCATTGCTGGGAAAATACAGTTCGGATCGGGCTGGTGGTTTAATGATACGAAAGAGGGGATGATCGCCCAGCTTAAATCATTAGCTGAGCTTGGACTTCTGGGTCGCTTCGTAGGCATGCTGACAGATTCGCGCAGCTTTCTATCCTTTACGCGACATGAGTATTTCCGACGGATTTTGTGCAACCTGATTGGTGAATGGGTAACAAAAGGTGAATACCCGAATGATAAGGAACAGCTGGGCGCGATTGTCCAACAAATATGTTACTACAATGCCCAACAGTATTTCTCATTCGAATAAACATCTCCTGTACACACAGCAAAAAATCCCCTCCGGTCAACAGTATTCAATCCATTATAGCTTGGATTCTTTTTCAACTGTCTTCCTTAAGGGGATATGATCAGGCCGGCTTGCTGCTTAAAGGGTTTTTGCCTTAATTACCTAGCTTTTCAGCCAAGCTCATTTCCACGCACATGAGAATAAAAGCGCCTGCGCCGTGCAGATCATTTTCGCTGGTAGGACGAGCGATATAGTGGGCGTAGTCGCCAATTCCGGTGCCGATACAGATTTGGCCAATGATGACATGGCCATTCTCATCAAGCTTCAGCGTATCAATAACGCCCTGATAGCCCTTCCAAGCATATTGCAAATACTTGGCATCCAGATAACCGAATCTTACCGCTTT
Source organism: Paenibacillus sp. KS-LC4 (assembly GCF_036894955.1). NCBI lineage: Bacteria > Bacillati > Bacillota > Bacilli > Caryophanales > Paenibacillaceae > Paenibacillus > Paenibacillus sp. KS-LC4. The sequence continues at coordinate 3,872,327 of NZ_CP145905.1, read as the reverse complement.
GGCAATAGCATGAACGAACAGGGCAGTACAGGAATTTTCCAGCCAATTATCCGGCTGCTCTGGCTTGTCTACAACCTGATACCATAAACCAGTCGCAGCATCTTGGAAATTAATTAGCGAAAGGAGCAGGTCCTGTAAAATACGGACTAGCGCTGCTTTATCCTTATGATCCTCTGGCAGGTATTCGAACATTTCCAGCAAGGCGACCGGGTACCAGCCGATCGCTCTTCCCCAAAACTCTGGAGCAAGCCCCGTTTCCGGGTCAGCCCAAGCGGCTTCCCTCGTTTCGTCCCACCCGTGGTACAATAGGCCGGTTTTCGGGTCCTTCGTATGTTTGGCCATCATAAGCGCTTGGAACGTCATCATGTCAAAATAATCGCTTTCACCGAATGTTCGGCCGAACTGCACGGCAATAGGGCCCGCCATATACAAGCCGTCCAGCCACATTTGATTCGGGTAACGCTCCTTATGCCAGAAGCCACCCGAAGGATTTGTTTTCCATGACTTTAACAGCGGAACAAGGGTATGCAGCGCTTTTTTATACCGCTCGTCGCCCGTTTGCTCATACAATCTAAACAGAAGAACACCAGGCTGTATATCATCCAGCTCATTCGAATTGTAGCTCAGAATGCTTCCGTCCGCGAGAATCTGGCTATCTACCCAGCGTTTAATATAATCATTGTATTTGTCCTTCTTCGTTTCCTGCCAGCATTTCTCCATACCCGACAGAAATACGCCCTGATGATAGTGAAACCGGTCTGGGGGAAGCAATTCCGGCTCAAATTTATCCATTAACGCCTCGCAGGCCTTCTCTGCCCACTCAATGGGGGAAAGGTTGTCTTGCATGTGTACATTCCTCCTTCTTGTATTAAGCTTAGTTTAGCAGAGTATCATGTACATTTTTTGCGAAAATATCTTTATTCTTCTTATATCTTGCAGAAAATAAGCGGAGGCGTATAATAAAATGACATAACAGATGAGGGGCGGAGCCTACAGATGGGAGATTTTCAATATGAAAATAAGGACGGGACTTTACTGGTTTCCCACCGGAAGGCGCTAAGCCACAATATGCCAGCCAGCCATTTTCACAGCACGTATGAAATCTTCTATTTAATGTCGGGTAAACGGGAGTTTTTTATTAAAGACAGAACCATGGTGATCAATGAAGGGGATGTCATTATTATCTCTCCCAATATTTTGCACCGGACAACTAACACGGAAACGCCGCAGCATGAGCGGCTCATTATTAATATTCATGAGAGCAATATGGCTTCGGCTAATGGCTCCTATATAGACACGCTGCAGCCGCTGTTTGAACAGGAGTACATTATTATTAAATGCTCCTTGCAGGACAGGCTATCCATCGAGGAGTTATCCAAGCGGATCATCGAGGAGATACAGGACAAAAAAGCAGGCTTTGAGATGTATGCGCAAACTTTGGTTTTACAGCTGCTGCTCGTTTGCTGCCGGCATATTAGACAAAACAGCAGCGAGCCTCTGGAATCGCCAAGTCCGATGCATGAAAGAATTTCGGAGGTTGTCCAATACATTAACAGCCATTATATGCAGGAGCTGTCGCTTCATCCGCTGGCAGAGCGATTTTATGTCAGCCCCTATTATTTAAGCCGTTTTTTTAAAGAGGCAACAGGCTTTACGTTCGTGGAGTATTTGAACAGCGTCAGGATCAAGGAGGCGAAAAAGCTTCTGGAGCAATCGTCGATGAAGGTCAATCTCATTGCGAGGAAGGTAGGCTTCGGTAGCGTGACACACTTTGGCAGGGTATTCAAGTCAACAACGGGCCATAAACCATTATTTTATAGAAAGGGGAAGTGAGCGATCGTTTCGCCGGGTTAAAAATGGATGTGACACTATCTACTGGGTAAGTAGCTATACTTAAAGTGCGTACTTATATAATTGCAGCTTGCGCTTTATACTCAAGAGGCCAATTACACTTTAGGAGGAGCCCTCAATGAAAACACTCATTATTGTCACACATCCCAGCTTAGAAACCTCGGTCATCAATAAGCGCTGGACAGAAGAGCTTGCGAAATATCCAGAAAAGTATACGATACACGAATTGCATAAAGCTTACCCTGATGGAAACATCGACGTGGAGAAGGAGCAGCAATTGGTTGAAGCGCATGGCAAGCTGATTTTTCAGTTTCCTATTTACTGGTTTAATTGTCCGCCTCTCCTTAAAAAATGGTTAGATGAGGTTTTAGCCTATGGATGGGCTTACGGCTCCAACGGTGGGGACAAATTGAAAAATCGCAAAGTGGCGTTAGCTGTATCCGCAGGAGCAACAGAAAAGAATTATCGGGAAGAGGGAAGGTACCGCTATACGCTTCAGCAATTGTTAGCCCCCTTCGAAACGACCTTCCACTATTGCGACGCCGATTATCGCTCCTATTTTGCTTTTTATGGTACAGAAGCGGAGCCGGGTGAAAATGAACCGGGTGCAGCCGTCTCAACGTCTGCAAGCAAGCTAGAAGCAAGCGCATTAGCTTATTTGAATTTTGTTGACAGCCTGTAACGAAGTCAACCATTCGTTATTATCGTTGAATCGTTAAATTGGCGTTGTAGTAGCCGTCTGCTAATCTGCTTAGGAATCCTTTACCCAACAAGCAGCTGGTAAACAAAAGCCTTTTTAAAGGCTCCAGCGTACCGGCTGCTTGTTTTGTTTTTATGTATTTACAAACCGATGGTCGGTTTGTATAATCGGAATATAACTATCATTCACTGACATTAGAATGGAGGCAAACGATGAAGAATGAAGAACGCCGGAAACAAACCATTGGGCAATTGCTGCATGCAACCAAGGAACTGCTGCGGGACAAAAGCTGTCATGCAATTACTTTGAAGGATATTATGGAGCAATCGCAATTATCCAAGGGTGCTATTTTTCATTACGTGAGCAGCAGGGATGAGATTTTTGCCTGGGTGTTGCAGGATCGACTCGAAAGCATCAATGAACATTTTATCGCCGAGGTTGCCAAAACAACGGGCCAATCGTTTGAAGGACCCATGCACATTATTTCCAGAAATCTTGCGGGGTTGGAAGACAGTGATGAAGTGACGAACAAAGTACTTTTGTATTTGCTGGGCAGGGAGGATGAGCCCGCTATTGCGGAAGTGCTCCAGCATTTTTATGAGCGATCGGTGTTTTTATCTAAGCAATGGATTGTAGCGGGTCAAGAGCATGGGGTGATTGAAGAGGCAGTGAATCCAGATATAACGGCTGAATTGTTCGTTCTGCTGTCGTTAGGACTGCGTGTCCGGGCGTCCTTCCCCATATCGTCAGTCTCGCTTGCTGTGAAAGAGATATCAGACTTCATGACAGGCATTCTCAAGAAACGGTAAATACTTGATAAAAAAAGGTAGTATTATAACTATTTATAATTGCTTATATCATGCTTGCGAAAAAAATTCTAAATGTACGGAGGAGTCATCATGGCACCATTAATAGCCCTTATCTCATCTTTTTTGTTATTTAGGATCATCGGTTTGCTTGGTTTATCCTATTTCGATAATTGGCATACAGCCTTACAGGGTGCAGTAGCCATTATGTTTCTGCTGACCGCCTCTGCACATTGGGGGAAACGGAGAGTGGATCTCATACGTATGGTTCCGCCTGCTTTTCCAAAAAAAGAATGGATCGTGACGGTGACCGGATGTCTGGAAATTGCCGGAGCAATCGCTATATGCCTGCCACCCTTTTCACTAGCTGCTGCTATTGGCTTGACATTGATGCTCGTCGCCATGTTTCCGGCAAATATTTATGCGGCACACGAAAAATTGACGATCGGCGGCAGGCCTGTACCAAATCTGCCTTTCCGCGCCTTGCTGCAGCTTATCTTTATTGCAGCGATTCTGCTAACCTCTCCGTTATTCGGACAGTGAGCTTGACTAAAGACGGAATAGTGATTAAGTGCTGTGATATCTTATATAGGGCTTACTAAGCCTACAAGCCATTTAGTAGGATAGCTTATAGGCATAGGCCGCCTTTCATTTACTGTTCTTTAAGCCACATTCAATTAATTTCCAAGCACTACATTGTCTACATAAACGGCAGTAGTTCCGGAAGCGTTGCTGCCACCGTAAAATTGAATGCCATATTCTCTAATATCGGCCAAATTAACACCTGACAAATCCAATGTCAAATTCACCAAGCCGCCTGCAGTAATAGTGGCCGATCCGCTATCCTTCCAAGTATAGCTGCTGCCATGCTTGACGTATAGCTTTACACCGAGCCCAGAGCCGTAGTTGCCCCAGCTCGCACCTTTTACTGTAGCTCTAAGCTTCGTGTTTCCTGTAAAATTGGTGTTGCCGCTTTTAAATAAATAATGCGTGCTGCCAGCGGACATGGTAATATCGCCTTGTAGCGAACGAGAGCCCTGCGAGCTCCAAGCGGTAGTTGACCAAGGTCCTCCAACTAATGAAGTGCTGCTCCAACCCTCTGTTCCCGTTTCAAAGGTAGCGAGCACGCTGCCTCCGCTATTGCCGCCATTGCTGCTCAAATATTGCCGCAGCCATTGCAAGGCGGGACGCTCAACGCCAGAGCTTGTAATGAGATGACTTCCAGTTACCCAAGTCTGGTTCTGGATATATCCCCACAGCGTAACGCCTTTGACCGATGGATGCTCCCACAATACCGGGAACTTCTGCTGATATCTGGCCAATTGAGTGGCATCATCCCCCGTCATGTCAAGCTCTGACACATAAATGGGAAGTCCAGTTGCTCCCAATGTATTCAGAACCGAGTTCATTGTGTTTACGGACACCGTGTCCATATTAAAGTAGTGGGATTGAATGCCGATCCCGTCGACTAAACCTCTGGTTTTGAGAAGATTAATAATTTGAACGTATTGTGCGGCTTTGCTAGGATCACCGATGATGCCATATTCATTTATCAGCAGCTTCGCATTTGGAAAAGCAATACGCGCTTGCTCGAACGACCAGATTACCCAATCCCATCCAGTTGCGCCATCTCCGCCAATCGCGTTGCGGTAGGATGGTTTGGCATGCAAGGGCTCATTGACCACATCAATATACTCCGCATTTGGATAACGCTGGGCAGCTGCCTGAATCCATTGAAGAACCTCAGCACGCTGATTAGCTGCGGAAAGTCCGCTTACCCATGAAGGCTCCTGGCTGCCCCACACCAGTGTATGGAATTTAAAGGGGAAGTTGTTGTTTTTCGCATAATTGTAGGCCATATCTGCCGAGCCCCAGTTCATGCTGTTTCTTGTTGATTCTACAGCGCCCCACTTGGTGGAGTTTTCTGGCGTCACTTGGTTCCAATAGGTGCCGAAATTTGATGGAGTACTGCCCGCAATAATATTTCCCAAAAACTTGTTACCCGAGGCTAGTCCAGCCGAAGCCGGATTACTCCATGCAGATGGTACTAACGATACGACAAATGCAAACACGGTACACCAAATAATGAGTTTTGACCTTAGCATAAATGATAGCTCCTTTACAATGATTAATTTCAGTATCCTCTCATCTCTCTATCAGCCTCTTGGGACTCTACAGCCTCCTCCTTTTTCTTCTAAGTATAAAGCGCTTACATTTTCATTATAGCAACAAATGTATTAAAAATCAAAAAATAGTAAAATTTAGATTGAGAGAATTTGGAATATGCGGCTTGGGCTGCGAAAAATAGCTTTGATAATGAGAATGATTCTTACTATAATGGAGGAGTTGGAGGCGCTAAACAGATGCGGTAAACAGACATGGAAGGTGAACAAAATGAAATTGCAGGAACAATTGCCCTTATGGAATCATGCGGCAATACGGGTGCTTGATGTTCGGCGGTCTATGCTGCGATTGGGTGACGGGGTGCGAGGCTTTCGTTTGCCTGCGAGTGCCTTTTTGGTAGCTGTTGCTGGAGAGGCGAGAGTTCTCATTGATGGTACCGAGCATATCGTTGACCATTGTTATGTATGCCACGCTGGAAAAGGAGCAACGATTGACATAAATCGAGTTGTTGAGCCGCTTGATTATTTCATGATTTTTTATAAAGCCGTTCTCGCTTTGCCTAGCCGCAAGGAGCTGCTAAATGCGTACAGGGACAACAATCCCTTCCAAATGCAATATGGCTTCGCTCCTAATTATGCCCTTGGTGTCCTTGCGAAAGTTGAGCAAATGCACACCTATTGGCTGCTGGATGCTCCATTGGAGAAATTCCATGTGAGAGCTATTTTTCACCAGTTGGTGTACGACCTTCTGCTGCAGCTCCATGCGCATGAGGGAACGCCAATGGCTCAGCCAAACTACGTCAGCCAGACAATTCGGTTTATGGAGGAGCGCTATGCCGAGCCGATCAGCCTACAGGATATAGCAAGTACCCTTCATTGCAGCGAAAGGCAGCTGCAGCGATTATTTAAGGCGAAGCTGGGCATTGGACCGCTGGAATATTTAATCCGAATTCGTATGGATCATGCGCAAGCGATGTTATTAAATACGCATTTACCGCTAAAGGAAATCGCGGAATCGGTAGGTTATGGGGATAGTTATTATTTTAGCCGAGCTTTTAAGAAGCATTTTGGCGTTTCTCCGCTTTATTATAGGCAAAACCGTCGTATAAGTTCATCCTATGTGTCGGGATATTCCATTGGCTCTCGTTCTAATCTCTCCTATAATAATGAAGGTGATAATCATTATCAACACATTAACGGGGGAGTTTTAGGAATGAATAGGAGTAAGGGGTCTATTTTAGCGGTAAGTTTAATGTTGAGCTTAATCTTGTTGCTCGGTGCATGTGCAACTGCGCCCGGCAATGGTTCGGGGAACAATACAGGAGGAGCCAGCCCAACGAGCACCGTCTCCTCTCAAACAAATGCAACGCAAACGGCACAACAAGCTTATCCGGTCGTTATTAAACATGCAAAGGGAGAAATAACGCTGGAGCAGCATCCTACGAAAATTGCAGTGCTTGATACTAAATTTGTAGACCAATTGGTAACGCTAAGCGAGCAGCCAGCGGGCAGTGTGAAAGCGGCGGCAGATAAAACCGATTTCCCGGAGTATTTGTCCGAGAAGCTGACGGATGTTAAATTGCTCGGTACGAGGGATGAGCCGAATTTGGAAGCTATTGCTGCCATGGAGCCCGATTTAATCATTTGTACAGAGTTTCAGGAAAAGGTCTATGATAGCTTGTCTAAAATTGCGCCTACCATCATGCTCGATTTTGATGAAAATTGGCGCGATACCTTAACGACCTTCGGCAAAATTACAGGGAAATCGGAAGAAGCGAGTGCTGTTCTGGACGCATATAACGAGAAAACAGCTAAGCTGAAGCAAGAGCTTAAGGCTAAGCTTGGAGACCAAACCGTTGCGCTGATTCGCCCACGTGATGAAGGCATTCGCATTCATACGCCAAGCCACCGCACAGGAGACATTTTATATAATGATTTAGGCTTGTCGGCTCCACAGCAGGTGCTGGATGAGCAGGATACCGCTTATCAAATTTCGTTTGAGGCATTTCCTGAAGTAGGGGCAGACCATTATTTCCTCGTGCATGACGACATGTTCAAGGAGGTCGTTGAGGAGTTTCAGCAGACTGAGACGTGGAAAAGTATTGAAGCCGTGAAAAACAATCGAGTATATGAAGTAGATTCAAACATCTGGATTGCTTATTATGGGCCGATCGCGATTAATATGATTGTGGATAGAACGGCAGAAATTTTCCTTGGAACGCGATAATATGTCGATTAATCTTTCACCTGCACAGTGGAAAGAGCTTGAAGCCAGATTCAAGTTTATGCCTGAAAAAAAGGATCTACCCGCTGGTCTCGCCATTATAGCTCAGGATTTGCTGAATCGAGAGAACTGCGAGTCTTATTTGGATCAATTAGCAAACGAGATAGGGGCGCCATCAAGAAGGGTGGCAGCGTCCATGCTCGCGAAGCGATATGCCTTTTTATTCGTTGCACCTGTCTTGTATGCGATGACCGTGTACAACAAGGGCTTATCGTTAACGTTAAATAACTGCCGGCTGACTTCGCCTGATGAAAGCGAAAGCAAGGCGAGCGGCTCCAAGTTTCCTAATTTAAGCGTAGATGGACTAGAGATTACCGAGCCGGAGGCGGGAAAACGGCGGGAATGGCGGGAGCATTTGCTGCGTCAGCTATTTGCGGAGCATCTTTCGCCCTTATTTCGTTCATTATCCGAGGCTGGCAAGGTTCCGCTGGCGATTTTGTGGGAAAATGCCTTTGTCCGCATTGTTCCTCTGTATGAGGATGGTCTGGAGGAGGCGGAGGGCGATTCATCCGTTATACAGCGTCTTCATGCTGATTTCAAGTTTATGACAGAGCCTGCATCAGCGGAGCTGTTTGGAGAACGCCGCAACCCGCTTGCAAGGTTTATCAAACCCAGCCACGCTGGCATTGCCGGGGAAATGATCGCTTCCATTCGGCAAACCTGCTGCTTTTATTACGAAATGTCCTCCGAATATTGCAGAGCTTGTCCGAAGCCTCTCTAGCTGTCATCGCAATAAGGGAGGGAGACACGCCCTGGACGCTTGTAAATTCAAACGTTTAAGAGGCCTGCATGTAAGCTATGAATACGATCATCAGTTTCAGCAGAAAAACAGCTATCGGTAGGATGCCGATAGCTGCTTTTCCTTTTTCTAATTCCATTTAATTGCTCACTTCAACTTAATCTCTGTAAGACTGCCATTTGTTTTAAAATCCGTTGTATAGGAAACGGTAGCTGTGGCGGAGTAGGTGCCAGAGGGTCCTGTTATAGATATCGTGGGAGCGGAGGAATAACCTGCACCTGCATTTATAATTTTAATTCCGGTCACTTTGCCGTTCGTTAATACGGTTGAAGCGGTCGCCGCCGTATGTGTCCAAAACTCGCCCTTGCTGCCATTGTAACGATAGTAGTTTGAAACCTCATCGAGACGGTCGTTAGTAATGCCATAGGGAGCAAGCACCTTTAGCAGAGCTGCTTTATTAGATTGTGCCTGCTCAGAGGTTGGTCCATCGCTTCCAGCGCCTGCTGGTGCTACACCGCTGAAGGCATCTCTGAATACTTCGGCGGATACGTCAAGCGCGGCCGCAATGAGTACGACAGGTCTGCCATGATCCACGAAATCGGTGTCAAAGCCGCCTGTGATCGAAATTGTATAACCGTTCTGGTCGGTTATGCTGGTGCTGGCTCCTGATTTAGGCCCCGCATGTGGAGCTGGCTTAGAATTTACAGAAACCGGAGAGGAGGGGGGATTTTTGCCCGGTTTTTTTTGCTTATGGCATTGAGGTGGGACTGTTTCGTTGGCCGTAGTTACTTGAACGGCGCCTGCACTTACCGCAAGCAGAATCAGCAGAGTGACAATCGTTTTTTTTGCTTTCATAGGGGGAAGCTCCTCTCAAATGGGGGGGATGTTGTTCTAGAGCTAGATTAATATATCTTTGTGTCAGGAAGATGTTGAGGGAGCATGGCGGGGAACTAGCATATGCATGCAAACGTGAGCGAGCCAGCTCCTGATTTCTATTCGCTTCCACATAAAAATACACCCTCGCAGACATAAAGCGCGAACGTGTATTTTATGATTAAGCAGAACAGTGTGTTCGATTATATTTCGGATGCCAGCTTTACTTATTTAAGATAGGTATTTCGCCGAGCAGCTTCTTCAAGTTAATTGCATCCCATGGCATATGCTCCGTTATGCCTAATCCAACCACATCTGTTTCTTCTGACAGTTCTTTAATCAGATGAAGTAGCTGAGGCATTTGCATCGTTCCCGCAGGAGAATAAGTATAGGGTGCTTCAGGGTTCGCGAACAATAGGGAACGAAATGCTTTTGGATCGAGCACATCTAAATCAAGATGAATAGCTAGGTGCTTAATTTTGCTTTCTTTAATCCACTTTTTTATAGATTCCGTGCTGCTTGCTAGCTCTTCAGTCCCTGCCGTTCTAATTCCTAATCTTTGAATGACTTCGGAATCTGGTTCTGTAGTAGCAATGCCTAGTCTTTGAAATGCTTCTGAAATCACTTCTATTTCTTGTGCTGTAGGAGCTGCAAGTCCCGCAATAAAGATATTTTCAGGCTTTAAAGGGATTTTTACATGTTTTGCAAAATCCGCATCTCCTTCTCCGAGCAGATTTCCGAGCGGCAAGGTATGTCCGTTATCATAGCCCGCATATCTAACTAAATCACTGTGAGCATCAATCCAAATTAAGCCTAATTCACCACCGTAGCGCTCGTTTAAATAGGCAAATGGGGCTTGCTCGACTAAGCAGTCGCCACCAAACATAATGATGCGGTCTGGCTTATGCGCCTTAATAATATGCTGAGCAGCCTCTAATTGTTCAAGCAGCTGTTGTCTCCCATTCATGCCCGTTCTCGTGTTTAAGTGGAGTGCCGTCATAAGCTTGCACTGGCACATGGATAAGAGGTTGATCATTGCCTGGAGCTAACCAAGCAAGCAATTCAGCTCCCAAAGAGTAGTTAGGGTTATCTCCCCCTTGCCATTGCGGCATTAACAGGCGTATTGTTTTATTAGTCATGTTTTCTCTCCCTTACATCAAAGTAAGGACAGTATAAACTGAACGCAAATTAAAACGTAGTACGCACTTTATTGATAGGTACTACCCGAGAGGATAGTGTAAATATGAGTATGGCTGAATATAAAGGTAAAGTTAAAAATATTCAAGATACGCCCTTTGGTTACACCGTGTCCGTTATTGGTGGTAAATGGAAAATGGTTATTATTTATATCTTGGCAGAAAATCAGCCGGTTCGCTTTAATGATCTGAAAAGACAGATAGGAACGATCACTTATAAAACATTGAGTTCGCATCTCAAAGAATTGGAAGCGGATGGTTTGGTGAATCGGAAGGAGTACCCTCAGGTTCCCCCTAAAGTCGAATACAGTCTCACAGATAAAGCGGAAACGCTATTGCCTGTCTTAGAACAGTTATGTGAGTGGGGAGAAAAAAATCAAAATAGTTAGATCCGCTTCAACTGCTAACTAGGTGTATTTGCAAACCGGAGCCGGTCTGCTGTGCCTTGCTGAGCGCTTACTTTTTTAGAAGGACTGAGGTTCCGCTATTCTAGCTTTTAACCCCATTTCTGGAATTATGCGGACAGGGAATTCGCTATTGCCCATATCATCACCTCAAAATGGCTTTCGCCAGCCCATTAGCGTCTCCTGAGTCCGCAGCCTGTACCAAATCCCATGCCTTTTGTTGATATAGCTGCCGCTGTGTCCGCCCAGTCAAGTTGATCCTTGCGCAATGGGAAACGCCTGAAAGTCCGCGCATGAGGAATGCTGCCGCGGGCTTTTCGATATTAGCGGAATAGCCATAAGGCTGCAAAGAAAAAAGCCAGCCCAATGCTGCTGACTGACCTTGATTAAATGGTTAGACACTAAGTTGGTTTAACACCTATTATAGAGCGAGACACGAAGCGGCCTCACGAGCAATTATGGCTGCTTAGGGAGCAATAGCTGGAATGTCGTTCCCTGAGGGGTACTGTGCTTCAAATTCAGCTGGCCTCCCATGGCTGTGGCCAGCATCCGGCTGTAGGTAAGGCCGAGACCAAGGCCACCGACAGAAAGCTTGTTGCGCTCACCGCGAAAGTAGCGCTCAAAAATATTTTTCTGCTCCTCATCCGGTATACCGGGACCGTTATCCTGCACAATCACTTCATAGCTGCCAGCTGATGATGGCGACAAGGCTACATGGATGCGGCCGCGGCCTTGCAGCGCTTGTCTGCTATTGTTCAGCAAATTGACAATAATTTGCTGTATGCGGCTGGCGTCACCTGCAGCTGGGAAAGCTCCGCTCGGAATATCGGTTGTTAGCTCGAGCCCCTCTACAGGATCAAGCAAGCCCCACTGATACACAATTTCTCCAACTAGCTTGCCGAGATCAAGCGAGTCCTGCCGGACGCTGATTTTGCCGGAAGCAAAGGCATGGAAATCCAGCAGGTCGGTGACCATATGCTGAAGTCGGCGAGTCTGCTGCAAGGAGATGTCGAGAAATTCTTCAGCCTCCTCCTCCGCAACTACTTGGTCACGAACGGCATGAATAAGGCCATGGATGGAGGAAATCGGTGTTTTCAGCTCATGGGTCACGCCAGCAAGCAGCTCTGTACGCAGCTCTTCCAATGTGCCGAGGCGTGCAGCCATCGTCTGGAAGGACACTAGCAAATCGTGTATTTCCTTTTCCTTCACTTGGTTGGGAACGATGACCTGATAATTGCCAGCCTCCATCTGATGGAGTGCCTCAGCGAGCTGCTGGATCGGCCTTCTTAAATTTCGAGATAGAAAGAAGATGATGAGCCAGCCAAGCAAGCCTGAGCCAAGGAGCAGGGCAGCAATGAGGCGGTAGTTCTGATTAACCTGGACTAGCTCCTTATAGGCATAGGAAAGGACAACCGATCCGACGGCCTCCTCCATATTTTCGCCTCTTATTGGAGTTGTCAGCGTATACTGATCATTCGATATGACGACGCTAAGCTCACTCGAAAGTGAAGGCGCAGCCGGAGCCGGAGCCACATCTTTGTCTCGGGGCCCCTTTTTAAGAAAAACAACGTTCCCGCTTTGGTCAAATACGTGCAGCGAAAATTGCCCTGGCAGCGAGTAACGGCGCTGGGTGCGGTCGATCCATTCATAGAAATTGCCTGGAATGACGATTTTCCCGTTCTCATAGCTTACATATTGTGAGGCGACAACTGCGAAGGCTTGGAGATTTTGCTTCCGCTCATGCAGCGTTTGCTGGCGAATCCAGAAGATGGATACCAATCCGATGGCAAGCAATCCAATGAATAAGGTGAGTACATAACGAAAGGTCCAGCGGCTGAGCAGCGTTTGGCGACGATTATTGGAGGTTGACATAAAGCATATACCCCGTCCCCCGCAAGGTGCGGATCTCTCCTTCCTCTGGCGGCCAATGCAGCAGCAGCTTGCGTAACCGTTTAATGGCCAAATCTACCGCGCGGTCGCTGCCCTCATAATCCATGCCCCATACTTTATCTATTAACTGCTCGCGGTAAAAAATCTGGTTCGGATGCTCGGCGAGGAACATGAGCAGCGACAAATCACGGGGCGTGACCGCTAGGCTGGCGCCATTCAAATAAACCGCATGTGATTTAAAATCAATGCGAATGCTGCCAAAAGTGACCTGCTCTGAGCTGACGAGTGAGCGGGGCGGCCGTCTGAGCACTGCATGGATGCGGGCAACAACCTCTTCTGGCTCAATGGGCTTTGTCATATAATCATCGGCTCCTTCATTAAGCCCTAGAATCCGGTCGCTGACATCGCCCCTGGCCGTCAGCATAATGACGGGACAAGCGCTTTTGTGGCGAATATGGTGCAAAATTTCCCAGCCATTCATTCCCGGCAGCATGACATCGAGAAGAATGAGCGTGGGCGTTGCCGCATCAAAGGCTTTAATGGCCTCCAAGCCATTTCGATATATGTGGCAATTGAAGCCCGCCTTGCGTATATAAGCAGCCAGCACCCTTGAGATGGCTTCTTCGTCTTCGACAATCATAATCGTATTCATAAGTAATCCTCCGATGTGGCGGTCTAACATACAGTCATCTCTGAAAAAAGTATACCGCCTGTGCTAAGGAATGACTATACGCTGCACTTCATACTGACACATATTATGAATGATTATTGAGTCAGGGCGATGTCGGGCGAGGGGAGGAGCAAGGGTGCGCAGCATAATGGCTCATATAAAACGCATCATTGAGAAAAACGGCATTTCAGATAAAAGCTTCTGAAATGCCGTTTAGAATGCCGCCTAATTCGTATGTATTTGCATGATCCGACTGTCTTTATTTATTTCGCTTAGCATATAGGAGGCAAACGCCGTCAACATTTCACGATTATATGCTGACTGATCTTCGATGCCGCTGTATTCATTCAGGGAGCGCTCTATCATCGGGTGATATTTGGAGGGCAGGGCATGCATGCCCCAGTCTCCACCTTCTTTTTTAGAAGCTACGGCACCTTCTCTTAAGAAAAACAGAACCCGGCAAAGATTTAAGGTGATATACATCGGTGTGTCAATAATATCCGTTGCTGCATTTTGAATATCATATAGAATGGACTTGATATAAAACAGCTCGTCAATAGGCTGGAAAGCTTCGCGAAACGCTTTGCCATATAGAGCAATTCCGCGATAATAGGCTACTACAAAATGAGCCGCTAAATCTGCATCGTCATATCCGCCACAAATATAATCGTCATCAGCTTGATAGCTTTTTCGGTGAAAATCAGAATAATGGAATTCGAATGGAGTTGGATAAACAAAATGCTGCAATACATTTTCCAAAACAATGCTTAATTCAATCCCGCGATCATTAGGCATAGTTTCGTGGAGCTTTAAAACTCTTTTTGCAATACGTTTATTTGTTTCAGTCGTTAACGCTTCTTGTACAACGATTAATAAGTCAATATCACTTTTATTTGGGTTAAAGCATCCCATTGCTAATGAACCGTGTAAATATATTCCAATTAATTGATCGCCCAGTTCTTCTTTAAACAGCTCTACCGCTCTATCTAAATAATATGCAGTGTCCATTTGAAACCCACCTTTTAATAAATACATAATCCAAAAATTGTATCCGTTTTCAGGTTGGCTGTCAATTTAGCTGTCATTATGTGCTGTCATAGGAAGACGGATTCAGCTGCTCGTTCACGATTCAATCATCAATCTCAATCAACCCGCGTTTTTTTGTCAAGAGCGTGCTGCTTTATTTGGTTAAAGCTTTAGGCGCTTTCCTGCAAAACGTGACAAATTCGTTACTTATCGAAGGAAAATGGCGGCACGTCTATCGTTAACACTGGCTTTATGCAGGGCAAATCCCTTATAATGCTAGATAGAAATAATATGGGGGAGTGTATCGCGTGAGTTTAGTTGATGTCAGCAATGTCTCGGCAACATTATTTATATTGGGCGTAGTTTTTTTGCTGCTCATTTTCGGATTGCTGAGCTTTGGCATTATGCGTATGTTCGGGCAGCGATTCCGTTCCGGTTGGATGTGCATCGGTGGGGCGGTTGTAAGCTTCGTTGTATTTATGTGGATATTAAATCGATGGTTCCTGTAGCTCAGGAATTTTGCGGTTAGAGGAGGCGTCGATATGTTTTGGACAGCAGTATGGTTTATTGTGAACATGTTTTTTGTAGCTTCATTAATCTTATTTCTCTTTATGCAGCGCTCTTATACGCTCGCTAAGCTGGAAGCGGGCAGCAGTGACAAGCTTCGCAAGGCGCACAACATGCGACTGACGTTTGGAATTATCAGCCTGATTTTGTTTGTCGCGATGGTCGCCAGCTTCCTTATTAATATGCGGTTGAACGGTTAAAATAGCAGTGACAAGGAGGCTCTCATTGACGAGAGTCTTTTTTTTCGGCATTATTGGGAGAGAGAGAATTTCAGAAGTAGGAGGTTTGTCGCATGAGTACACATGCACATTCACATACAAATACGATTGAAGATATTGTGAGAATCATGTCGAGCCAAGGTCTGCGCATTACCGACCAGCGCAAGACGCTTGCCAAGCTATTTGCGGAATCACCCGGCTATTTGGCTCCTAAGGACGTATATGAATACATGGGCAAGTCCTACTCCGGGCTTAGCTTTGATACGGTATACCGCAACCTGCGTGTCATGGAGGAGCTGGGTGTACTGGAGCAGGTGGTGTTCGAGGAGGGTGTGAAGTTTAAGCTTCATTGCCGCGAGCATGATCATCACCATCATATGATTTGTCTGAACTGCGGCAAAACGTACCCCATTATGTGCTGTCCGATGGAACAGACGACGGCGCCTGCTGACTTCCGAATCGTCAAGCATAAGTTTGAAGTATTCGGTTATTGTAAAGACTGTGATCAGGAAGAAGCAGCAGCGGCGCAAAGCTAATGGAAAAAAGACCTGTAGCCAGACGTGTATTTCAGGCGCCGATTCATTTTTACCGCAAAGCGATTTCACCGCATTTGCCGCCTTCTTGCCGCTTTGCACCAACCTGCTCCGCCTATGCCTTGGAGGCCATTGAAGTGCATGGCGTGCTAAGAGGCTCTTGGCTGGCAGCGCGGCGAATTAGCCGCTGTCACCCGTTTCACGCTGGCGGCTATGATCCGGTTCCGCCTGCCAAAGGCGGAAAGCAAGGCGGCGGGGAGCGGCCTACTTGACAGAAGGGCTGGCGGTTCGGTATATTTTGTCATATATGAGTCTGATGAATGGATAAGTACAATGGAAGCTGCGTCGCAGAGAGCCGGGCAATCAGGTGCGAGCCGGTACGGGCAAAGTTGGAATATGGTCCTGGAGGATCTGTCTTCGAGCAGCGCGGGCGGCTGGGCTTGACCAGTCGGCGGCGGGTAAGAGGACAGCGTTTGACCGGCGTTAACGGTATAGTCCGCCTTCAATCGGCGGCACACGAAGCCATTGCGTTTTTTCTGTTAATCAGGAAAGGCTGCAAGGGGAATTTGGGTGGTACCACGTGAGTTTTATACTCTCGTCCCATGTTGGACGGGAGTTTTTTGCGTTTTTACAAGTTGATACAATTGAAAATTAGGAGGCTGCAATAATGGCGAATGACAACAAAACGTTTTATCTGACTACGCCGATTTATTATCCGAGCGACAAGCTGCACATTGGGCATGCATATACAACGGTGGCGGGCGATGCAATGGCGAGATACAAGCGTCTGCGCGGCTACGACGTCTGGTTTTTGACAGGAACCGATGAGCATGGACAGAAAATCGAGCGCAAGGCGCAGGAGCAAGGCAAAACACCTCAGCAATTCGTCGATGACATCGTCGTCGGTATTAAAAGCCTGTGGTCAAAGCTGGAAATTTCCAATGATGATTTTATTCGCACGACGGAGGAACGCCACAAGAAGGTTGTCGAGAAAATTTTCGATCAGCTGCTGAAGCAGGACGATATTTACAAGGGTACGTATGAAGGCTGGTACTGTACGCCGTGTGAATCCTTTTTCCTTGAGCGCCAGCTGGAAAATGGCAATTGTCCAGATTGCGGACGTCCGGTCGAGCTGGTAAAGGAAGAGAGCTATTTTTTCCGGATGAGCAAATATGCGGATCGCCTGCTTAAGCTTTATGAGGACAACCCTCATTTTATTCAGCCGGAATCCCGCAAAAATGAAATGATTAACAATTTCATTAAGCCGGGCTTGGAGGATCTCGCGGTATCGCGGACGACCTTCGATTGGGGCGTTAAAGTGCCTGGCGATCCGAAGCATGTCATTTATGTGTGGATTGATGCTTTGTCCAATTATATTACGGCATTAGGCTATGGCAGCGATGACCCTGAGGCTGTCGCTAAATATGAGCGCTTCTGGCCGGGAGATGTTCATCTTGTGGGCAAGGAAATCGTTCGCTTCCATACGATTTATTGGCCGATTATGCTCATGGCGCTCAACCTGCCGATTCCAAAAAAGGTATTTGCTCATGGCTGGCTGCTCATGAAGGACGGCAAAATGTCGAAATCCAAAGGCAATGTCGTAGACCCTGTAATGCTCATCGACCGTTATGGGCTCGATGCAGTTCGTTATTACTTGCTGCGCGAGGTGCCTTTCGGCGCGGATGGCACCTTTACGCCGGAAAACTTCGTCGAGCGCATTAACTTTGATCTGGCGAATGACCTCGGCAATTTGCTCAATCGTACCGTTGCGATGATTGATAAATATTTCGACGGTGAAATTCCAGCTTACACTGGACAAATCACGCCATTCGACGCTTCGCTCGAGGCGCTGGCGCAGGATACGATTGCTGCTGTGGAAGCAGCTATGGAGAACATGGAGTTTTCCGTTGCGCTCGCAGCGATCTGGCAGTTCGTCAGCCGGACGAACAAATATATTGATGAGACGCAGCCTTGGACGCTGGCGAAGGATGAAGCGAAGCGCGCGGAGCTGGCGGCGGTTATGCAGCATTTGGCGGAAGCGCTGCGTATTACGTCGATTATGCTTCAGCCGTTCCTTACGCATGCGCCGCGCGAGCTGTGGAAGCAGCTAGGTATTCAGCCTGGCGAGCTGACGTCGTGGGAGAGCATGCGCACGTTCGGACAGCTGCCGGCAGGCACGCGGGTGCAGAAGGACAGTCCGCTGTTTCCGCGTCTGGAGACGGCGGATGAGGTTGCATTCATCGCAGCTGAAATGGGCGGCGATGCTGCCAAGGCGGAGGCGCAGCCGGAAGCATCGCCGCAGGCGGCGAGCGCTGGCACGGAAGGAGCCGCAGCAGGCGCAGCTCCGGTGGAGAGCAAGGAAGAAATCGGCATTGACGATTTCGCCAAGGTAGAGCTGCGAGTGGCGCAGGTCATCGCTGCCGAGCCTGTGAAGAAGGCCGATAAGCTGCTGAAGCTGCAGCTCGATCTCGGATATGAGCAGCGCCAAGTCGTATCGGGCATCGCGAAATTTTATACGCCGGAGACGATCGTCGGCCGCAAGGTAATATGCGTGACGAATCTGAAGCCGGTCAAGCTGCGCGGAGAGCTGTCGCAGGGCATGATCCTTGCCGCTTCGCACGGCGATCAGCTTACGCTTGCGACTGTACCGGATGATATGCCGAATGGCGCCGTTGTGAAATAAAGCGAAGGCTGTAAGGCAAGCAGCATAGAAGAGAACCGTACGGAGCTAATCCGCTGCGGTTCTTTTTTTATCATCTGAGGGGCGGAGAAGCGCAGCGGTGTGAAGCAGACACATAACCGCCATACTCGCTGAGCAATCTGCATAGAAGAGACCGTTACCTGTGAATAGCAGTTGACAGTAATGCCAACCACTCGTATAATCTGAACGTAATCATAACGATTAGCAAGGTGAAGCGGCCGAAAGTCATTCTTTGGCGGCGCAGTGCGTTTCACTACGAGAAATATAAGCCTAATAATAAGTGTAATATTTATAAAAGCTTATATTTTAAAAAGAAAATGGTTTTTACAGAAATGGAGCAATTATGAAATGAGAAATGTATTTTCAAGCAAGAAGCTAACGGTTATGGCCGTTTTATTGATGTCTGTTGTACTTGTGCTGTCCGCATGCGGCAGCAA
The DNA here is from genome assembly GCF_036894955.1 of Paenibacillus sp. KS-LC4. Lineage (NCBI taxonomy): Bacteria > Bacillati > Bacillota > Bacilli > Caryophanales > Paenibacillaceae > Paenibacillus > Paenibacillus sp. KS-LC4. Next base: position 3,853,309 of record NZ_CP145905.1, on the reverse strand, counting down.
CTCGCAGTCTTCCATCGTTGAAGGCAAGACGAATGTTGTAACGAGCTTTTATCCACTCTATTATTTTGCCTCAGAAATTGGCGGCGAATATGTCAATGTCGTCAACCTCATTCCGGCCGGAGTAGAGCCGCATGACTGGACGCCGAAAAGCCAGGATTTGAGCACCGCCTCCAAAGCACAGCTGTTTCTGTATAATGGCGCGGGGCTGGAGGGCTGGACGGATAACTTTCTAAAAGGGCTGCCAAACGATCAAACGATTATGACGGCCGAAATGAGCAAGGGAGTAGAGCTGATTCAAGGCAATCCTGAAGAAGAGCATGACCACAGCGGTGAAACGGCAGAGGAGCATGAAGATCATGCTGAGCACAGCGATGAGGCAGAAGGCGAAGCTGCTGGCGAGCATGATCATGAGCACGCTCTGGATGTCGATCCGCATACGTGGGTGAGCCCGAAATCGGCCATCATTATGGCTGAAAATGTGAAAAACAGCCTCATTCAAGTGGACAATGCCCACAAAGCCGAATATGAGGCGAACTATGAAGCGCTGCACAGCAAGCTTGCGGCACTCGATGCGAAGTTCGAGCAGGAGCTGTCCAAGACGACGATGAAGGATATTGTCGTGTCCCATCAGGCGTTTGGTTATTTGGCCCGCGACTACGGCTTGACACAAACGGCTATAATGGGATTATCAGCTGATGCCGAGCCTAGAGCGCAGGATTTGCTGAATATCGCTAAATTTGTGAAGGAAAATGGCATTCGTTATATTTTCTTCGAGGAACTCGTATCTCCAGCGCTTGCGGATACGCTCGCGAGTGAAGCGAAGGTAGACACCTTGATGCTGAATCCGGTTGAAGGGCTGACGCCTGAGCAGGAGAAGAACGGTGATACCTACATTACGCTGATGGAAGCGAATTTGCAAAATCTCTTGAAAGCACTGCAATAAGGACCGGCGAGGAAATGAAAGGTACCCTATAGTAAAGAGCAAGGAGGTAGACATCAATGCAACAAGTGACGGAGAGGCCCCCAGAAATGGACGTGCTGCCCAGCCTGGCAGGAGAGTGCCATCAGGATATTATATCACTGGAGGGCGTTACGTTCTCCTACCAGCAGCAGCGCGTCATTACCGAGCTTAATCTAAGCGTTCGCGAGCGCGATTTTATCGGGCTCATTGGCTCGAACGGCGCGGGAAAAACGACGCTGCTCAAAATGATTGTCGGCCTGCTGAAGCCAGAGAGCGGTATGATTCGTTTATTCGGCGAGCCTGTAGGCCAGTTTAAGGCATGGGAGAAAATCGGTTATGTGCCGCAAAAAAATGCCTTTAATCCGCTTTTTCCAGCTACGGTTCGTGAAGTGGTGTTATCTGGCCTTTACGGCCGCAATAAGCTATTTCGCCGCGTTACGAAGAGCGATCACTTAAAGGCAGATGATGCGCTGCATGCGATGAAAATTGAGGATTTGGCGGACAAGCGAATCGGCCAGCTATCCGGCGGACAGCAGCAGCGTGCTTTTTTGGCGCGGGCGCTCATTAACAATCCGTCGCTGCTCATTTTGGATGAGCCTACAGTGGGAATTGACGCCGAGACGCAGGAAAGCTTCTTCCATATGATTAAGCATATGCATCAGCATCACAATATCACCTTTCTCATGGTGTCCCATGATATGGAGATGATCCGTACTTATTTGGGGCTGCAACAGGCGGCGCAAAGCGGCAAGCTGAAATTTTATAAAAAGCATTCGCATGACTTGCAAAATTGTGCGCAGGATGATCTGACTCACAGCCTGCGCGGGCTTCGTCAGGAAATGGATAGCAGAGAAGAGGTTGTTCAGGTTGGAGATCGTTACTAGCGAATTTTTTCAAAGGGCGCTGATTGGCGGCTTGCTTATCGGAGTAACAGCACCGCTGATGGGTATTTTTCTCGTGCTGCGCCGTTTGTCCATGATTGGCGATACGCTGTCGCATGTATCTATTGCGGGCGTAGCGCTTGGTTTCTTAATGGGGGTATATCCGGTTGCAGTAGGCCTGCTGTTCGCTGTTGCGGCTTCATTCGCAATCGAAAAGCTGAGGAAAGCTTATAAGTCCTATGCCGAGCTGTCGATTGCGATCATTATGTCAGGCGGCGTAGCGCTGGCTTCGATATTGTTTACAATGGGCAAGGGCTTTAACGTCAATGTCACCGGTTATTTATTTGGCAGCATTTATACACTGAGCAATGTCGATTTAATTACAATCGCCGTAGTAACGGTTGTCGTTCTTGTAGCCATCAGGCTGCAGGTAAAGGAGCTGTTTTTACTTACGTTTGATGAGGATGCAGCAGCGGTAAGCGGGTTGCCGGTCCGTTTTTATAATGTTATGATTAGCGTGCTAACCGCGCTTGTTATTAGTGCTTCCATTAAAATTGTTGGAGCGCTGCTTGTATCTGCGTTGCTGACCATTCCAGCCGCTTGCAGTCTTATTATTGCGCGCAGCTTTCGGCAGAGCATTATTACCGTCGTCATAATTGGAGAAATGGCTGTTATTTGCGGCTTAATGATTGCAGGCATTTGGAATTTGGCTCCTGGCGGCACAATCGTGCTTCTGTTGATTGCTATTTTGCTGATCCTCTTGCTGTTCAAGCGGGGAATAAGAACAGGGAGTTAATCAAAATCGAGGTGCTGTACGTTGAACGATATTAATATTTGGCTCGCACTCGGGGCTGGCTTTGCCTCCTTTATCTCTCCATGCTGCTTGCCCTTGTATCCATCTTATTTGTCTTACATAACCGGTATTTCCGTCAGCGACCTCAAAAATAATGAGCACACAAGCAAGCATATGCGCTCTCGCACGATGCTGCATACGCTGTTTTTCATTATTGGCTTCTGTACGGTGTATTACACGCTTGGCTACGGCACGAATGTGTTCGCGGAAACCTTCAGCGAATATGAGCCGCTTATTCGCAAATTATCGGCGATATTGATTGTGCTGATGGGGCTGTTTCTGCTCGGCGTATTTCAACCGCAATTGCTTATGAAGACGCGCAAGCTGCCTTTTGATCCTTCGAAAAAAACAGGATATTTGGGCTCTTTTATTTTTGGAATCGGTTTTTCGGCCGGGTGGTCGCCATGCACAGGTCCTGCCTTAACGGCTATTCTGGCATTGGCGGCATCCGAGCCGAACACCTGGTTTAAGCTTACAACAGCGTATGCTTTAGGTTTCGCCATTCCTTTTTTCGTATTAGCCTTTTTCCTAGGCTCAGCGAGATGGCTGCTGAAATATACGAATACGGTGATGAAGGTGGGCGGAGCCATTATGATCGTGCTCGGCATTATGCTCTTCACCGATCAAATGACGCAAATTACGTCGTGGCTTAACCTCATAACGCCGGATTGGCTGAAATTTTAAGCTTTAAAATTCAAGTGAAATATTCGATTTTGGCTTGTGGGAAATGCTCAAAGATGCGCTCTGATATAAACAATCGGAGCGCATCTGCTTGTTCTGTGGGATAGACATATTTCCCTTGTCCCCAGCGGCCCCATTTGTATTTGCGTTTCTCAATGTCCATTTCCAGCTTCGTGCGTGGATAGCGACGCTCAATGACGTTTTTCGCTGTTTTGGTGAAGCGGTGCTGAATAAGCTCAAAGGTCAGATCGGCTTGCTTTGCCTCCTCGGGAAGGGCTGCTGCTAGTGATGCGAGCAGCTCGGCGTAGCCCTCTTCCCAGCCGTCATGCCAGATAATCGGCGCTATGATAAAGCCTAGCGGATAGCCGGCTTTGGCCACTTTGGCTGCGGCTTCAATCCGCTGCTCAAAGCGCGAGGTGGCTGGCTCGAAATTTTTGATCACATATTTGCTGTTGACGCTGAAGCGAATGCGAGTATGACCATTATGCTTAACATCGAGCAGTGAATCGACATGATGGAATTTGGTGACAAAGCGCAATCTGCCAAGCGGCTGCTCGGCCATAAATGCAATGAGCTCGCGAAGGCTTCCTGTAATTGGCTCAAGCCCGACTGGATCGGACGTACAGGCCGCCTCGAAGCGGGTGATTTCTGGTGCTCGCTCGTCGATGTATTGCTTGGCCGCGTCCATAATATCGTCGATGTTGACGTAAACGCGAATATAGGGCTTGGCTCCAAGCGTTGTCTGCAAATAACAATAATGGCAATGCGCCATGCAGCCGGTGGCAATCGGAATCGCATATTCCGCTGAAGGCTTGGACGTATCGAAGGTTAACGTTTTGCGAAGGCCTACAACGAGCGTACGCTTGGCAATCCGATATTTCTCAAGCTCAGTTTCACCGGGAAGGTTAGTTATTCGATTATGTGAGCTTGTCATGCGGAAAGGAATACCTTCCTTTTGTACCCATTCATAAATGCGCTTGCCTTTAGGGTAATGGAGCGCATCCGGCTCAAAATAGACGAGCTCGGGAACGAAGGATAAGCTTTTTAGCGCTGCTTTCGGACGTTCCTGTACGGTGGTAGCCATGACTGCACCTCCTGTGCATAGATGCTTCAACAATAAGAAGCTCAAGTATAATGTGCGACAAAGGGAAGGACTTCAAACTGGGAGTTGCAAGGTGAAACGGCTGTCGCCCTCAGGCGGCGCAGCGCGTAATGATAAATGTGAAACTTATCAATTTTATTTTGAAGAATTGCCGAAATGGTTAATGTCATTCATTATTGTGTGACGGGATTGTCCTTAAGGTTGCAGACAGGTTTCAAAACAGTGTATGATACTAAAGTACGCCGAGGAAACAAGGTGAAAGAAGTTGGGTTAGGGGGTTCTTCAATGCCGACACCGAGCATGGAAGACTACTTGGAACGAATTTATAAGCTCATAGACGAAAAAGGTTACGCGAGAGTGTCGGATATTGCGGAAGGGCTGGAGGTTCATCCTTCGTCAGTAACGAAGATGATTCAGAAGCTCGATAAAGATAACTATTTAATTTATGAGAAATATCGTGGTCTTGTATTAACGACAAAAGGGAAGAAGATGGGGAAGCGGCTTGTGGAGCGCCACCATCTGCTGGAATCATTTTTGACCATTATCGGGGTTCAAGATGAGAATATTTATCAAGATGTTGAAGGCATTGAGCATCATTTGAGCTGGGATTCGATTACATGCATTGAGACGCTCGTTGCGTTCTTTGAGCGAGATCCTTCTCGATTAGACGATCTTAAAGCGGTTCGCGCTGAGCTCGAAAATGAGTGATTATGCAACTATGTTGTGAAGCGCAAGCTGATGCAGATACCTGCAAAAAGAGCGTGACCCCCGTAAAAAGGAGGTCACGCTCTTTTTAATTGCTTGCTTATTAGCTCGCTACTATGCCCATTAGAACGGATTAATGATACTTCGGCAAATCATCATCTTCCTTGCCGCCTTCGATAACGCGAAACGGCGAGCGCTGCGACTTCGGGCGTTTGGCTGGCTGTGAGCGGTTGCCTGGGCGCACCTGAGGCGAGGAAGGGCGGGAACGGCCCCTCCAGCGGTCAGGCGGAAACTTGTAAAGCACATAAATGAGGCCGAATACGATAATGGGGATAAGGAATGAACGCATATCGGTCAAAACGCCATAAATAATTCCGATGCCGAGCAACGACATAATAATAATTGTCGGCACGCTCCATTTTTTAGGCCTGTTTGCCATAATCATTCCGCCCTTACGCTTTAATATTGGACATTTGCTGATCAAGCTCGCGCATCCGGTTGAAGGAAGCGATGGATACGGCAACCTGATCGTCTTTCGGTTCTTTCGTTGTCAGCAATTGCAGCCATAGACCCGGGTAGCCGAGGTAGCGCAGCACAGGTATGTCACGCAGTGCATTGGTGATGCGAAGCACCTCATAAGAAATGCCTAGCACGATAGGAAGCAGCAAAATACGAATGTAAATTCTTTCCCATATGGAATCCCATGTAAAGATTGGCAGTGAATAAATAATAACGCCGACAATGACGGTGAAAATAATAAAGCTGCTGCCGCAGCGATAATGCAAGCGGCTGTACTTCTGCACATTGCTAATCGTTAGCTTCTCGCCTGCTTCATAGGCGCTAATGACTTTATGCTCGGCGCCATGATATTGAAACAGTCGTTTGATAAGCGGCGTAAGCGACATCAGGTACAAATAAGTAAGCAGCAGAATGATCTTGATAAGTCCTTCTAATAGGTTATGACCGACCTTACTTTCAAATACATTGCTGAACAATAGTTCTTCCAGCGCAGCGGGAGCCGCAGTGAAGATCAGCTTGCCGAATATAAAGGACAGAACGCCCGCGACGGCAACGCCGACTATCATACTGAGGCTGAAGCCGGATTTTTGCTCCTTTTCAGGCTTCGGCTGTGCTTCGGGGTTTTTAGCAGCTTCTTCCTTCGCCTCATCCTCCGCGTAATTTTCCATGGAAAAGTTCAAATGCTGCGAGCCTTTGGCGCTAGAATCTATTATGCCGACAACCCCACGAACAATTGGAATTTTCTTTAGCTGCTGTATCCAGCGCTTCGTCGTCCGCGGAACCTCATAAAAGATGATTTCGTCATTTTTGCGGCGAACGGCTGTAACATTGACATGGCTTCCTGCGAACATGACGCCTTCAATGACAGCTTGTCCTCCATAGATGCTTTTGGATTTTTGCGACAAGTGTTGGTCACCTTCCTTAAAAGTGTATCGTCCCGATCAGGTGACGAATCAATTTGTTTCATTTTCTTCGAATAGTTCTATTGTACTTGATCAGTGCGGCAATTGCCAACGTTTCAACTGCACGGTGCAGCCATAAACAGCTGCTAAGCGAGGCGGTTACTTCCATGCTTTTTTTCACATACTAAATCAAGGCTTCTTTTACCTAGGAAGCGAAGGAGGATATCAAGCTTGGAGGCGAAGGAAACGATGGCAGAAAATAAACAAAATAAACGTACCGCCGGAGACGAAGGCAATCCATATGAAGGCAAGCATCATACGAATATTTGGACGTATTGCTTATCGACGGGCTTTTTTGCCGGATTGATTTGGGGCGTTTTACGCTGGTTTTTTTATGAAATGAAATTTACGCTGGAGCTTCCGGGCATAATGGCGGACCCGTTTTTCCGCTCCGCTTTTTTGAAAACAGGCTGGGGTTATGTGGTGGGCATTGGCAGCTACATTGTTTTTTCAATGATTGCGGCGCTTATATACGGGTTGCTATTGCGCAAGCTCAAAGGCCCTTGGCCTGGCGTGCTCTATGGGCTTGTGTGGTGGGCCATTATTTTTCTTGCTTTAGGGCCGCTTCTCCATGTGACCAGATCGGTGTGGAAAACGGGCTGGAATACGCTCAGCGCAGAGCTTTGCGTCTTTTTGCTATGGGGTGTTTTTATCGGCTATACGATTGCTTTTGAATTTACGGATGAGGCATCCAGAGAGCCGGTACAGGCAAGCTGAATAGTTGTCTCTTCTCAAGCGGCGGGCAAATGTGGTAAAATGGCAAATGATCTTTGTCTTAAGTATTGAATTGTCCGTTAGGAGGTGTGCAAATGCTCAACATTCTGGTGCTTAATGGCCCGAATCTGAATATGCTTGGCGTTCGGGAGCCAGGAATTTATGGATCGGCTACGCTTGCTGATATTGAGGCTAAATTGCTGGAGCAGGCTAAGGGTCTGAATGTACAGCTGGATTTTTTTCAATCCAACCACGAGGGCGCCCTTATTGATCGGATACATAGCGCTTATGGCGCAGAGGATGGCATACTTATTAATCCCGGGGCGCTTACGCATTACAGCTATGCGCTGCGCGATGCGCTCAGTACAGTAGCACTTCCTGTTGTAGAGGTGCATTTGTCCAACATACACACGCGCGAGGCCTTCCGGCATGTGTCGGTTATTGCGCCTGTAGCGGTTGGACAAATTGCCGGCTTCGGTCCGCAGAGCTACGAGCTTGGGCTTGCGGCTCTTGTTCGAAAGCTGGAAATGATTTAAAAAACGGAAAGGGGATGAGCATAATGTCAAAGGAAAGAGTGAACCGCTTACGCGGCGTCCTTACGGAGCTGGGTCTGGAAGCTATTCTTATTAACAGCGAGTACAATCGCCGTTATATGAGCGGATTTACAGGCTCCTCTGGTATGGTCCTCATTACGTTAAACGACAGCATTTTGCTGACCGATTTCCGCTATATGACGCAGGCTCCTGAGCAGGCGATTGGCTACGAAATCGTGGAGCATGCGCCTAAAGCGATGGAAACGGTGAAAGAGCTGTTGAAAGCGAGAAACATCAGCAAGCTGGGCTTTGAGCAGGAGCATGTCGTTTACAGCGAATTCGCCGCATGGACAGCTGTGCTTGGCGATATCGCCCTTCATCCGGCAGCAGGTCTTGTTGAGGGCCTGCGAATGATCAAGGATGAAGCGGAGCTGCAATTAATGCAGGAGGCTGCCGATTTGGCAGACGCGACGTTTACGCATATTCAGAAGCTGCTTCAGCCTGGCGTGAAGGAAAGCGATATTGCACTGGAGATGGAAATTTTCATGCGCAGCCACGGTGCCCATTCGTCCTCATTTGAGACGATTGTAGCGTCTGGCGAGCGCTCGGCGTTGCCGCATGGCAAGGCGAGCGAGCGAATCATTGGCAACAATGAATTCGTAAAGCTGGATTTCGGCGCTTATCTGAAAGGATACTGCTCTGATATTACGCGCACGGTTGTCGTTGGTACGCCAACGGACAAGCATCGCGAAATTTATGACATTGTGCTGGAAGCGCAGTTGAACGCTCTTGCTCATATCCGTCCGGGTATGACGGGTCGCGAAGCGGATGCTTTAACACGCGATGTCATTACGAAATACGGCTATGGCGACAAGTTCGGTCACGGTACCGGACACGGACTCGGGATGGAAGTTCACGAGGCTCCGCGTTTGTCCAAGCTTAGCGATACGATTTTAACCCCCGGTATGACGGTAACGGTTGAGCCTGGCATCTATCTCCCCGGTTTCGGCGGAGTACGGATCGAGGATGACATCGTAATTACGGACACCGGTATTAAAATATTAACCGCATCGACTAAAGAGTTTCTTACTTTAGGCTAATTCGCGGTGACAGCGGTAAAAAGCACGACCAAGCTTGCTATTTTTCTAATCCCAGGAGGTAATCAGCAGTGATTTCAGTAAATGATTTTAAAACAGGGTTAACAATTGAAGTAGATGGAGACATTTTCTCCGTAACCGATTTCCAGCACGTTAAGCCAGGCAAAGGCGCGGCATTCGTACGCTCCAAGCTGAAAAACCTCCGCAACGGCAACGTTGTAGAGAAAACGTTCCGTGCAGGCGAGTCGCTTGCTCGTGCGATCATTGAAAACCGTGCGGTTCAATACTTGTACAACTCCGGCTCCGAATACACGTTCATGGACAATGAAACCTACGATCAGTTCGAACTGAACGAATCGCAGCTGAAATGGGAAATCAACTTCCTGATCGAGAACATGACGGTAAACATTTCGAGCTACCAAGGCGAAATTATCGGTATTCAAATGCCGAACAGCGTTGAGCTGAAGGTTGTTGAGACCGAGCCAGGCATTAAAGGCAACACGGCTACCGGCGCAACGAAAAATGCGAAGCTTCAAACGGGACACAACGTACAGGTTCCATTGTTTATCAATGAGGATGATGTGCTGTTGATTGATACACGCGAAGGAAAATACATTTCCCGCGCATAGGAGATGGCGATCAGCTGCTTCAAGGGGCCACACCCCTTGAAGCAGCTTTTTTCTCATTTTCTCGTAAAAAGCATTGATGAATAAAGGCCTGCTATTGTAACATTCAATATAATAGTTAAGCTCATGCATCTGGGGATTACGTAGGGGAGTAGAGGGAATGGCAAGAAATAGCTTTGTTTTTTTGCTGCTGGCCTGTTGGTTTTTGGTGGTGGCATGTAGCACGGGACCGGAGCGGCAAGAAACGATTAAGCCCGCTGCAGGTGCGGAGTCTGCTGCCCCTAGTGGTCCAAACGCGCTGGAGGCTGTTCAAGCAAGGGGCACGCTGCGAATTGGAACGGAAGGAACGTATGTCCCTTTTTCTTATCATGACGAAAACGGAAAGCTTGTCGGATTCGATGTAGAGATAGCAGAGGAAATATGCAAACGTATTGGCGTGGAGCCTGATTTTATTGAAACGCCATGGGATGAAATTTTTACGGGACTGGATGAGAATGCATTTGATGTTGTTTTTAATCAAGTCAGTATCCGAGAGGATCGACTGGAGCAATATCAGTTTTCCGATCCGTATATTTACTCTCATATTGTGCTGCTTGTAAAGCAGGATAATATGGACGTTAAGAGGCTTTCGGACTTAAACGGGAAAAAGGCGGCGCAAGCGCTGCGAAGCAATTTGTTTGATATCGCACAGCGGTACGGCGCAGAAATTGTGCCTGCCACTGGCTTTGATGAGGCAATATCTTTGCTGCTGACAGGAGAAGTCGATGCAACGGTAAATGATGCGTTGACGTATTTGGATTTAAAGCATCGCCAGCCAGAGATGCCGATCAAAATTGTGGATGAAATGTCAGAGGCGACTGCAAGCGGCGCTCTGTTTACGAAAGGGCATGATGAGCTTGTTCTAGCCGTCAATGGGGCGCTTGCAGCTATGAAAAAGGACGGTACTTATTTGGAAATTTCAAAAAAATATTTCGACACCGACGTATCTAGGTAGCGTGCTTAAGCTGTGAAGGTTGCTTGTATTTTTGTGATGGGATATACCCAGATGTGCTGCGGTTGTGCTATAATATTAACTTGTATGTATATGTCAAGGTTGGGAGTGAGTCAGCTTTGTCGTTTATAGTGATGAAGTTTGGCGGAAGCTCGGTGGGAACGCCGGAGCGGATGCAACGGGTAGCAAAACGAATTATTGAAAATAGGCAGGCGGGACACGATGTTGTTGTTGTTGTATCAGCAATGGGGGATACAACCGACGATCTGATCGACCAATCGAAGCTGCTTAATCCTAATCCGCCAGCGCGCGAGATGGATATGCTGCTTACGACAGGCGAGCAAATATCGGTAGCGCTTTTGTCGATGACGATTCACCAGCTGGGACACCATGCCGTTTCGTTAACAGGCTGGCAGGCGGGAATTCGTACAGATGCTATACACAGCAAAGCGAAAATTACAGATATTCGTACGGATCGCATGCTCAAGGAAGTGGATGCTGGTCATATTGTTATCGTAGCCGGTTTTCAAGGCATGTCCGAGGATGGCGATATTACGACGTTGGGACGCGGCGGCTCCGATACGACGGCGGTTGCACTGGCGGCTGCGCTTAATGCGGATGTGTGCGAGATTTACACCGATGTGGATGGTATTTATTCGACCGATCCACGCGTTGTGAAGTGCGCTCGCAAGCTGGATGAAATTTCGTATGATGAAATGCTGGAGCTTGCCCATCTGGGAGCGGCTGTGCTTCATCCGCGTGCAGTTGAATACGCGAAGCATTACAATGTAAAGCTGGTCGTTCGTTCAAGCTTTACCTACAACGAAGGTACAAGTGTAAAGGAGGAAGTAACGATGGAACAAGGCGCTGTCGTTCGCGGTATTGCATTCGATAAAAATGTAGCTAGAATCAGTATTCTGGGCGTTCCAGATTTGCCAGGCGTGCTCGCGACAGTATTTGGCGCGCTTGCAAACAATGGCGTGGATGTAGATATTATTGTGCAAAGCGGCGTACAGGACGGCACAGCCGACTTCTCCTTCACGCTCTCGCTCGATGATAAAGACAAAGCGGTTGCAGTCATTGAAAATTTGCACGGAGAGCTCCCGTACAGCAAGGTAACTTCCGAAGACAATTTGGTTAAAGTGTCAATCGTTGGCGCTGGCATGGTCAGCAATCCAGGCGTTGCTGCTACGATGTTTGCAGCGATTTCGGGTCTGGGCATCAGCATTAAGATGGTTAGCACGTCTGAAATCAGACTTTCCTGCGTTATTGATGCTGAACCACTTCAAGAAGTAGTTCGTGCGCTGCATACGGCATACGGTTTGGACACAGCTGAGCAAGCTTTCGTTGGCGGGCCGCAGGATCGTCGTTAGACGACTTTCATAAACGCAAGCGACATAAGGGTAAAGGCAAGGAGCATACGCTCTTTGCCTTTTTTTTGCACCTCGGAGGGGATATAGAGTAGTACGGATCAGCTAAAATCAGATATGATGAAGCAAAAGGAAGGGGTGATTGGTTTGGAGTGCTTAAGGGAAATCATTTGGGCTGACAGCACGAGCTTCATGAATGAGCTGCTGAAGCAAGAACTAGCTTGCAGCAGCATGCAGGGGGGTCTGGAGGCTAATGTGTGGAAATTTTCGTCTGATGCAGGCAGCTTCGTTCTAAAAATATGGAACAAGGATTCCGATCCTGATGTGCATTTTCAATATATTCTGCTGCAAGCACTTCGAAATAGGGGCATTTCTGTTTCCACTGCTTACGGATGGGGCTATACCGCTTCTGGGCATAAAGCGCTGTTAACCAGCTATGATGGCAGCCCGCTTTCTAAAATGAAAAATCAACAAGTAGAAAATTTGGCTCATTTATTGTTGGACATCCATAAAGTATCCGATCAGGACTTAGCGCCTCCGCTTCATAGAAAATACGATTTTATTCGTTATTTTTACCCGCAAATTGAAGAGCATCCAGATATCTATACGAATTTAATAAGGCTAATAAATGGCTCGGATTTGCAGCAAAATAACTTTATCCACGGTGATTTCAACTTAGGCAACGTAGTGGAAAATCAAGGGAGATACACAATAATCGACTGGACCAATGGGCAACTAGGGGATATCAGATATGATTTTGCCTGGACGAGCTTTTTAATTTATTTATACAATGGGGAGCAATTAGCTGCGTTATTCCAAAATGCGTATTTGGCACAAATTGAATATAATAAGGAAGAATTGCTCATCTTTGAAGCTATTGCGTGTCTCAGATGGCTGTTGCTCTATAGATTCGCGCCAGTCCCTAAAGACGAGTCAACGATCAAACGTATAAATTTCAAAATAATAGAAAATAAATATATCAATAAGTCGCTTGTACTGGAGTAGCAGTCGACAAGTGAATAAGGCAGACTAGCGGGTGATTTTCTCGCCGGGGTCTGCCTTATTTATGGTGTAATCAAGGCTTAAGCAGCACAAGCTTCTCTCCTTGCAGTATGGGAACGTCTTTATAAATATCAACTTGTGCGCATGTCTCAATATCCTGCTGGAGTCCAAGCTTAAGCAGCCGCTTGCCGGTTGCGCCAGAGGCGAGTGTTTCAAGTGCGTAAGCACTGCGGCTGCGATAGAAGCCCAGCAAGGCGAGTGCGAAGTCATCCAGCTCCAAAGCGTTCATGCCTGCCTGCGTCATCTGTTCAAGCAGCAGCCCGGCGCCAAAGCCATCCTCGGCAGCAAACGCATCATTATAGCCCGCGCATAAAATGACGATATCGCGCCGCAGCGCTAGCGCTGCGCGGGCACAGGCAGTGGCGTTCATTAGCGCTGCTGTCAATACATAATCGGCACGGGCGGATTTTTGCAGCGCGCGTGTTCCGTTCGTTGTCGTTAATATAATACGGCGGGAGCGAACCGCTGCGGCTTCATATTCGTCAGGCGAATTGCCAAGGTCAAAGCCGGATATTTTTCGACAAAATCGTTCTCCCCCTAATAAGTCCCCCGCCATCTGTGCTGCTTTAGCCTCCATGACCGTTTCCGCTGGAATAATGGCTTCGGCCCCCGCGGCAAGCGCCGTCACAATCGTGCTTCCAGCCCGCAATACATCAACAACGATGGCTGTTTTATGATGAAAGCGCGTCTGGCTGGCTTCGTTCACGCTTGATATGACCTCAACCTGCATGTCATTATCCGCCTTTCTTTACGTTAACTTCTCCTAGCCTTATGCCTGCAATATATGCACCTTCTTCTAGGCATGTGTCCCGGTGCACAGAGGTTATGAATACGGAGGTCTGCTGCATAAGCTAGAAGCAGGTCGGCCGGACAAGGGTGGAGGTGGATTTTTATGCTGAATAAAATCGTGCTGGCAATGGCCTCCTTGCGCCTTGCCTCGGGAACCATCGAAATTTGCGCGGCAATTATTATGCTTAAGCTCAATCAGATCGACAAGGCGCTGGTCGTTAATTCCTCTTTGGCGATGGTCGGGCCGCTTATATTGATTGCGACTACGACGATTGGTTTGGTAGGGCTCGCAGACAAGCTGTCCTATAGCAAATTTCTCTGGGTAGCGGCGGGCATTCTATGTCTAATGATTGGTATTTTGAAAAAATAACGAGAAATAGCGCCGTGCCAAGCATGAGAGCTAATTCTAAATGGTGCAGCTTGCCTCGTAAAAGGAGCTGCTTTACGCCTAGTTAAATAAATCTAATCTAGCAATTTCGATCCAGGTGGACATATTTTAGCTGGCCAAGCATACATATTAAAGGACAAAGGACAAACATCCGGGAGTGATGAACGCATGCTTAGCCGCATTACGCATTTGCTGCCGCTAGAGCTGAAAGCGATATTGGAACGGCTGCCAGCGGAGGTTCAGGAGCAGCTGGAAGAGATACGGATTCGCGAAGGGCGCCCGCTGGAAATTGGCATGGCAGGCCAATCGCGTTTCGCTGCAATTGATGGCACGCTCGGGGCCCAAGCAGGCGGAGCGTACAAGCCTACTGCTGACCTTTGCCGCAAGCTGCTGGAGCGGATGACCAATTATTCCTTGTATGCGATGGAGGAGGAGCTCAGGCGGGGCTTCATTACAGTCGCAGGGGGACATCGGGTTGGACTCGCAGGGCGTACCGTTCTCGATAACGGCAGCGTACGCGGCATTCGTGAAATAGGCGCTTTTAATATTCGGATTGCCAGGGAGGTTCCCGGCTCGGCAACTCCGCTCATGCCGAAGCTGCTCGACCGATCGCGCAAAACGATTCGCTCCACATTGGTGCTCGCCCCGCCCCAGCAGGGCAAGACGACGCTCGTTCGCGATATAGCAAGATCGGTCAGCTACGGTTTATGGGGAGGCGGGGAGACGGCTGGCTGGCCGGGCAAGAAAGTGGCAATTGTGGACGAGCGCTCCGAAATAGCTGCTTGTGTGAGGGGAATTCCCACCTTTGATATTGGGCCGCGCAGCGACGTCATGGATGCTTGTCCGAAGGCGGAAGGAATGATGATGCTGCTGCGCTCGATGTCGCCGGATGTCATTATTGCGGATGAAATTGGCAGGCCTGAGGATGGCGAGGCGATTCGGGAAGCCAGCCATGCCGGAGTCAGCGTCATTGCGACAGCCCATGCGTATGATGCCGAGGATGCGAGAGGACGGCCTGTATTGCGCTCGCTGCTAGAGGAAGGGGCATTCTCCCTCATTGTCGAGCTGCGCCGAACTCCTTCGGGCATTATGCACCGAGTACTTACGGCAGAGGCTTGTGTAAGAGGCTGGGCAGCGCGCGAGCCAACAACAGCTGTGCCGCGATTAGCCCAAGATGCTGCGCCGCTATTTTCCGGGCTGATGCGGGGCGATGCCATGTGCTGAAGCTGCTTGGCGCGCTGCTGATTTTGTTCGCCGGAACGATGCTGGGCTTTCAGCAGGCAGCGCGTTTTGCCGCACGGCCTCGGCAGCTTCGTCAGACCGCTCATGCGCTGCAGAAGCTTGAAACCGAAATTGGCTACGGGCATACACCGCTGCCGGAGGCGCTATCCCGAACCGCAGCATTTGTTCCATTTCCACTTAACCGGATGCTGATGCTTGCCTCCGAAGGGCTTGCGAGCGACGAAGGGCTTTCCTTTCGCGAGAGCTGGGAACGAGCCATTCGAGAGATTTGGGGGGCAACGGCCATGCGCAGTAACGAGCAGGCGGTGCTGATCCGACTTGGCTCGACACTCGGTTTAAGCGATCGTGAGGATCAGCTCAAGCATTTGAGGCTGGCGCTCATTCAACTGAAGGAGGAGGAAGAATCGGCACGGGAGGATCAGGCGAGGTATGAGACGATGTGGAAAAGCCTCGGCGTTTTAATTGCCGTGCTGCTCGTTATTTTGATGGTTTAATGGGGTGCCGCGGAAATGAATATGGATGTGAGCGCCATTTTCCAAATAGCCGGTATCGGAATTATCATTGCGATGATTCATACGGTGCTTAAGCAGATGGGGAAGGAAGATATGGCGCATTGGGTAACACTAATCGGCTTTGTTGTTGTGTTGTTTATGGTTGTACGTATGCTGAACGAGCTGTTTCAGGAAATTAAAACGATTTTTCTGTTCCAGTAGCTAGCTTGAAGAGAAGCCGCAAGTAGGTGAAGCGAAGTGGAAATCATTCAAATCGTCGGTCTTGGGCTGATTGCAACAGTCCTCATCCTTGTCGTTCGAGAGCAAAAGCCGCTGTTCGCCTTCCTGCTTGCGGCATTTACCGGCCTCTTTATTTTTCTGTTCCTGCTTGGCAAAATTGATTCCGTTATTGCGGTGCTTTCTGATTTAGCGAATCGCTCCGGCATTCCCTCAATTTATTTGAAGACGGTGCTGAAAATAATAGGTATCGCCTACATTGCTGAATTTGGCGCTCAAATTGTTAGAGATGCCGGACAGGAAAGCATCGCGTCGAAAATCGAATTCGCTGGAAAAATATTAATTCTCGTCATGGCGGTGCCGATTATTAGCGTCATTATCGAAACAGTCATCAATCTGCTGCCGACAGGGGGAGGAGCCAGTTGAGAATAAAGCTTGCTGGCAGCTTCTATCCGCCGAACGCTATTTGGCTCACGGTGCTTACAGCCGTTTTGTACGTATTGCTGCTTGTGCCAAGCTCCGAGGCGGCAGCGCGTGCTGCGTCGACGTCAGAGCGGCAATCGGAGCCGACTTCCTACCAGCAGCTAGCTTCACAGGTGGCATCTTCTCCTCAGTTCCAGCCGCAGCAGACTCCGCAAAGCCAGCAATCGCAGTCTGTGCAGCAGCAAACACAGCAGGCGCAAGCCGCACTTGGGCAGCTGACCGGCAGCGGGCTGAACGATATGGATACGGACGCGGTGGAGAAATACTGGAATCAGCTTAAAAATGAATATGGCGGATTTTTCCCTGAGCAGAAGCTGCCTAGCTTTGCCCAAATGCTGCTGCCGGGCGGAGAAGGGCTCAAGCTGGAAACGGTGCTCAAAGGACTATTGTCTTATTTTTTGCATGAGGTGCTGTACAATGGCAAACTGCTGGTCACAATCGTCACGCTGACCGTGTTCAGCATGATGCTGGAAACGCTGCAAAACGCCTTCGAGCGCAATGCAGTCAGCAAGGTAGCTTACTCGATTACCTTCATGGTCATCCTTATCATCACGGTTAACAGCTTTAACGTAGCGATCGGCTATGCCAAGGAAGCGATTGAAAGCATGATTCAATTCATGCTGGCGATGCTTCCGCTGCTGCTCGCGCTGCTGGCGTCGATGGGCAATGTTGTGACGGTGTCGGTACTGCATCCGCTTATTATTTTTATGATTCATGTCGTAGGCACGCTTGTTTATACGCTCGTATTCCCGCTCTTGTTCTTCTCGGCTATCTTGCACATCGTCAGCGCCATGACGGAACGCTTCAAGGTGACCCAGCTGGCTAATCTGCTGCGCAGCATCAGCATTACCATTTTGGGCGCGCTAGTTACGATTTTCCTCGGTGTCGTTTCTGTGCAGGGGGCGACGGGGGCGGTAACGGATGGTGTAACGATGCGAACAGCCAAGTTCGTCACGGGCAACTTCGTTCCTGTCGTCGGTCGGATGTTCTCGGATGCGGCGGATACCGTCATATCGGCTTCCATGCTGGCGAAAAATGCAATCGGGCTAGCAGGCGTCATTATGCTGCTGTTTATAAGTGCTTTTCCCGCGATCAAAATTATGACGCTGGCGCTTATTTACAACGTATGCGCTGCTGTCATGCAGCCCCTTGGAGATTCGCCGATTGTAGCCTGCCTGCAAACGATTGGCAAGACACTGATTTATGTATTTGCCGCATTGGCCGCTGTCAGCCTCATGTTCTTTCTCGCCGTCACAATCGTGCTGACAGCAGGAAACGCAGCAATGATGGTCAGGTAGCTTGGCCCCGCGGTTTGAAAATAAGGGAGGCGAAACGCATGGTAGCTTGGCTGAGCGATTGGCTGCGCGACATTATCGCCGTCATTATGCTCGCTGTATGCACCGAGCTGCTGTTGCCCAACAAGGCGATGCTGCGCTATGCGAGACTAGTTATCGGCCTTCTCGTGCTGCTGACGCTGCTGTCTCCGCTGCTTCGCCTGCTGCAAGGCGACGTAACGGCGGGACTGAGCGCAGGCATCCAGCAATGGGAGATGAGCACGGCACAGAAGCAAGTGAAGATGCCGACGCTTGCCGACATACAGCGTCAGTCGGAGGAGCTTAAACGCAAGCAGCAGCAGCAGGCGGCTAAGCTTACTGGCCGCACGCTCTCCACAGCGATGGAAGCTGCAATCGTTCGCTATACCGGGCAGACGGCAAGCTCGGTTGAAGTCAAGCTGAAATGGATCAAGGAAGGAGATGTTGAGATGGTCGAAATGGATACGGTGACCGTGACGTTTCCGCAGCTGCTTCCTGAAGAAGAGGCTGCTCCGCCGAGAGGGTCCCCTACAAATTTGGCTGCGAATTCGACGCAGGATTTCCAACAGGAAAATAGACAGATCGAAGAAGTGGAGCCAGTAAGCGTGGAGGTTATGGTGCCTGAGATCGTCGAGTCCGGGCCGCTTCCAGCATCAAGTGGACGGAGTACGGCTGGTGAACCGTTATGGCAGCCCGTGAGCGCAGAGCTTGATAAGCAGACCAGAGCTGTGCTTACCGAGGGCTGGGGCTTATCGGCTCAGGCTATCATAATTCGCCAACCGGCAAGCATTCGCGGAGAAAAGTAAAGAGAAAGGAGGGGATAATGACAGGTGGCGAAGTGGCTGGAGAAGCTTGAAGCGATGGCGGGCGGAGGCCCTGGTGGACCGAATCGAGTGAAAATGCTGCGCCTCCTGCTCATTATCGGATGTGTTGGAGCGATGCTGATGCTGATGAATTCATTCCTCACCTTTAACAAAGTTGAGCCTTCCTTACAAGGGCAAAGGCAGGGGCAGGAGCAAAATCTGCAGTCATTAGATGACACGGCCTGGACCAGCCCAAGCTCGCGGGAAGGAGCCTCATTCGAAACAGTGGAGCAGCCGCTGGAGGCGAGGCTTAAGGAGATTTTGGAGAAAATCGTTGGTGTTGGCGAGGTGGATGTTCTGGTCACTATTGATTCGACAGAGGAGATCGTCGTTGAACGCAATGAGAAGGAGACGCAGTCGGTGACAGACGAGAATGACAAAAGCGGAGGCAAACGGCATATTACGGCGATTAACAAGGATGGCGAGGTTGTACTCGTCGAGGTGTCCGGCGATCAGAAGCCGATTATCAAAAAGACGATCAACCCACGCATTCGCGGCGTCCTTATTGTCGCCAAGGGCGCGGAAAATGCAACCGTCAGACGTTTAATTATAGATGCGGTCGAAAAAGGCGTAAATGTTGCGGCAACTCGCATTTCTGTTGCACCGAGGAAGCAATAATCCAGCTTTTATACCATTTTGAGGAGGGTGTTCACATGAACACGAAAAGACAAACGATTTGGCTCGTATCAATGCTCAGCTTGATGGTGGTACTGTCCGCCTATTACTTGTTTACGCAGGACGCAAGCTCGCCAGATTTGCTCACAGACAACACACAGCAGGAGCGGGCGGTGACGCAGGGAGCAACGGAGGCGGCGGGCAGCGGCATCGTCGTGGATGAGGTGCAGCATGGTGCAGACAATGGGCTAAGCGCTGCTGATAAAGAGGTGCTGGAGCAGTATGAGCAAGGAGGGGCGGCAACGAGCGTATTCGCAGATATTCAGCAGAAGCGGACGCAGGAAAATAACGAGGAGCTTGATAAGCTGATGGCGGATATCGCCAATACACAAGTAGATAAAGAAAAGTCTACTGAAGCGGCTAAGCAGCTTTCCATGCTCGAAGAAAAAAATGTAAAGCTGACAGAGCTGGAAGAACAGCTGATGCAAAACTATGAATCAGCAATTGTGGATGAAGAAAACAATGTTTATAAAGTCGTCGTAGCCAGCGAGAAGCTTGAAAAAAATCAGGCAGCCGATATTGTTGATCTCGTCATGAAGAAAATGGAAATTAATGCCGATCAGGTATCCGTGCAATTTGTACCTTAATCAGGCCTTGCAAGAGCATAAAATCCCGGACGTCAGCTATGCTGGCGTTTTCGGGATTTTCCCATGTCCAACGATGCACAGGAATAGGATTTCGCCTATATAATGCAAAAAAGGATAAAGGAGCAAACTATACGCTATGTATCGCTATTATTTACAACTGTTCAATTGTGGCCGAGGCTAAGGGTGAGCAGGACGTTTTTTGTAGAGGGGGCCATGCGGCTGATTATGGGGTATTTTATGCATTTGTAAAAAAAAATTCGTGTTCCTGAGCGTTTATGATATAATGTTAAACGTTATTGTGCCAATTAATAAAAGTGAACAATGCAAGCTAAGCTTACTATGCGGTTTTGCTGCCGCAAAACTAAGCAAATGCTTACGAAGCGGTTTTGCTACCGCAAAACTAGGCAAATGCTTACGAAGCGGTTTTGCTGCCGCAAAACTAGGCAAATGCTTACGAAGCGGTTTTGCTACCGCAAAACTTTAAGGAGTGAAAAATTCATGTTCAAATTGAGCGAGATTAAAGAATTGATCAAGCTTGTCGATCAAACCTCCGTTCATGAGCTGGAAATCGAAAACGAAGGGACTCGCCTGCTAATTCGCAAGCCCGGGAAAACGGAAGTCGTCAATGTGCAAGCAGCCCCGCTAACGCATACATATTCACAGCAGCCTGCACCTGTTTACACAGCAGCACCTGCTGCTGAGCCAGCCTCGCAGCCTGCAGCGGCAGAGAAGCCTGCAGCTCGCGCTGCAAGTGAGAATTTGCACCAAATTACTTCCCCGATGGTAGGCACGTTTTACAGCTCGCCAAGCCCTGATGCTGCGGCATTCGTAAAACCGGGCGACCGTGTATCCGAGAAAAGCGTCGTTTGCATCTTGGAAGCGATGAAGCTGATGAACGAGCTGGAGGCGGAAGTGCGCGGCGAAATCGTCGAAGTGCTTGTATCGAATGGCCAATTGGTGGAATACGGGCAGCCGCTATTTTTGGTGAAGCCGGAATAACAGCATTGCTCCTTCTGGGAGAACTAGCCATTTGAAAGGAGTAATAATGTGAATTTCCAAAAAATTCTTATTGCCAACCGCGGCGAAATCGCCGTGCGTATTATTCGCGCTTGCCGCGAACTAGGCATTACAAGCGTAGCCGTTTATTCGGAGGCGGATCGCGATTCGCTGCATGTGCGCCTAGCAGATGAAGCTTATTGCATCGGGCCTACTTTGTCGAAGGACAGCTATTTGAATTTAACGAATTTGATGAGCGTAGCTACCATTACGGAATGTGATGCGATTCATCCAGGCTATGGCTTCCTTGCTGAAAATGCGGATTTCGCGGAAATCTGCGAATCCTGCAACATTACGTTTATCGGTCCTTCACCGGAAGCGATTAGCAAAATGGGCGACAAGGCAGTAGCCAAGCAAACGATGCAGCAGGCTAACGTTCCGGTTATTCCCGGCTCTGAAGGTCTAATTGAGACGATGGAAGAAGCGGTCGAAATCGCTCGTCAAATCGGATATCCCGTCATTATTAAAGCGACAGCGGGCGGAGGCGGCAAGGGCATCCGTATTGCTGATACCGAGGAAATGCTCGTTTCGCAAATTACGACGGCACAGCAGGAAGCACAGAAAGCTTTCGGCAATGCAGGCGTTTATTTAGAAAAATATTTGACTGGCATGAAGCATGTCGAGGTTCAGATTATGGCGGACAAGCATGGCAATGCTGTACATCTTTTTGAACGCGATTGCTCCGTTCAGCGTCGTCGCCAGAAGTTGGTAGAAGAGGCGCCTTGTCCAATTCTCTCTCCTGAGCTTCGCGAAGCGATGGGACAAGCAGCTGTTCGCGCAGCGCTTGCTGTTCAATATTCAGGGGCAGGAACACTTGAATTTTTGCTCGGACCGGACGGCCAATTTTATTTTATGGAAATGAATACTCGTATTCAGGTTGAGCATCCCGTTACAGAAATGATTACGAATGTTGATCTGATTAAAGAGATGATTTCCGTGGCAGAAGGCAATCCGCTTTCCTTTAAGCAAGAGGATCTTGCGATTAATGGCTGGTCGATCGAATGCCGGATTAACGCAGAGGATCCAGAGCGTAATTTTATGCCGTCGCCAGGACATATTCCGTTCTATCTGGCTCCAGGCGGTACAGGCGTACGGGTCGACAGCGCGGTTTATCCGGGCTACACAATTTCACCGCATTATGACTCAATGATTGCCAAGCTGATCGTTTGGGGAAGAACTCGTGAGGAAGCGATTGCCCGCATGAAGCGAGCTTTGTCTGAATTCGCGATTGAAGGCATCAAAACAACGATTCCTTTCCATCAAAAACTGCTGGAGCATCCAAAGTTTATTGAAGGAAATTTTGATATCAAGTTCCTTGAGGAATATGATGTGTTCCATCCGGAGAAGGCTGCGGCAGTAGCTGCGGACAATATGTAATGGTTTGTCATATTTCATGGCGAATGATATAGTATAGAAATAAGATGCGGAAGCTTTACCCGCTTGATGCAGGGCGGGACGCGCAACTTTAGGGAGGTGTAAAGCTATCATGAGTACAACAGCAACGGATTATGAGAAAACGGACATTGGCGTTATTCAGATCGCACCCGAGGTTATTGAAGTCATTGCTGGGCTGGCTACAGTTGAGGTGTCTGGTGTAGCTGGCATGAGCGGCGGTTTTGCAGGCGGAATCGCAGAGATGCTTGGGCGTAAAAACTTGTCTAAAGGCGTTAAGGTTGATGTTGGACAGCGTGAGGCGGCGATTGATGTATCCATTATTGTGGAATACGGCAACCGCATTCCAGAAATCGCTTCAGAAATTCAGCGCAATGTGAAACGTTCGATTGAAACGATGACAGGTCTGCATGTTATTGAAGTGAACGTACATATTCACGATGTTCATTTCAAAGCTGCTGAGAAGCCGGTAGAGGAAGACCAACTGCTGCGCGTTAAGTAATAACTGCATGGAAGAGAATTGACTATAACCCCCTCGTGATCGGCATGCCGCTCGGCGCAAGGGGGTTTTCATTCGGTCTGCCCGGAGGAGGCATTTGCATTGTTTAGAATTGTGGACAAGTTGCTATTGTTTATTTATAGCATCGTAATCGGTGCCGCTTCCATTATGATCGCATGTATTGGCTTTAATTGGATTTCGAAGCGAGCGCTTTTAATGGCTATTGACCATCTTTTTGAGCAACCATCGCTTCAGATTTCCGTTATTATTGTTGGGATTGTATTGTTTTTGCTCAGCTTGAGATTTTTTATTGTTTCCTTGCATCGCGGCTCTGCCGCTCCGCCATCCATTGATCAACGGACAGATTTTGGCGATATTCGCATTTCCATTGAAACGATTGAAAATTTAGCCCTTAAAGCAGCTTCCAAACGCCGTGGGGTTAAAGATTTGCGTGCGCGCATTCGTACTTCCGACTCTGGCCTTGACATTGTGCTTCGCGTGTTTGTTGATGGAGAAAGCTCTATCCCAACACTTACGGAAGAGATTCAGCTTGCTGTCAAAAGCCATATTGAGGATATTACAGGCATACCGGTTTCCAATGTGACGGTATTCGTGGCGAATGTCATTCAGACAGGCATGTACAAGAGTCGCGTGGAATAGAGGTGGGCTAGCGGATGTGGAGGGAATTTTGGGTTCATTACGGAAAGCGGACAATTGGCGCAGCAGCAGGTCTCTTTTTCGGCTTCGTGTATTTGTTTGCTGGTTTTTGGGATATGCTGGTTTTTATGCTGCTTATTTCAGTCGGTTATTGGATAGGTAAAAAGAAAGATTTACGGCAAGATCCGGTTGCTCCATGGCAGCAAGTTTGGAGTGTACTAATGGAAAGGTTTCGCCCGTTTAGATAATCCTGTGGTCTCCTCCGTTCTCCGGAAGCCGGATTGCCGGTTGTTCGAGGCAGGGAGGAGATCATAGGTTTTTTTGAAATATGGGAAAATAATCATCGCGATGGCGCCTAATAGCAAGAACGTCGCCAAGCGTTTTTATTAAAACATAAGCATGTGTTAGCTTCACCATTGTGAATGGGCTTATGTTTTACCCGCGAGACGGAAGCTTTGCCGCTAAAGGACGGCTTCAGCCGTTTACGAATAATAAATTTCAGTAAGCAGTGCAACTGCTGTGGAGGTCCCATGAAACGTAGATTAGCGAGAGAAATTGCAGTATCAAGCTTGTACCAAATGGAAATGAATGAAGTCACAGCTGATGAAGCGGTGGACATGCTTCTTGAAGAGGCTCATTCCGCTAATGAGATCGGTGCAGAGCCAGGAGATATTGGCAAGGCGGAAGATGATTTTGTAAGACAGCTCGTCATGGGCGTTGCGGAGCGGAAAGCGGCGATTGACGACATGCTGCAGGATCATTTGACCGGATGGCAGGTGGACAGGCTGTCTCGGGTAGACCGTCAGGTTTTGCGTCTGGCATGCTTTGAGATGGTATTCAGCGACGATGTGCCTCCGAAAGCCGTTATTAATGAGGCAATTGAGCTAGCAAAGCATTTCGGCACGGAAGAGTCTGGCAAATTCGTAAATGGCGTGTTAGGCAAGCTGATTAGCGGACTTGAGCAGCTGAAAGCCGAGAATTGATCATACAAACTAGGAAACCGTCGGCGTGAAGAGCCGGTTGGCAAGAAGGGGAGCGACACATTATGAGCGCACATATCATTTTAGGCAAACAGATTTCGGATCTTATTCGTGAGGAAATTGGGGCAGATACGGCTTCGCTTAAAGAACAGGGTGTTGTTCCGGGCCTTGCAGTTGTATTGGTTGGTGAAGATCCCGCTTCTAAAGTATACGTAGGTTCCAAGGAAAAGGCCTGCCAGCAGCTTGGATTATATTCCGAGGTTCACCGTTTGGCCGAATCGGCAACGGAAGAGGAAGTGCTGGCGCTGATTGCGAAGCTTAATGAGCAGGATAGCATTAATGGTATTTTGGTGCAGCTGCCGCTGCCTAAGCATATTAACGAGAAAGCCGTTATTGATGCGATTCGTGTGGAAAAGGACGTTGACGGTTTCCATCCTGAAAGTGTGGGTAATCTGGTAATAGGCGATGACAGCTTGCTGCCATGTACGCCGGCCGGCGTTATTGAGCTAATTAAACGTAGTGGCGTTGCTATTGCAGGCAAGCATGCGGTTGTTATCGGTCGAAGCAATATTGTGGGCAAGCCGGTTGCAATGCTGCTGCTTAGAGAGCATGCTACGGTAACGATCTGCCATTCCAAAACAGCAAATATGGAAGAGATTGCCAAGCAGGCGGATATTCTTGTCGTAGCCATCGGCAAAGCGAAAGCGATTGACAGCAAGTTCGTGAAGCCAGGTGCAGTCGTTATAGATGTGGGCATTAACCGTTTGCCTGATGGCAAGCTTGCAGGTGATGTGGATTACGAGGATTGCTTGGAGACTGCTGGTTATATTACGCCTGTACCGGGCGGCGTGGGTCCGATGACGATCACAATGCTGATCCAGAACACCATTAAAGCAGCTAAACGCGCAAACGGAATCGGAGCGTAAGGTGATGAAAGAACAGCCGCGGGTTTATTCGATAAAGGACATTAACCGATATATCCGGATGAAAATGGACTCGGACGTTGTGCTTGGCGATGTGTGGCTGCGCGGAGAGATTTCTAATTTTACGCATCATTCCAGTGGCCATATGTATTTTACGCTTAAGGATAAGGACAGTCGGCTGAAATGCGTCATGTTTGCTTCGCATAACCAACGGCTGCCTTTTATTCCTCGCGAAGGCGCTAAAGTGATGGCGCGCGGAAACATTTCTGTCTATGAGCGGGATGGCAACTATCAGTTTTATGTAGCCGCCATGCAGCCAGATGGTATAGGAAGCTTGTATCTCGCTTTCGAACAGCTTAAGAGCAAGCTGGAGGAAGAAGGGCTGTTTGCCGCTGAGCGTAAGCGCCCGATTCCACGCTATCCTAAAGCGATCGGGCTGATTACTTCACCGACAGGGGCAGCGGTTCGCGATATGATGATTACGCTGCAGCGCCGCTATCCCGCTGTGCGTATTTATGTTTATCCGGTGCTGGTGCAAGGAACGCAAGCAGCGCCTTCCATTTCACATGCGATAGAAGCAATGAATCGTTTTGGTGAAATCGACGTATTAATTGTAGGACGCGGCGGCGGCTCGCTTGAAGAGCTTTGGGCGTTTAATGAAGAGCAGGTAGCGCGCAGCATAGCCGCATCCGCTATTCCAATCATCAGCGCAGTCGGTCATGAGACCGATTACACGATTGCTGATTTCGTTGCAGATTTGCGGGCGGCGACGCCTACTGCAGCAGCTGAGCTGGCTGTTCCGCATGCAGCCGAGCTGGAGAAGCATTTAAGCAGACAGCGCCAGCAGCTGGAGCAAGCGCTGCGCCAGCTTATACGCAGCCGCAAGGAGCAGCTTGCACGTGTGCGCCGTTCGCCTTTTTTCCTTTATCCTCGTAAATATTTGCTGGAGCAAGCGCAGCGCCTTGATTTGCTGGAGGAACGCTTGCGCCAGCGAACACTTAAAGCAGCGCAGCGCGGGCATAGCAGGCTAGAGCGCTTGCAAGCGACGCTTGCCGGGCATCATCCGGGGCAACGCGTACATTTTGCCGCAAGCAGACTCAAAGGAGCTTCAAAACGGCTTGAACAGATCATCCAGCAAACGCTTCAGGAGAAGCAGCTTAGGCTCCATAGCTCTATACGTCAGCTTGATGCGCTTAGTCCGCTGAAGGTGATGGCACGGGGATACGGATTAGTTTATGAAGAGTCGGAGCAGCGCTTGGTCAAGTCAGTAGCAGATGTGAAGGTAGGGGACAGCGTACAGGTGAAGCTAGCCGATGGGCAGATGACCTGTGAGGTATCTTCGTTGGAGGGAGAGGGCAGCAGTGGCAAAGAAGGAAGCAACCGAGCTTAGCTTTGAACAGGCGATGGAGCAGCTTGATACAATTGTAGAGAAGCTTGAACACGGTGATGTTCCGCTGGAGACGGCGATTGATCTATTTCAAGAGGGCATGCGTCTGTCAAAGCTGTGCAGCGGCAAGCTAGAGCAGGTGGAGCAGAAGATCGAGACGCTCATTGAAACAGAGCAGGGCTTTCAGAAAAAAACGTTTGCTCCACCGAGCGAAGACAAAGGAGAATAACGCTTGAGCGACACGGTTTTGATAAAAACTTATTTGGCGCAATGCGCCGCCACCGTAGAGCAGGCGCTTACCGAGGTGCTGCCTGCGCAGTGGGAGGTTCCGGATAAGCTCCGTGAATCTATGATGTATTCATTGGAGGCCGGTGGTAAACGCTTGCGACCCGCTCTTGTGCTCGCTGTAGCTGAGGCTATTAGCGGTAACGGAGATATGGTGAGCAAAGCGTTACCTGTAGCTTGCGCGATTGAATGCGTACATACGTATTCCTTAATTCATGATGATTTGCCAGCCATGGATAATGATGATTATCGCCGAGGCAAGCTGACGAACCATAAGGTGTACGGAGAGGCTATGGCGATTTTGGCTGGTGACGCGCTGCTGACCCATGCGTTTCATTTAATTCCTAAAGCGGCTAAAGCTGGCGGTGTCAGTGCGCAGGTTGCACTCGATATTGTAGAGGATTTAGCGATGCTTGCCGGGGCAAGAGGCATGGTCGGCGGGCAAGTAGCAGATATGCTGGGTGAGCAGGGCATCACATCGCTTGCAGAGCTTGAATATATTCATTTGCACAAAACCGGAGATCTGGTTGTATTTTCTGTTACAGCCGGCGCACGTATTGGCGGAGCAACGGAAGAGCAGATCAAACTGCTGGAGCAGTACGGCCGCAATATCGGTCTAGCTTTTCAAATTCAAGATGATATTCTGGATTTGATTGGTGATGAGAGCAAGCTTGGCAAGAAGACCAACAGCGATGTTGAACAACAAAAGGTAACCTATCCTTTTCTGATGGGGCTTGAGGAGAGCAAGGCTCAAGTAGAGCATTTGACGCAGGACGCGAAGTCAGCGGTGCTGAGTGCGGGACTTGCAGCACCTGACAGGCTTTTGCAAATCGCTGATTATTTGGTGCAGAGGGATCATTAATCCGCCCTAATGTCTTAAGGATTGGGAAAAAAATAAAGCCTATGTTATAATAGTTTAAATATTTTGACGTCTATTGAACAGTGATGGCTGCTGTTCGCGAAAGCGAGGAAGTACTGTGCTGCTTGAACATATAAACGGTCCTCAGGATTTAAAAGGGTTTTCCAAGAAAGAGCTGGAGCAGCTTGCAGGTGAAGTGCGCCAGTTTCTCATTGAGAAGCTTTCCGTTACGGGTGGTCACCTTGCTTCCAATCTAGGAGTTGTGGAGCTGACGCTCGTTCTTCATTATTTATTTGACAGCCCAAAGGATAAATTTGTCTTTGATGTAGGTCATCAGTCTTATGTGCATAAAATTTTAACAGGGCGCATGGATCGCTTCGATTCACTGCGTCAATATAAAGGCATGTGCGGGTTTGTGAAACGCGATGAAAGCGTGCATGATGTTTGGGAAGCTGGACATAGCAGCACGTCGCTGTCCGCAGCAATGGGTATGGCGATGGCGCGTGACTTTAAAGGCGAGGACAATCGGGTTGTTGCCGTCATTGGCGATGGTGCTTTGACTGGCGGGATGGCCTTTGAGGCGCTTAATCATATCGGTCATGAGAAGAAGAAAATGATCGTCGTACTGAACGACAATGAGATGTCCATTGCGCCGAATGTTGGTGCGATGCATCAATATCTAGGGAAAATCCGCTCTGATCGCCATTATCAGAAGGCGAAGGAAGAGCTGCAGCATTTCTTGAACAAAATTCCTGCTGTCGGCGGGAAGCTGGCCAAGACGGCAGAAAAGTTTAAAGACAGCTTGAAATATTTGCTTGTAACGGGCATACTGTTTGAGCAATTTGGTCTCACTTATTTGGGACCAGTTGACGGGCATGATATGGAGCAGCTTTTGGATATTTTCCGTCAGGCAGATTCCGTGTCAGGACCTGTTCTTGTGCATGTGGTGACGGTTAAAGGTAAAGGCTACTCGCCAGCGGAAGCAGATTCACACAAATGGCATGGCATATCTCCATACAAGATCGAGTCGGGCCAAGTTGTCAAGGCCGTTGGCTCGCCAATGTATACGCAGGTATTTGGCGATGTACTGATTGAGCTGGCCGAGAAGGATGAACGGATTATTGCTGTTACGCCTGCTATGCCTAGTGGATCAGGGCTAATGGAATTCGCAGCTCGTTTTCCAGGGCGCATGGTCGATGTTGGCATCGCTGAGCAGCATGCGGCGACGATGTCTGCGGCACTTGCAATTGAAGGAATGAAGCCGGTATTTGCTGTTTATTCTACGTTTCTACAAAGAGCCTATGATCAGGTTGTTCATGATATTTGCCGCCAAAACCTGAATGTTATTTTTGCTATCGACCGTGCTGGCTTTGTTGGACCCGATGGGGAAACTCATCATGGTGTGTATGATATTCCATTTTTGCGTCATGTGCCAAATCTCGTCATTATGATGCCAAAGGATGAAAATGAGCTGCGCCGGATGATGAAGACGGCGGTTGATTATAATGAGGGTCCGATTGCTGTTCGTTATCCGCGGATTAACGGTCTTGGCGTAGCAATTGATGCTGAGCTGCTGCCGCTGCCAATTGGTTCATGGGAAACGGTGCGCGAAGGTGATTCGGCTGTTATTATTGCCATCGGACCGATGCTGCAAGTGGCGGAAGAAGCAGCAGATCTATTGAAGCGTGATGGCATGAATGTCCGTATTGTAAATGCTCGTTTTATTAAGCCTATGGATGAGCAAATGCTTTTGTCCCTTGCTAATGAAGGCAAAAACATCATTGTGCTGGAAGAAGGAGCAGAACTTGGCGGTCTAGGCAGTGCGATTCTTGAATTTTATTCACTGCGCGGTATTTATGGCCTGCCAATTCGGATTGTCGGTATTCCAGACCAATTTATTGAACATGGTTCCATTAAAGAGCAGCGCGCAGAAGTGGGCCTGACAGGCGAACGGATAGCGGCTGAGCTCAAAAACATGCATCCTCGCAGTAAAATGCGCATTACTGGACAGCATTAGAAGGCTAGGTAAAAGAATGACGACACCTAAAGAACGAATAGATGTACTGCTCGTCGAGCGTGGTTTTTATGAAAGCAGGGAGAAGGCAAAGAAAGCACTAATGGCTGGCCTTGTTCTGGTGGATAACGAACCGATTGATAAGAGCGGAATGAAAGTTGCCCGCACGGCGGATATTAAAGTAAAAGGGGCTATTCACGCTTATGTGAGCCGCGGGGGTCTAAAGCTGGAGAAGGCCATTCGCACTTTTGAGCTGGATCTAACTGGACGTACAATGCTGGATATTGGAGCTTCGACTGGTGGTTTTACGGATTGTGCTTTGCAAAATGGAGCGAAATACGTTTACGCTATTGACGTTGGCTATAATCAGCTGGATTGGTCACTGCGTCAAGATCCACGTGTGAACGTCATGGAGCGCGTTAACTTCCGTTATATAAAGCCTGAAGAGCTGCTGGGGCCTAAGCCTACATTTGCCACTATTGATGTTTCATTTATCTCATTGAAGCTCATTTTGCCTGCGCTTGCTGGATTAATGGATCCGGGCTCAGGCGTGATGGCTTTAATCAAGCCGCAATTTGAGGCAGGCCGTGACAAAGTAGGGAAATCTGGTGTGATAAGGGACATTAAGGTACATGCAGAGGTACTGCGCAATGTAACGCAGGCCGCTGCTGAGATGGGTTATACGCTGCGTGATCTATCCTTTTCACCTATTACAGGCGGAGAGGGCAATATTGAATTTTTAGCTTACTGGATTTGGGATAACCAGCCTAATCAGCAGGTTCCCGATGATGCGGCAATTATGGAGCTCGTCAAGCAGGCGAGCGGTACCTTTTCCGCTGATAAACAGTAGCAAGCTGCGAGGGGAATGCCTGCATCGCTAAGGCGATCAGGCGTTCCCCTATTTTTTACTTTACAGAGTTGGGTCTTTTTTGATACACTGGACTCAACCAAACATGCGTTCGCTTTATAGATTTTGACAGGAATATGCGTCGTCCATCACGAACCAATACATATAAGGATGTTTTGGATGGAGGGTCGCATATGGACAAATACGGTGACTGGTTAATTATGCTAGTTGCCTCCGCCTTGTTAATCCTGTGGTTATTTCGATTGTTTCATCGCTGGCTGCACGAGCCGGCCTCCTTTAACCGATTGAAGCTTGGTAAGGGTGTACCGCTTGATCCAAATGATGAGAACGTTCTGTTTCTTGAGCAGAGTGGATATCATGTTGTTTCAGGCAAGCACCGGATTCCCATTCAGATTGACTTGGATGGCCAAGAGCTTGACAGCCGCTTGTATATTGATTATATTGCAGAACTTGACGGAGAGTTATACATCGTGAAGACTGCAAGGGATCGTATGCCGATGGATTGGACAGGAAGCGGAATAAGGGATAGGCTGCTTGTGTACGGACTGATGCTGCCGAAATGTCAGGGCATCCTGTTTATTAATGTGAAGGAACGCTCCATTAGAAAAGTTGTTTTTCAGTTATAGAATAGCATGTTTGGGAGGCGCTTTATTTATGAAAGGAATACGTCAATTTAAAATTAAGGAAATTATTACGAATCAGGTTGTGGAGACGCAGGAGGAGCTAGTTGAAGCACTTCGCAATACCGGATTGCAGGTAACGCAAGCGACAGTATCACGTGATATTAAGGAGCTTATGCTCATTAAGGTTCCAGCAGAGGATGGCAGATACAGATATTCGTTGCCGCAGGAGAAACAACGAATCAATCCGATTCATAAGCTCAAGCGGGCACTGCTTGATCACTTCGTAAACATCGATTTCACAGACAATCTGGTCGTAATGAAGTGTTTGCCGGGCACAGCCAATACGATTTGCGCGCTGCTGGACAATATGGAGTGGCAGGAAGTAATGGGAACTATTTGCGGAGATGATACGATTTTAATTATTTGCCGCACGAAAGCTCAG
This sequence comes from Paenibacillus sp. KS-LC4, assembly GCF_036894955.1. Taxonomy (NCBI): domain Bacteria; kingdom Bacillati; phylum Bacillota; class Bacilli; order Caryophanales; family Paenibacillaceae; genus Paenibacillus; species Paenibacillus sp. KS-LC4. Next base: position 3,821,199 of record NZ_CP145905.1, on the reverse strand, counting down.
AGCAATGAAGTTGTAGAGAGGTTGCTGGAGCTATTGAACTAACATACCAATTTTAGGAGGCATCAGTTTATGTTGCGAGAGCTGTCCATTCGAAATTTAGCTGTAGTTGAGCAGGTGACGGTTTCGTTCCACCATGGATTTCATGTTTTGACGGGGGAGACGGGAGCGGGTAAATCCATCATTATTGACGCGCTTAGCTTAATTGTTGGAGGACGGGGCTCCGCAGATATGGTCAGGTATGGCTGTCAGAAGGCGGAAATGGATGCGATGTTTGATTTGCCGCGGATGCATCCTGTATGGCATGTGCTGGAGAGACTAGGAGTAGAGGCATCACATGACGAGATGCTCGTCATTCGTCGTGAGCTCACCTCCCAAGGAAAAAGCAGCAGCCGAGTAAATGGACAGCTCGTCACCATGACGATGCTTCGTGAAATTGGGGAATGTTTAGTTAATATTCATGGTCAGCATGAGCATCAATCTTTGCTGCGTACAGAGAGGCATCTGGAGTGGCTTGACATGTTCGCAGGAGACTTATTGATTGAACGCAAGCAGGCTTATAAAGCGGTATATAAAGAGCTACAGCAGGCAAGAGCTGCGCTGCGTGAGCTAGAGGATTCTGCACGCCATAATGTGCAAATGCTGGATTTGTATCGTTTTCAAATCAAAGAAATTTCGAACGCCCAGCTCAAAGTTGGAGAAGATGAAAGCTTGGCTGAAGAGAAGCGCAAGCTGCAATACGCAAGTAAACGGATGGATAATGTTACAGAAGCTTATTCTTTATTGTATGGCGATGCTGGCTTAGATGCTTTAAATAAAGCGATTATTAAGCTAACGGATATTCAGACGTATGATCCTAATATTGTCGGGCCGTTGCTTGAACAGCTCCAATCGGCTTATTATCAAGCTGAGGATGCCGCTTTTCAACTTAGAGATTACAGAGATACCATTGAATCAGATCCAGAGCAGCTTGCTACTATCGAAGATCGTCTTAACCTTATTCATGGTTTGAAACGCAAATATGGCGAGAGCATTGAGGATATTCTCGTTTATTATAAAAGCATCGTCGTGGAGCGCGACAAGATCGAAAACCGCGATGACTACTTAGAAAAGCTGCGTAATAGCGAAGCAACACTGTATAAATCGGCACTTGAGCTTGCTGAGGAGCTGTCACAGCTTCGGAATCATGCTTCAACACGTTTGGCCGAGTCAATTGAGCGTGAGCTTCGTCAATTACAAATGCCTAATACGATTTTTTCTGTTCAGATGGACAGAATCAAGCAGCATGAACAAAAGGAATCAGCTGTTGTGCTTAATAGCAATGGCTGTGACGAAGCGGTATTTATGCTGGCCCCAAACCCTGGAGAGCCGCTTAAACCATTAAATAAAATTGCTTCAGGCGGCGAGATGTCGCGTGTGATGCTTGCTTTGAAAGCGATATTTGCTGAGCATGATCAAATACCAGTACTCATATTTGATGAAGTGGATACTGGTGTAAGCGGACGCGCAGCACAGTCAATTGCAGAGAAGCTCTCCCAATTATCGCGTCGCTGCCAAATTTTCTCTATTACGCATTTGCCGCAAGTAGCTTGTATGGCCGATCATCATTATGAGATCCGCAAGCAAGTCGTTAATCAGCGTACAGCGACCTCCATTAAAGAAATTATGAGCAGTACTCGAATAGAGGAGCTGGCGCGTATGCTGGGTGGTGTTGAAGTCACAGAGAAGACGCGACATCATGCACAAGAAATGCTTGATTTGGCATTGCGACAGAAAGGAGCCTAATGGAGGGCATTCAGGGAAGTTTTTTGTGGTCATAAAACGGTGGAGGCGGGGTAAGTTAAAGGTACGCCAATGGCGATTAAACCTTTATCGTCATGCGATGGAATTACAGGGAGCGTGAAATCATTGAACTCCAGCAAGAGGAAGAGATGGTTCGGTCTGGTTCTCGTGATTTTGATTTGCATGGTAGGATTCTCCACACCGTTTCAGCACTTAGCCTCAATCCCGAATGAACTGCGTTTGTTCACAGGCCAATCGAAACGATTACAATATGGAGTTCCTGTTCATGCTCAAGTTACGGTGGACCCGCGTATGCTTCAAGTGAATGGCTCATCGACCCGGTCTTTATCAGTCAATTTGAATGAACCGCTATCCTTGCATTCGCAGCAAAGCGGCGAAACGAGGATGAAAGTGAAATTATTCGGTAAAATTCCTTTCAAGACGGTTAAAGTCAATGTTGTACCTGATTTAAAGGTCATTCCTGGTGGTCAAACCATTGGGGTTAAGGTGAAGTCAGCGGGGATTTTAGTCGTCGGTCATCATCAAGTGACTAGTCAAAATGGCAGCAAACAGTCTCCAGGTGAGCTTGCAGGTTTGCGTCTTGGCGATTTGATTGTCAAGATCAATGGGCAAAAGGTTACCGAGGTGAGGAAAGTAGCTGAGCTCGTTGGTCAGGCGGGCAACAACAAGAAAGCGCTTGATATTGTTTATAAGCGCGGCGGACAATTAAGCAAAACCGTTTTGAATCCTTCTTATGATGCTGAGGATCGCACGTGGCGGCTAGGTCTTTATATACGGGACTCTGCAGCTGGTGTAGGCACACTGACGTTTTATGCTCCTGATCAGGGCGTTTACGGAGCACTTGGACATGTCATTACGGATATGGACACGCAAACGGCTATTGAGGTTGGTGATGGTCAAATTCTCCAATCCAGTGTAACGTCGATTAACAAAAGCCAAAATGGTGAACCGGGCGAAAAAAGGGCTCATTTTGTGAAGGAAAGTAAAGTGCTGGGTAATGTGGAGCGAAATACATCATTTGGCATTTTCGGAAAAATGAATGAAAACCCTACCCATAGCTATAACAGCAGTGCTGTGCCGGTTGCTTTTGCCGAGGAGGTAGCTGAAGGTCCTGCTCAAATTTACACCGTAGTAAACGGACAAAAGGTTGAGAAATTCGATATTGAAATTTCCCATGTTATGAAGCAGAGCAGTCCGGCAACTAAAGGAATGGTTATCAAAATAACGGATAAGCGCTTGCTTGATAAAACGGGTGGCATTGTACAAGGTATGTCAGGAAGCCCAATTATCCAAAATGGCAAGCTGGTTGGTGCGGTTACCCATGTGTTTGTAAATGATCCTACATCGGGTTATGGATGTTTCATCGAATGGATGCTTCAAGATGCAGGGGTTTTATTGAAATCTACAATGCAGCCGGGCAGTCAAACAGCAGCTTAAAAACAATCGCCAGCGGCAGAGAGCTATACGCTGCAGGCGATTGTTTTATTTTTGGAGATGGCCTTCTTTTGTCGAAACTCAGCGAAATGAAGCGCTAATTGTAAATAAATAAATAGTATAACGGTATTGAGAAAAAAAATAAAGAAAAATAATTTTCGACAGAAGGAATTTATATCGACGTGTCGAAAATGTTACTCAAGACAACTAGGGGAAGGTTCAGGAGTGAAAATTGGAGGATCATTTGAGGGAGGATAATATCTTGCAAAAAATTGATGTATTATTAGCTGATGACAACAGAGAATTTACTAATTTGTTATCGGAGTACATATCCGATCAAAGTGATATGAATGTGAGCGGTGTTGCTTATAACGGTGAAGAAGTGCTGAGGCATTTGGAGGAATCCCGTAAAGTACCTGATGTACTCATTCTAGATATTATTATGCCTCATTTGGACGGACTTGGCGTTTTGGAGCGCTTAAGGGAAATGAATATTTCTCCAATGCCTAAAATCATTATGCTGACAGCTTTCGGTCAAGAAAACATCACACAAAAAGCAGTTCAATTGGGTGCTTCTTATTATATTCTCAAGCCTTTTGATATGGATATCTTGGCAAACCGGATTCGTCAGCTATTTGGGAATTCTTCGTACTCGGCTTCTTCTTCTTACAACTCGAATTCATCAACAGTGAAATCGAATGTCGTGCCGCTTGCTAAAGGCAAAAACCTGGATGCCAATATTACGAGCATCATTCATGAAATCGGTGTGCCTGCTCATATTAAAGGCTACCAGTATTTACGCGAAGCGATCACAATGGTGTATAACAATATCGAAATTTTGGGTGCAATTACAAAAACGCTATATCCAGCAATCGCCGAAAAATTCAAAACAACGCCGTCCCGGGTCGAACGTGCGATTCGCCACGCTATCGAAGTCGCTTGGACACGCGGCAACATCGACAGCATCAGTCACCTGTTCGGCTATACGATCAACATCAGCAAGTCGAAACCTACGAATAGCGAGTTCATCGCGATGGTTGCTGACAAGCTGAGGATTGAGCATAAGGTGTCGTAGATGTAGGCTGGGCGGGGGATTTCGCCATTTGTACGGCCACTGATTCGTTGTATTTGGGAACAAATCCGCGTAATTGTTCCAATAAACATTTTCGTTACCAATGCGATAAACTCGCTCAGTTCGAAATAGTCAACGTAGACATATTTAACATGATAAATTGCAATATAGATACTTACAGTAACAACGGTCACTTATGGGACTTATCCCGTAATGTGGCCGTTTTCATTTGCTATTCCGGCAGAGGACAAAACTTTCCGTCATTTCATGTCTAGTTTCGATGATAGAGGACAATCCATAGCGATTACGGTTAAACCGGGAAAACTTGCAGATGAAAAAGATTTTGTCAGGAAAGCAAGTGGCTCGATAGTCGCGTATTCTAAGATTCTGTTTGGGAATCCGGAAGTATACGAGATAACTAATGACAAATGCTATTATATTTTTCAAATCCACCTTGCTAGTGGTCATGCTATCCCGCCATTGTTATAATGACAGTGCGGTCATTTAGGCCAATTGTGCCTGCGAGAGGTTGTGCTGTAATCGTGAGGCCAAACGATTTGCTAGATCATATAAAGACAAAAGACGATTTTATCCAATTTGTTTCTTTACTTAGAGACAATCTCGCTCATAAGCCGGAAGAATGGGAGAATAGAGCATTAGCCGATTATTTTGATGCAATGGAAGGCTGGATGCAGGATATGGATGGTTATTATCAAAACCAAAACAAAGAAACACCGGCAGAGGCATCCTGGCAGCTTTTCGCTTCCATTTTAATGGCTGCTAAATACTACGAGTGAACAAGGGAAAGGGAGGAATAATGGATGACTTGGATGCTGGACAGTGTATATGACCGAAATAAAGAAGCGCCGTATACTTTTTATTTGCCTAATCATCAAATGCTAGAGCTGTTACAGGCTGGAGAGTTTGTAAAATTGATTTTTTTGTTTGATGAGGAGAACGAGCAATTTATTGGCGAAAGAATGTGGGTTGAAATTGTGGAGCGAAAGGGGGACAACTTCAAGGGCTTGCTCAGAAATATACCATCTTACATAACGGAGCTGAGCTATGGGCAAGAAATTCAATTTACTTATGAGCATATATGCGATACGAAGCGGGAAGATCCAGAAGCGAGCAAATGGAATTATTATATGGATACACAAATCGTAATGACCCGAGATGCTTTAGAAAAAAGAAGCTTCAATCTCATGCTGAAAGATGAGCCGAATGAGGAAAATCATTTAGGGTGGATCTTTTTTAGTGGCTCTGAGCCTGAGGGATACACTGGACATATTGAAAACTACCAAGTCGTCTCTCTTGGAGCGGCGCTGAATATGGACGATTCTTTTTTGGCATTTGTAGATGACGAGCCGTTTTCTGCCTATGAAAGAGATAGTAAAACGGGAAAGCTTAATAAAGTTATTGATTATGATTGGGGTTGATTAGCAAATTGAATCAGTATTGTTACAGCGCTTAATGGGAGAAAAACGCCCATGCAGTTTCGAACAGAACGTAAGCTGCCCTGCAACAAACAGGCATTAGTAGAATTCTGCATGAGCTGCCCCCATCTAAGTGAATCCAATATGCTTAACTAGGGCGTGTCTGAAAACCCATTCAGCGGCCCTTTTCACCTCTTTTTCGCCCCTGCCTCGTTCCGTCGGCTTGTCACTTGCAAAGTTTTTTACTTACCACGATCATCCATCTTATTCATAAAATCGTCTAAGGCGAGATGGAAGCGTTCAAACGGCAGCGATAAAAATTGGATTCGTTTTCTAATACGGGATTGCTTTCCAATATCATCATGATAAAACATGAATTGATCTATATTTTTATCCAGCTTCTCTCTAAGTGTTAAAATAAAACCGATCGCGATATGCGTTTGAGCCAGCTCCTGCAAGTCAGCAGCAAGTGCTTCGCTTAAGCTCCGCATGTTCGGAATATTTAAAGATTTTTGAATGAAAAACGAATCTGGCGTGTAATCTACGCGGAAGTCCTGCCCAGGCACTTGCTCCCAAAAATCGTTCCATTGTTGCAAATATCCCGTCTCATAAAGCACGTATTTAATAAATCCACATAACCATGCGGTACAGCTTGTATTGCGACGCTGGCATCCAACCCGATCTGAAAGATGTCGGCAGCCGCTGCAGCAGGAACCGCTATTTGAAATGCAAACTTTGCAAATATGCTCTGATCCTATAGATTGCAGAGAGGCCATTCCAAGGTCAATGACCACTTGCTTGCTCATTTCATGCGGTCGTTCATCAAGGAGTAGCGAATATTCTCTTGATGGGTGGTCAATCGTAAATTCAGGCATTCGCATCCTTACCTTTCCTTTGAATCAATTTAAAATCAAATATTCAAAAGTATGAATATAAGGAGTATTATACCCGCTAAAAAATTATTCAACAAGCTCACGGATCGTTTTCAATCATTTCTGGAAGTGTGTTATGATATTCATATATTCAAAAGTTTAATAGTAAGGGGAAGTTTAACGTTTATGAATCAGCACATTCAACAGTTTAAAGCCGATTTTTACAAAGCATTGGCTCATCCCATGCGGATTCGCATTCTTGAAGTGTTAAGCGAAGGGGAGAAGAATGTAAATGAGCTGCAAAGCATTTTAGGATCGGAGGGTTCAGCCGTATCGCAGCAGCTGGCTGTTTTACGCAATAAAAACGTTGTCCACAGTGTCAAAGAAGGCACCTCCGTCATTTATTCCTTGCGAGACCCCTTAATAAAGGACTTATTGTCGGTAACGAAACAGATTTTTGACAACCATCTTGTTGATGCTATTACCCTGCTAGAAGATATTCGCAAAGAGCCATAATTGCAAAAACAAGGGAATCCGTGAGTAAGATTTAGGAAAACCTTGTTTTTTTGCTTTTTATATGGATTTAGTCGAAAACTCGACCGATTATTGTGTTTGACATAAAGGAAGCGTAGGAGTATCTTTTCTTTATATTCAAATAATCAAATATATGAAGAAAAGAAGGTTATGGGAAATGAAAGGGACAGGGAGATTTGATGGGTATCAATTATCTGCGCTTCGCAAGGATATGGTTTCGGGTCTCATTGTCGGTATTATCGCCATTCCACTTGGAATGGCGTTTGCTATTGCTTCAGGCGTCAGGCCTGAATATGGCCTCTATTCGACCATAATAGCGGGCATTCTTATTTCCGTATTCGGAGGTTCAAAATTTCAAATTGGCGGCCCAACCGGCGCATTTATTCCTATTCTTTTCGCTATCGTGCTGCAATATGGGTACGAAAATTTATTGCTTGCTGGTTTCCTCGCGGGGATTATGCTTGTTGTCATGGGTCTTTTTAAGCTTGGCTCGTTGATTACCTTTATTCCTCGACCTGTTACAATCGGGTTTACTGCGGGAATTGCCGTAATAATATTCAGCGGACAAATCGCTAACTTTTTGGGCTTGAATGGGATTGAAAGACATGAAGATTTTTGGTCTAATATGCAAGAGCTTGGGCTTCATGCTTCTACTGTAAATAGCTACAGCCTAATGACGGCTGGTATTTGTCTGATCATTATTTTATTAGCGCCGAAATTCGTGCCTAAGCTGCCTGGGGCACTGCTGGGGCTTATTGTATCGAGCGTCATCGCGGCTTTGTTTTTTAAGGGAGAGGTGGCAACTATAGGATCTGCTTATGGGACGATTCCGAGCACGCTGCCTGAATTACGCATTCCCGACATGACTTGGGAGCGGATATTGAATGTGCTTCAGCCCGCTTTTATTATTGCTATGTTGGGCGGAATTGAATCGCTGCTGTCCGCTGTAGTTGCTGACGGTATGACTGGCAATCGTCACAATAGCAACCGCGAGCTTATTGGACAGGGGATCGCCAATATGATCACTCCGCTGTTTGGCGGAATACCTGCAACGGGAGCCATTGCACGCACAGCTGCCAATATTAAAAGCGGGGCAGCCTCGCCGGTTTCCGGCATCGTTCACAGCCTCGTCGTCCTGCTGGTGCTTATACTGTTTGCCCCTTATGCGTCTCATATTCCGCTTGCCAGCATGGCTCCCATCTTAATGGTAGTTGCGTTGAACATGAGTGAACGAAGCGCATTTATTCAGGTATTAAAAACGAAAACAAGTGATTCCATTTTACTTGTCATCACTTTTATACTTACGGTATTTACAAATTTAACAACGGCAGTAGAAGTGGGATTATTGCTGGCACTGCTTTTATTTGTGAAACGAATGAGCCAATCCTTAACGGTTGAGAAGATGCTGCCAGATCCAAATCATAAGCATGAAAAAGTCAGAGCAAATATGGTATACGAGGGACATGATTGTCCTCAGATTAGTATACTTACGATTGATGGGCCTCTGTTTTTTGGAGCGGCGAATAAGTTTGAACGGGGTATGAAGGATACGGTACAGCAGAGGTCTGAAATTTTGCTGCTGCGCCTTGGAAAAGTGCCTTTTATGGATACGACGGGAGCGGCAAATCTATCTGCTTTAGTCCAATCATTCCAGCAGCTCGGCGGAATCGTATTGCTTTCAGGAGCCCAACCGCAGCCACAGCTGATGCTGAAAAAAACAGGTTTATATGAGCGCATGGGCACTCATCACTTCTTTGAGCATACTGGTGAAGCGGTCGGCTATGCCTTGCTCCATCTGAATACAAATAAATGCTTGGGCTGCAAGCATTTTGTATTCCGCGAATGCCGTGCGTTATCCAGTGGAGAAACGCTAAGCGTAACAAATCGAGGTCTAGAACGTAGCGGGCATCATTCTTCTTTTTAAGAAAAGGATACATTTGAGGTATTGTTTCAGATAGAGTTGGAGCGCCGGAAATGATGGTATCTAAAAAACGCTCCTTTATTGGTTACGATGAACCAATAAAGGAGCGGAATGATCCATTAACTATATGGACGCCTAGTCAAGCCTATTGTTATATCCGAATGTCAATGGATTGCGCGGCAGTTGCTGACTGCACGTTCGCTTTCTGAACAGAAGTCACATGCTCTGCCTCTGTCTGCTTATTGCTGCGTGCTCTTACCTTGTCACTATTTGCTACTTCACCTGTAAGTACTTTGCTGTGAGCGGCTTTCTCATCACTTTCTGAAGAGCTGTCATCCGTAGTGTTGATGTCATTGACAAGCTCGCCCATTTTTTGATCGACCGCGTGAATTTGGCTCGTGTTTTTCGCCATCATTTCGCGTTTCAGCTTAAATACGGTTTGCTCGGCATTTTCAAGCATAGCGTATTTCCCAGCGTCTGTGTGTGGGTTTGATTCAATGACCATACGGTCGAAGCGGATACCGCTTTCCAATGTGACGTTGGAGCCCTGCAACTTGTCACGAACGCCTGCGAGCTTGCCAAGATGGTCATAGGTCATGCTGCTTTTTACAGCCTGATCCATATTTTTCTCGGGATTGTCCGAAGTGGTTTTTTTAGGCTGGTCGTTTTTAGATTCGCCAATTTTAGTTTTTTCTTGAATTTCTTCTGAACGAATCTGTGAGATTTGTGCGTCAATTTGGGAGATAGAAGCGGTTAATGCTTTTACACGCTCCATTTTCAGCTTTGTGTCGAGCTTTTCATTCGTTTTGACGGATTGCATTTCTTCGTTTAATCTAGCTTTTTGCTTCATGAGCGCCTGAATTTCTTTTTCGCGTGGCGAAGCGGAAGCAGCGCCTTCCCTCGAAGCAGCAGACGTTGGGCGTGCTGCTGATGAGGCAGATGATATAGCAGAAATGGCAAGCTCCCCCTTTTATTCATTATGATGACTGTCTAATGGTTTTATCGGAAATAATGGAAGCGAAATTAATATACGTTTCAGCAAAAAGATAAATTATTATAGATTTTTACAATCCAGATGCTTGCTTCATTCGAGTTTACATATTGTGGATTGGTAGATCCCGATATTCCGCAAAAGAAAAAGCCCCCACGGGCCACTTAAATGAAGTGTGGCGCTTCGGCAGGAGCTTGATGCAAGGTAGCGAACATTGGAGCGAAGTAAGGAGCTAGGCGGTTGGCTTTGGCGGCTTAGGACGCTTCGGACGGAAGCGAGGGGCTACATAATTGCGCTTGCGGTCGCGGAAAAAAGTCCAGCCCCCGATAAAGCCGACACCAATGGCAAACAGCAGCAGACCCAGCAGGAAGGGCAACCATTCAAAGTTAGGCTGCATGTCATCATAGCCGAAGGAGACAAAATAGTTGTAGACGGCATTTTTCATTTTTAAAAATCCGATACAGGCAAGTATGCCTGGAATGACAAGCAGCAAAATAGCAATTAGCCTTGCTGTAACTAGCTTCATAATTGAGTAACTCCTTAATAATAGTGAGATGGGCTTTTGTTAATATGATACCCTTTTCAGCGAAAAGTGTCTATTTCAGAAAAGTTTACGATGAAAACCGCTGCTAAAAAGGTTACAATAACAATGATGCAATCAAACGACGCTCATACATAGAGCATACATATGGAATACAGGTGGAGGTTAAAATAGATGGCGGTAGAAGTAGATGTTGCTGTGCTCGGTGGGGGCCCAGGCGGTTATACGGCGGCGATCCGCGCTGCCCAAATGGGAAAAAGCGTAGCGATTGTGGAAGCGGACAGCCTTGGCGGAACATGCCTGCATAGAGGTTGTATTCCTAGCAAATCGCTGCTTAGAAGTGCGGAAGTATATGCCACTTTGCTGGAGTCAGATGCCTATGGCATTTCAGTAGCTGAAGGAGCGGTCTCGCTGCAATTTGACAAAGTGCAGAGCCGCAAGGAGCAGACGGTTGAACAGCTTTATAAAGGACTGCAATATTTGATGAAGAAGCATAACATTCAAGTTATAAAGGGCAGAGGACGCGTCATTGGTCCGTCGATTTTCTCGCCTCGCAGCGGTTCGCTCGCTGTTGAGCTGGCCGATGGAGAAATGGAGCAGGTCGTTTCCAAAAACCTGATTATAGCAACAGGCTCTAGACCGCGTGCTTTGCCTGGCTTAACGCCGGATGGCGAGTATATTTTAACAAGTGATGATGCGCTTGTTTTAGAGGAGCTTCCGGCTTCGATTCTGATCGTAGGCGGCGGCGTAATTGGCGTAGAATGGGCATCCATGCTGCAGGACTTTGGCGTGCAGGTGACGCTCGTCGAAGCGGGAGCGAGGCTGCTCCCTGGCGAGGATGCTGAGGTGTCGGCAGAGCTTGCGCGGGTGCTTAAGCGCCGCGGCGTTCGTATACTAACAAGTGTACAATTGAACACGGCTGAGCTTAGCGTAGGAGATGGTGAAGTTTCCATTCCTGCTGCGACTGCCGATGGCGATGTGCTGCTAAGTGCAAGCAAGCTTCTGCTGGCCGTTGGCCGTCAAGCGAATGTGGAAGCAATTGGGCTTGAAAATACCGATATTCGCACGAAGGACGGTTTTATTCAAATCAATGAATTCGGTCAGACGAGTGAGCCGCATATTTATGCGATCGGCGATTGCATCGGCGGTGTTCAGCTGGCTCATGCAGCGGCACATGAAGGAATTGCGGCAGTGGAGCATATTGGCGGCCAGGGTCATACGGCGATAGAGCCGCATCTTATAACCCGCTGCGTATACTCGCGTCCGGAAATTGCCTCTTACGGGTTGACGGAGGATGGCGCCAGAACGAAGGGTCATGACATTAAGACGAGTAAAGTCCCATTTCAAGCGATTGCTAAAGCGCTCGTGCTTGGAGATGCGGACGGCTTCGTGAAGGTGATAGCCGATCGGGCGACCGGCGATATTTTGGGTGTTCATATGATAGGCCCGCATGCGACCGATCTTATTTCGGAGGCTGCGCTTGCTGGCTTCCTCAATGCAACGCCTTGGGAAGTTGGGCAATTGATTCATCCGCATCCAACGCTGTCCGAAGCGCTCGGTGAGGCCATGCTGGCGATAGACGGAAAGGCGACTGCGTTGTAGCAGCTGCCCATGCTTGCTTCAAGCATGGGTTTTCTTTTTCCGTAAAAAGAGGTTATAATGGGTAATATCAAGTATTAGTACCTGGTTTTAATTTTGTTTAGGCGTAAAGGGCAGCCCTTTTACTTAGGCGGCACAGGCTCGCTACGCAGTGAATGATAAGCCGAGTATAAGCGCGTAGCTTAACCACTCTTGCATTTTTAAAGGAGGCCGAATTCTCATGGGGAAATCCGGTTCAATTGATCAGCAATCCCGTCATGGCGCAGTTGGCTTGTCGGATGAGCAAGCTGTCGAAATGTATGTCATGATGCAGCTGGCGCGCAAGTTTGATGAGCGCAATTTGCTGCTGCAGCGGGCAGGGAAAATCAACTTCCACGTATCGGGTGTGGGTCAAGAGGTCGCACAGGTTGCTGCGGCATTTGCTCTTGATCGCTCAGTCGATTATTACTTGCCTTATTATCGGGATTACGGTTTTGTATTGTCCGTCGGAATGACGGTGAAAGAGCTGATGCTGTCCGTTTTTGCGAAGGCGGAGGATCCAAATAGCGGCGGCAGGCAGATGCCAGGGCACTTTGGCAGCAAAAGATTGCGCATTGTCACAGGCTCAAGTCCTGTAACGACTCAAGTTCCGCACGCAGTAGGCATTGCACTGGCAGCGAAGATGAAGAAGCAGGAGCTGGTAAGCTTTGTAACCTTTGGCGAAGGCTCAAGCAATCAGGGCGATTTTCATGAAGGCTGCAATTTTGCTGGTGTTCATAAGCTTCCGGTCATTTTTATGTGTGAAAATAATCAATATGCGATTTCGGTCCCCGTTCACAAGCAGTTAGCAGGCCGCGTTGCGGATCGGGCGCTTGGCTATGGCTTCACAGGCGTGCAAATTGACGGCAATGATGCGCTGGAAGTGTTCCGCACTGTAAAGGAAGCGCGCGAGCGCGCGATTGCTGGCGAGGGACCCACGCTAATTGAGGCGATGGTTTATCGCTTGTCTCCGCATTCGACGTCAGATAATGATTTGGCTTATCGGACAAAGGAAGAAGTCGACGAGAACCGTGCGAAGGATGGGCTTCCGAAATATAGGCAGTATTTGATGGACTGTGGGCTCCTGACGGAGGAGAAGGATGCCGAGCTGCTTGCCGGCATTAAGAAGCAAATCGACGAAGCGACTGAATACGGCGATAAGGCGGCATTCCCTACGCCGGAATCGGTGCTTGACCATGTGTATGCAGGAGATGCTGGGCAAGGAGGGGACATCTAGTGGCGGTTATCGAATATATTGAAGCGATTAGAATGGGCATGAAGGAAGAGCTTGAGCGAGATGAAGACGTGTTCGTGCTTGGCGAGGACGTCGGCGTCAAGGGCGGCGTTTTTACAACGACGAAAGGTTTAATTGACCAGTTCGGAGAGCAGCGCGTCATGGATACGCCCCTTGCGGAATCGGCTATTGCTGGTGTGGCTATCGGTGCGGCTATGTACGGAATGAAGCCCATTGCAGAAATGCAATATTCGGATTTTATGTTTCCGGCAACGAATCAGATTATTAGCGAAGCGGCTAAAATTCGTTACCGCTCCAACAATGACTGGAGCTGTCCGATTGTCATTCGCGCCCCAATTGGCGGGGGGATTTTTGGCGGTCTTTATCATTCTCAGTGTCCAGAATCCGTATTTTTTGGAACGCCTGGTCTGAAAATTGTAGCGCCTTATCGGGCCTATGATGCCAAAGGACTGCTTAAGGCAGCTGTGCGCGATCCGGACCCGGTTCTCTTTTTTGAAAACAAAAAATGCTACAAGCTGATTACAGGCGAAGTACCGGAGGACGATTATATTGTGCCGATTGGCAAAGCGAATGTATTGCGAGAAGGCGATGATATTACCGTCATCAGCTACAGCATGCCGCTGCTGTTCGTTGAACAGGCAGCACAGGAGCTAGCTCAGGAAGGCATCAGCACTCATATTCTAGATTTACGGACGCTGCAGCCGCTTGATCAAGAGGCTATTTTGGAGTCGGTGCGCAAGACGGGCAAGGTTTTAATTATTCACGAGGACAACAAGACGGGCGGCGTAGGCGCCGAAGTGTCGGCGATTATTGCAGAACAGCTGCTTTATGAGCTGGACGCTCCTATTATGCGTTTGTGCGGCCCGGACGTTCCGGCGATGCCTATTAATCCGCCTGGTGAGAAGTTTTTCCTGTTGAATAAAGAAAAAGTGAAAGAGGCTATGCGCAATTTGGCTTTGTATTAAAGCTTGCCCGAAGGAGACCTTTCGCCGCAATGCGTTAATTTGGAAGAAAGCCAGTCGATGTAGCACAAGCCTTTAGGGAGATGGATAATAGATGAAATCGGTGACGGAGATTGTTATTCCGCAGCTGGCGGAATCGCTCGTATCGGCAACAATCGATAAGTGGCTTAAGCAGCCTGGTGACCACATTGACATGTATGAGCCTATTTGTGAGCTTATTACGGACAAGGTAAGCGCGGAGCTGCCTTCAACGGTAGCGGGAAAGCTGGTTAAAATTTTGGTTGGCAATGGTGAAACAGTTCCTGTTGGGACGCCTGTTTGCCTAATCGAAACGGAAGGCGCAGAAGAAGCGCAGACTGCTGGCGGGACTCAGTCTGGTTATAGCGCAGCAGGGCAAGGCGCAGGATTAGCGGCGACCATGCAAGGTGGTGCACAGGTGGCCGAAGGCGATATGTCGATGCGCAATCGCTTCTCTCCAGCTGTTCAGAAGCTGGCAGCCGAGCATAATATTCGTTTGAGCGACGTTCAAGGTACGGGTCTGGGCGGGCGTATTACCCGTAAAGACGTGCTTGCCTTCGCACAGTCGGGCGGAGCGGCAGGCAGTTCCGCTAGCCAAGCGAGCCCGCAGGCTGGCCGGGAGCCAAGTAATGAGCAGGTTCGTTCGACTGGCTTGCATTTGACAGAAACACCTCGCTTGCCAACGATTCAGCAATATGATTCTCCTATTACCGGGGTGCCAGGGCGGGGTGAAGATTATATTGAGGTTACGCCGATTCGCGGCGCAATTGCACGTAATATGAAACAGAGCGTCACCGAAATCCCGCATGGCTGGATGATGATTGAGGTTGATGTCACGAATCTCGTCGTGCTGCGCAACAAGGTGAAGGATGAATTTATGAAGCGCGAGGGCATTAATTTGACTTATCTCGCTTTCGTATTGAAGGCAGTCGTTAATGCGATCAAGGAGTTCCCAATTATGAACTCCATGTGGGCGGTCGATAAAATCATCGTGAAGCGCGACATTAACATTTCGCTTGCCGTAGGCACCGAGGAGTCGGTTGCAACCCCCGTCATCAAAAACGCCGACCACAAAACGATCGCCGGTCTGGCCAAAGAAATTGATGACTTGGCACGCCGCGGACGCGAAGGACGCCTGACGCTTGCTGACATGCAAGGCGGTACGTTTACCGTCAACAATACGGGCTCCTTCGGCTCAATTATTACGCATCCGATTATTAACTATCCTCAAGCGGCTATTATGACGTTTGAATCAATCGTGAAGCGTCCGGTTGTCATTAATGATATGCTCGCCATTCGCTCGATGGCAAACCTCTGTTTGTCGCTCGATCACCGTATTTTGGATGGTATTATTTGCGGCCGCTTTATGCAGAAGGTGAAGGAAAATTTGGAGAGCTTCAACAACGATACGAAATTGTATTAGAAATGAGGAACGCCGCTATGACTGACTCTACTCATGTATCTAATGGGAAGAAACCGCTAGAAGCCCGTTATATTTCCATGCTTGGCTATGCGGAGGCATGGGAGCTGCAAAAAACGATGGTGAAGCAAATTGATCAGGAGGAGCGTCCAGAGACGCTTCTCCTTCTTCAACATCCGCCGACCTACACGCTCGGCTCAGACCGTCATCCCGAGCATTTGCTGCTCGGTGAGGCGGAGCTTGCGGAGAAGGGCATTTCTGTATTTGAAATTGACCGTGGCGGGGATATTACCTATCATGGACCCGGGCAGCTTGTCGGCTATCCGCTTCTATATCTCGATGCGGTGGGTCTCGATCTGCATGCTTATTTGCGCAATGTTGAACAGGTCATCATCAATTGGTTGAAGGATTATGGTATCGAATCAGGCAGAAAGCCCGAATACACCGGAGTGTGGGTAGGGGATGAGAAAATTGCGGCTATCGGTGTGAAATTTAATCGGGCGCGGAGGCGCGGCGGATTTGTGACGAGTCATGGATTTGCACTGAATATAGAAGCGGGCATAGCGGAGAGTGGCTTTAGCGGCATCGTGCCGTGCGGCATTGAACAGTTTGGAGTCACTTCATTTAATACGCTGACGGGTCGCGAGCTGTCGGTAAGCGAAGCGGCGCAGCAACTGCTGCCGCATTTCTGCAATGTATTTGGCTTTGCGCCAGATGCTGTTCTAATAAGAGAACAGCATCCCGATACCGGCAACCAAGCTGGATAACAGCATGGCGGCAATAACAACGATGGCAACAATTCGAACATACTTGGAAGGATTCACAAGGCAGATCTCCTTTCTAAACATTTCTATAAGCCCTATTATAGTCGAAAATGACGAACGGAGGAAACGTTAATGATTAATGAGCAACGGTTAGTTGATGAATTTGTACAATTGGTGAAAATTGATAGTGAAACGAAGCATGAGCAGCTTATAAGCAGTGAGCTCAAGAAGAAATTCGGAGAGCTGGGACTTTCGCTGGAAGAGGATGATGCGGCAGCTAAAACAGGTCATGGCGCAAATAATCTTTTTGCCTTTCTTGAGGCATCCGGTGTGGAGAATGCTCCGACTATCTTTTTTACCTCCCATATGGATACGGTAACGCCTGGCGTTGGCATTAAGCCGCAAATTGATGCAGATGGCTACATACGCAGCGATGGTACGACAATTCTTGGAGCGGATGACAAAGCCGGTCTTGCCGCGATGCTTGAGGCGATTCGCGTTCTTAAGGAGCAAGCGATTCCGCATGGACCTATTCAATTTGTCATTACCGTTGGCGAGGAGTCGGGATTGCTTGGAGCACGCGCGCTGGATGCGTCTAAGCTGAAGGCGAAGTTCGGCTACGCGCTCGATTCAAACGGCTCGGTAGGCGAAATTGCGGTTGCTGCACCAACACAGGCAAGAGTAACGATTGAGTTCCATGGCAAATCGGCTCATGCGGGCGTTAATCCAGAGGCGGGAATCAGCGCAATTCAAGTGGCAGGCAAAGCGATTGCTAGAATGCCGCTTGGGCGTATTGATAAAGAAACGACGGCCAATATTGGATCTTTTGAGGGCGGTGGCGCTACGAATATTGTAGTGGACTATGTGAAGCTGAACGCGGAAGCGCGCAGTATCGTTCAGCATAAGCTGGATGCTCAATTGGACGCTATGCGCGAAGCGGTGGAGAGTGCGGCAGCGGAGTTTGGCGCCAAAGGCGTGTTGAGCAGCGAGGTCATTTACCCGTCGTATTCGTACGATGAGAGCGATGCAGTCGTGCAGCTTGCCCAAACGGCAATTAAAGCGATTGGCCTGACACCAAAAACGTTTCATTCCGGCGGCGGCAGCGATGCGAATGTGTTCAACGGACTCGGCTTGCCGACGGTGAACCTGGCTGTTGGCTATGAGCATATTCATACGACGAAGGAACAAATTAAAGTAGCCGATTTGGTCAAAACGACAGAATTGGTTGTAGAAATTATGAAGCAGGCTGCAAAAGCTTAATAGGCTCTGCGACATAATAGCAAAACTGCAGAGGCACCAAACAAGCGATAGGTCAGGAAAAGAGCGTTTTCCCGGGCGTATCGCTTGTTTTCCATTTAGTCAAGACGGCAAGCTGCTGGCTGCTGGCTATTGACTATTGGCGTGCTTTTAAAAAGCTTGCTAATGGCTCGGAGGCTCCATTCGCTGCCTTGCAGGACATCATGCGCAGTTGATGGCGAATCTCCCATGCTTTGCCGACAAGGCGAAGATGGCTGACGCTTTTATAAGTTTTCATCGTTACCTAAGCTCCTTCTCGATCAAAATACTTGAATAAGGATAGGTATGCGGATATCGGACAAGTTATGCCTGTTACCACATTGTTACACGCAAAGGGGAATATTCATTCATGAATCAGGAAATTAATCGCTGGAAAGAAGAAACGACCCACACCGAACCGATTTTTTCTGGCAAAATCATTTCACTGCAGGTGGACACGGTTTCCTTGCCAGATGGCACTACAGCGACAAGAGAAATCGTCAAGCATCCGGGGGCTGCGGCGGTTATCGCTCTTTTAAATGGCAAGCTGCTCGTCGTTGAGCAGTACCGCAAGCCGCTTGAGAAATTCCAGATCGAGCTTCCGGCTGGCAAGCTGGATGCTGGTGAAGATCCACTTGAGGCGGCGATGCGCGAGCTGGAGGAGGAGACGGGCTACAAAGCGGAGTCGATGCAGCTTGTGAGCGCTTTTTACACGTCGCCGGGTTTTGCGGATGAGAAGCTGTATGTTTATTTCACGGATCAGATTGTGCCTGGCAAGCAGCAGACGGATGAGGATGAGTTTCTGGAGGTGATGGCGATTACGCTTGAGGAAGCGGAAGCCTTCATCTCCGAAGGCCGCATCAGTGATGCTAAGACCATTATGGCTGTTTATGTTTGGAAGCTGTATTTGCTAACGGGCAAGCTGCCTATTTAGAAGGAAGAATGACATCGGGGTCATCTCTCCCGTCATAGGTGTGCTTAAAGGAACATACACTTTAGCACATGGGACAAGGGGGGGAGGGCTATGCGTTCGCGAATGGGGAAGGAACCCGCAGGGAGCCACCTGACGCTGTATGTATTTGTGGGTGTGCTGTTTGTCGTGGGCGTTATTTTTGGCGCGTTAATGGTGAATGCTCTGACCTTTGAGCAGCAGCAGGACTTGGCATCGGATATAGGGCAATATGTGCAGCTCATACATGGCGGGACGGCGGCGGGCAGCGAGGCTATGTTTTGGGAGCGTGTTTTTTTTCATGGAAAATGGCTGCTGGTGCTGTGGTTTCTTGGGATTACCGTTGTCGGAATACCGCTGGTGCTGGCCATGGATTTTCTAAAGGGTGTGCTCGTCGGCTTTGCGCTGGGAACGCTTATTACGCAATATTCATGGAAGGGCGTGTTGTTTTCACTCGTCTCGATTGCGCCGCCTAATTTAATTATTGTGCCGGCCATTTTGATGGCAAGTGCTTCTGCGCTTTCTTTTTCGATTTATGTGGTGAAAAATAGGCTGCTGCGGCAAAATGGCACGCTTGCCCCGCAAATGCTCAGCTTTACGACAACAGCGCTTATGATGCTGATGGTTTTGATCGGTGCCGCATTGCTTGAAGCTTATGTCTCCCCACTGTTAATGAGCTGGGCAGCACCGATTTTAGACGCTTCTGCCGCGGCCAACTGATGCCCATTCTATGCCAAAATGTTTGACTTTCACAAGGGTTTGAATCTATAATGAAAGCAAACGTTTTCTGATGTTGGCGCAGACATGTGTGGTAGGGGGGAAATCATGGAAGCCCGGATTGATAAGATTAAACAACAGTTGCAGTCGCAGGGCTACAAATTAACCCCGCAGCGTGAAGCAACAGTACGTGTATTGCTTGAGAATGAGGAAGATCACTTGAGCGCTGAAGATGTGTTCATGCTTGTGAAGGACAAGGCACCCGAAATTGGCCTTGCAACCGTGTATCGGACACTTGAGTTATTAAGCGAAATGCATGTAGTGGAGAAGCTAAATTTTGGTGACGGGGTTGCCAGATACGATTTGAGAACGGACAGCAGCAAGCATCATCATCATCATCTTATTTGTGTACAATGCGGATCGATGGATGAGATTAAGGACGATTGGCTGCTGCCACTTGAAGAGCGATTGGAAGAGGAATTTGGCTTTTCGGTTCTCGACCATCGTTTGGACTTCCAGGGCATTTGTCGTAAATGCAATGAGAAGAATGCGAATGCGAAGAAGGATGAATCATAAACGGCTTTGCTGCCCAGTGCTTCTGGACGGCGAAGCCGTTTTGGCATTTCGCATGGCTAGACGTTTTATGCTATAAAGCAGATATTTTCCGCCTCAGGATTTTAGATTGCCAATGCGTCCGAGTCGCAGCAAGCCGGAGCCCTGTGCAATGGGCAAATAGCCCTTCAAAGGTACAGACCATTTTCGGAAAACAGTTGTTACGCGGGCGGAGCTCAGCTTTGGCCTTACGGAGAGCAATAAAGCAGCACCGCCGGCCACATGGGGAGAGGACATGCTCGTTCCTGACATGATGGCGTATTTGCCATTTAGCCAAGTTGAGACAATTTCTGTTCCCGGCGCGGCAACATCAATGCCCATTCCTCGATTGCTGTAATCGGCAATTTGATTCAGTCGATTGGTGGCAGCGACTGCGATCGTCTCCGGAAAGGAGGCAGGCTCGTCGATCGTCGTCGTATTTGGTCCCTCGTTGCCGGCAGAGGCCGAGATGATGATGCCCTGCTTCGCTGCCCGCTTAATCGCCTGGCGCAGCAAATCGCTATGCTGGCCGCTGACGATGCCAAAGCTCATGTTAATAACGTTCATTTTGTTGCGGATACACCATTCAATGGCATCTACAATATCTGACACATAGCCAGAACCGTAACGGTCGAGTGCCTTTACGGCATACAGCTTTACATTGGGAGCTACGCCATACAAGCCTGTTGAGCCTCTGCCTGCTGCAATGCCAGCAACATGCGTACCATGGCCATTGTCATCGTAATAGCTTGCCCCCCCCATCGTATTGACACCGCCCGCTATGCGCAGATCGGGATGCTTGGCAATGCCAGTATCAATAATGGCAAGCTTGACAGGTTTGCCCAGAGTGCGTTTCCAAGCAAGCGGCGCCTGTACTCTTTTAATATTCCAAGGCACCCTGCCTGCGTCTACGGCCGTTTTTATAATAGGGAGATTTGGTTTGAAAGTATGGGTTGTCATACGGGGAGTGGTATCATGCTTGCGGATTTTCACATCTCGCTCCATCACCTTGACATCAGGATGCCGCATAATTTTTTGCCAAGAGCTGCGCCGATCTAGCAGAAAGCCAATCATTTTGCAGCCTGGCATCGCTTTGAATGGATGAATACCGCGTGATTCAAGCAGGCGCAAGCAGCGATTATAAGAGCTGTGCGTAGTAAAGCTGATGAGCTGTCTTTCTGTATGTTTAGAAGGTTTATAGGCAGAACAGGAAGCAATCAGGTTATCTAATCGAGGCATGACGGGCTCCTCCTCCATGTTTTAAGCAGACATGAGACTACTTGTGTAGTGTATGGAGGAGGGGCAGGAGTGGACTGGGTATTCGTCCCCATGTACATATTTTTTGCAGCAGTTGGAAAATGTATCGCTTAGGACAATCAGTTGACGTACAATATGGCTATATCCCCATTATTTTCTTTAGGAGGTTTTTTCATGATCATTGGCGTTCCTACAGAAATAAAAACGAGTGAATACCGGGTGGCATTGACGCCAGCAGGCGTCATTATGCTCAAGGCGGCGGGACATCAAGTGCTTGTACAGGCAGGGGCAGGAGATGGCAGCGGCTTTCAGGACGGCGATTATGCAAGCGAGGGTGCCGTAATTGTGGACTCGGCTGCTCAAGTATGGGAACGCGCAGAAATGATTATGAAAGTAAAGGAGCCTCTCCCGGAGGAATATGGTTATTTTCGCAAAGGGCAGCTGTTGTTCACTTATTTGCATCTTGCGGCTGCTCCGGGGCTCGCCAAAGCTTTAATGGACAGCGAGGTAACCGCCATTGCTTATGAAACGATTCAGCTTCAAAATGGGAGCCTGCCGCTGCTGACGCCGATGAGCGAGGTTGCAGGGCGAATGGCCGTACAAGTTGGCGCACAGTTTTTGGAGGCGTTTAACGGGGGACGTGGCGTTCTGCTAGGCGGTGTGCCTGGAGTAGCACCGGCAGAGGTCGTCATTATCGGGGGCGGCATCGTCGGAACGAATGCTGCGAAGGTTGCGCTCGGCATGGGAGCAAGAGTCGCGGTGCTTGAGCGGAGTCTTGATCGAATGCGCTATCTTGACGATGTATTTGGCGGCCGTATTCAGACCGTGATGTCAAGTACGTATCATATTGCCGAGGCGGTGGCGAAGGCGGACCTGCTCATTGGCGCCGTACTGATTCCGGGAGCTAAAGCGCCTCATTTGGTAACGGAGGATATGGTCAAAACGATGAAAAAAGGCGCGGTCATTGTCGATGTCGCTGTAGACCAAGGAGGCTCTATTGCTACAGTTGACCGAGCTACTACGCATAAGGACCCGATTTACCTCAAGCATGGCGTTATCCATTATGCGGTAGCGAATATTCCAGGTGCTGTACCGCGCACCTCGACCTTTGCGCTGACGAATGTTACGATGCCTTATGCGCTGCTGCTTGCAAATGACGGGCTGGCAGCTATAAAGCTAAGCGAGCCTTTGCAGAAAGGCGTTAATACGCATAGCGGCAAATTAACTTATGAGCAGGTTGCTGCCTCACTGGACCTGCCATTTACACCGCTCCAAACGCTGCTGTCGTGAGCAAACGCTGCGAAGATGGCTGCAAATACATGGCTGCTTTTGAATGGGCATACACTCCGCCGCAAGTCGGTGCGCAAGGCTCTTTCCTTCCGCATATAAGCCCCTCTCTCATCATATGGTAAAGTGGGCAGGACAAACCTGCCTTCATGTATAGAGAGGGGCGAGGGGCAAATGGTATTGTCTGCACGCAAATGGTTCAGCCGATTCGTATTTATTGTGCTGTTCATCGGCTTGTTCGTAGTTGCTACTGGCGGCTATGAGTGGCTCGTTGATGTCGTGTTGCCAAGCAATCCATATGAAGTACCACAGGGCGAGGCCGTAAAGGTTATTTGGCATAGTACATATGAGTGGGATAATGGTAATATAGCGGATAGGCTGCGTTTTTTCTATTGGTACGGCGAATAGCGGGGCGGGATAAAAAGCTTGCCAAGCAGGATTTATGATCCTGAGTGTGGAAATACCGAAGTACGCATGAATGGCGTGCAGAGGCTGGAAGCATGAAAGGAAACAGGATGAAATCTTTGGTGAACTCTTTTATTCGTTTTTTAAGCGTAGAACGCTCCTTGTCGAAAAATACATTGGAGTCGTACGGGCGGGATTTGCTGCATCTGCTGGATTATATGGAAAGCCAGAAAATCGAAGCAGCAGCGGACGTTCAAAAGCATCATTTGGCGCATTATTTGCTGCAGTTGAAGGAGGAAGGGCGCAAGCCGTCCACATTATCGCGGCACATCGTGTCAATACGCGCTTTCTTTCATTATTTGCTCGTTGAAGGCTTCATTGATCGCGACCCTTCCATCTATATTGAATCGCCGAAGCAGGAAGCGAAGCCGCCGCAAATTTTATCAATTGAGCATACGAGTTTGCTGCTGGAAACGCCGTTATGCGTAACGACAGCTGGCAAGCGGGATAAGGCGATGCTTGAGCTGCTGTATGCGACAGGCATGCGTGTGTCGGAGCTCATTTCACTGGATGTGTCAAGCGTCAATCGGCAGCTCGGTTTTATCCAGTGTGTAGGCAGCAATCGCAAGGAGCGCATCGTTCCATTTGGGAGAAAAGCTGCTGAGGCGCTGAATGACTATTTGGAGCATGGGCGAATTGGACTGCTGCGGCTCGGCAAGCAGGAGGATGCGTTGTTTTTGAATCATTTGGGCACGCGGATGACGCGGCAGGGCTTCTGGAAAACGGTCAAAAAGTACGCAAAAGAGGCCGGCATTGAAGCAGATATAACACCGCATACGCTGCGTCATTCGTTTGCCGCCCATTTGCTGGAAAACGGCGCAGATGTGCGTACGGTACAAGCTTTGCTTGGCCACGCCGACGTTGCTACAACCCAGAAATACTCCAAGCTGACAAAGGTGAAAATGAAAGACGTATATAACAGCGCGCATCCACGCGCTTGATAAATAGCGAAATAGCCAGTTGCTTAAGACTAGGTCAGGCAGAGCGGATGCGCACCGAATTTTGGTGGAAAGCCAAACCTTTCACATACGCCTATTGTTTTTTCACCAGATATAACATTAGAAAGGTTGGGACTATATGAGTAAATTTGAACGTATTGCCGTTATTGTGCTTGACAGTGTTGGAATTGGCGAGCAGCCGGATGCTGAGGCGTTCGGTGACCTCGGATCGCACACGCTTGGCCATATCGTGGAAAGAGTAAAGGGGACAAGCCTGCCGAATTTGCGTCAGCTTGGTCTCGATCGAATTGCTCCGTTAGGTGATTGGAAGCCAGCAGATGGCCCTTCTGGCGCCTACTATGGAAAAATGCAGGAGGTATCGGTCGGCAAGGATACGATGACCGGGCATTGGGAGCTAATGGGGCTGAAGCTGACGGTTCCATTCCAGACATTTCCGGATGGATTTCCGGAGGAGCTAATCACTTTATTCGAGGAGCGCACTGGGCGCAAGGTAATTGGCAATAAACCGGCAAGCGGTACGGAAATTTTAGACGAGCTGGGCGCGGAGCAAATGGAGACCGGGGCATGGATCGTCTATACTTCTGCGGATAGCGTTTTTCAAATTGCAGCGCATGAAGGCATCATCCCGCTTGATGAGCTGTATCGTGCTTGTGAAATTGCGCGCGAGCTTACGATGGATGAGCGTTATACAGTTGGCCGGGTCATTGCAAGACCATATGAAGGGGAGCCAGGCGCGTTCAAGCGTACGCCTAACCGCCATGATTATGCAGTCAAGCCGCCAGAGCCTACGGTGCTAAATGCGCTTCAGGATGGAGGACTCGACACGATTTCCATTGGTAAAATCAACGATATTTTTGACGGAGAGGGCATTAATGCTTCTACACCGACGAAGAGCAACGCCGATGGCATCGCTCGTACGATTGCTGCTTTGAAGGAGCCGTTCAAGGGACTGCTGTTTACGAATCTCGTGGATTTTGATTCCCTGTACGGGCATCGCAGAGATCCAGAAGGCTACGCCGCTGCACTCGAAGAGTTTGATCGCGCATTGCCTGAGCTTATCCAAACCATTGGACCGCGCGATTTACTGGTCATTACTGCGGATCACGGCAATGATCCCGTTCATCCGGGCACGGATCACACGCGGGAATATGTGCCGCTGTTGCTTTACAGCCCGGCTTTCAAGCAACCAAGGCAGCTAGAAACAAGAACAACCTTCTCCGATTTGGGAGCGACGATTGCTGACAACTTTAATGTTCAAGCTCCGCCAAACGGCACAAGCTTTCTCGACTTGCTTGAAGTTTAATTAAATAACTATGAACAAATGAATGAATTAACGACTTGGAGGCTATCACTATGAGCGTAATTACAGCAGCACAAATTAAAGAAGCGGCAGCTTACATTGCCGGACGTACGAATTTATTGCCAGAGGTCGGCCTTATTATGGGTTCCGGTCTTGGCGTTCTCGGCGATCATTTGGAAAATCCAGTGACGATTGCGTACAAGGATATTCCCCATTTCCCAGTGTCCACAGTGGAAGGCCATGCAGGCGAGCTGCTTATCGGCACCCTGTCGGACCGGCCAGTGCTATTGATGCGGGGCCGCTTCCATATGTATGAGGGCTACGGCCCTGAGCTGACAGCATTTCCGGTGCGCGTAATGAAGGCGCTTGGCGTATCGACACTGCTTGTGACCAATGCAGCTGGCGGCGTCAACCTTGCTTTTCAATCCGGCAATCTGATGCTGATTTCCGACCACCTGAACATGACAGGCAAAAACCCGCTAATTGGCCCTAATGATAACGAGCTGGGTGTTCGTTTTCCTGATATGTCGGAGGCTTATAGCAAGCGTCTGCGCGGTATTGCCCGCGAACTTGCGGCAAGCCAAGGGCTTGTACTTGCCGAAGGGGTATATGCCGGACTGCTCGGACCAACGTATGAAACGCCAGCGGAAATTCGCATGCTGCGCATTTTAGGGGCAGATGCTGTCGGAATGTCGACGGTTGCGGAAGTAATTACCGCAAGACATGCGGGAATTGAAGTGCTTGGCATTTCTTGTATTACGAATATGGCTGCGGGCATTCTGGACCAACCGCTTAACCACGAGGAGGTTATGGAGACGGCAGAGCGCGTGAGATCTGAGTTTTTGGACCTCGTAAAAGGTTTGGTTCCACTCATTTAAAGAACAGTTTAATGCTAAAGTAGATGAAAAAAGTAAAAAATTCGTGTTATTTTGTCCGCATATTTGTAACACAATTGTAATATTTGGCTCGACTCATTGTGACAGTATTTTAAAACGCCATCGTCGTATAATGTCCGTAATTATAGAAAAATGGAGTGGAGTGAAATGGACAACCAATTGCTCTTGGAGATGGAGAAGTTGCGCGATAAAATGGTTGAAACGGCGCTCATCAAGCAAACTTTTCTGAACCGGGAGGTACTGCGGCTTAGCCAATCGCTAGACGTTCTAATCGTGCGTGCGCAGGAAGAGCGACGGACCGTTTCGAGCCATAAATAAACAGAGCAAATGGCATGAAACGTATGATAAGAACAGTCAAATGATGCTTGAGCGATGGCGAGAGTCGCATTACAGTGAAAAAATTCGAAAACCGTGCTTGCGGAAGCGAAAGCTTCTGCAAGCACGGTTTTTTTGTGAATATAAAAACCTTGGAATAATTTACATAAAAACAGGCGACACTGTGGAGGACAAGCGTAAACGACTGAAGCCGTCCTTTTGGCGACAAAGCTGCCGTTTCGCAGGTGGAATATAAGCCGATTTATAAGTGCGAGGCTTATAAATTCTTATATTTAAATATAGCCGAATTGCGGCTAATTCCCGTGAACGGAGCATTTTTGCGAAATCCGGGCTGCCGCAGCTTCATAGGAGGGAATCTGTTCTTGAAAAAATTACGGAATAAACTTTGCTTATGCATCCTTGCGCTCGTTGTCTCTTTGCCAACGTTCGTATTCGCCGAAGAAGCGGCTGAGATACCCTCGCTGCCAACAGCGGAGCAGACCGGAGGCGTGGAGCCTCATCTGGCGCCATCAGCCCGGTCTGCCATTCTTATGGACGCGGACAGCGGAACGATTATTTATGAGAAAAACAGCCACGATCAGCTTCCTCCGGCAAGCATCACTAAAATTATGACCATGCTGCTTATTATGGAAGCACTGGCTGACGGCAAGCTCAAGCTGACCGATAAGGTGCAGACGAGCGAATACGCTTCCTCTATGGGCGGCTCGCAAATTTTTCTGGAGCCTGGAGAGGAAATGAGCGTGGATGACATGATTAAAGGAATTGCTCTAGCTTCTGGCAATGATGCTTCTGTTGCGATGGCAGAAAAGCTCGGAGGCACCGAGGAGCAATTCGTGGCAATGATGAATGAGAAGGCGAAGCAGCTTGGGCTGAAGGAAACTCATTTTTCCAATTGCAATGGCCTGCCTTCGAAGGATCATTATTCGTCAGCTCATGACATTGCGGTTATGTCACGTGAGCTGCTGAGGCATACGGATATTACGAAGTATACCGGCATGTATCAGGATTATTTGCGCAAAACGTCAGAAAAGCCCTTCTGGCTCGTCAACACGAATAAGCTTGTACGGTTCTATAGCGGTGCTGACGGACTTAAAACCGGATTTACGAATGAAGCCAAGTTTTGTTTATCGGCAACAGCAAGGCGAGATGGGCTTCGCGTCATTGCGGTCGTAATGGGTGAACCGAATACGAAGACGCGCAACACGGAAGTATCGCAAATGTTTGATTATGCGTTTGCCCAATATACGACGCATCCGATTTTTAAAGAGGGCGATGCTATGGGTAAGGTGCATGTAGAGAAGGGCGTTGTGTCCGAGCTTGAATTGGTTGCTCCCCATGCTTACAGCATACTGCTCAAAAAAGGGGCAAACACAAGCGATATCCGCTACGAGCTGAAAATCGACGGCTCGCTTAAAGCGCCTATTGCAATTGGTGCGCCGATCGGCAAGCTGCTCGTGTATCAGGGAGATAAGCTGCTTAAGGAATTCCCCGTAAATGCGCCGCAGACGATAGAGCGGGCTGGCTGGTGGAAAATGCTGAAGCGCTCGTTTGGCGGATTGTTCGCTTAAAGCGGGTTAACGTAGAAAGGTTTTGCCGGAAAATAGCGAGCTTAGGCTGAATATTTTGTCACCTCTTAGGGCCCTGCTTCTAGTTTTGTCGCCGTGCAGGAAACAGGTGTCCCGCTGGAGAAATGCTAGTTCTATCCAAATGCACAGCTTAAAGGAGATGAACAGCAATTATGAATTTGCAAGCTGAACTGGAGCATTATCGCAATGTGCTTATTGTACGTCTGCGCGGAGAGCTGGATCATCATACAGCCGATGTCGTCAAGGTCAAGATGGAGGATGCGATTTTACGCGGAAGCAGCGACCACATCATTCTCAGCTTGAAGGATTTGCAATTCATGGACAGCTCGGGGCTTGGCGTCATTCTGGGCAGGTATAAGCAGGTTAAGGCAAGAGGCGGGAAAATGATTGTATGCGCCGTTAGTCCAAGCGTTCACCGACTTTTTGAAATGTCGGGCTTGTTCAAAATCTTGGAGATTCATGATAATGAACGGATGGCGATTTCAAGTCTGGAGGTGGTATCGTGAATGGACGCAATGAAATGACGTTAACCTTCAGCGCCCGCTCAGAGAACGAAGCTTTTGCCCGCGTAGCGGTGTCATCCTTCGTCTCTCAGCTCGATCCGACTTTGGGGGAGCTGAATGATTTAAAGACAGCCATCTCGGAAGCGGTAACCAATGCGATTATTCACGGCTATGATAGCGATGCAGCCGGCAAAGTGACGATAGAGGGTTATATTGAAGGAGACGCGGTTTCCTTGACGGTTATTGATCAGGGGCGCGGTATTGAGGATTTGGACTTGGCTCGCCAGCCGCTTTACACTTCCAAGCCGGAGCTTGAGCGCTCGGGTATGGGCTTTACGATTATGGAAAATTTTATGGACCGATTCGAGGTTGCAAGCGAGCTTGGCGGCGGTACGCGCGTCAGCATGCTGAAACGAATTGAATCGAAAAAAGCGCTATACAACTAGCGCATAGGGGTTGAACCTCATGGATTCCGGGTTGAAACAAACGGCTCAGCCGTATTTGGATGATGCGGAAGTAAAGCGGCTTATTGCATTAAGCCAGTCTGGCGACACGTTGGCAAGGGACACGCTTGTAGGATGCAATATTCGGTTGGTATGGTCAGTCGTTCAGCGCTTCATCAACCGCGGCTATGAGCCTGATGATCTGTTTCAGATCGGCTGTATCGGCCTGCTCAAGTCGGTTGACAAATTCGATCTTTCCTATGATGTGAAATTTTCTACTTATGCCGTGCCGATGATTATCGGTGAAATTCAGCGATTTTTGCGCGATGACGGTACGCTTAAGGTTAGCCGCTCGCTCAAGGAAACAGCCAATAAGGTGCGTAAAATGAAAGACGAGCTGTCCAAGGTGCTTGGAAGGCTGCCGACCATTAGCGAGGTGGCAGAACGATTGGGTATTACGCCGGAGGATGTCGTATTTGCCCAGGAAGCGAATAAGCCGCCAACCTCCATTCATGAGACGGTGTTTGAAAATGACGGCGATCCGATTACGTTGATGGATCAAATTGCTGATGATTCGCAGGAGCGCTGGTTCGACAAGCTTGCGCTGACCGAGGCCATTGAAGGCCTCAGCGAGCGGGAGCGGCTCATCGTATATTTGCGTTATTACCGGGATAAGACGCAGTCAGAGGTAGCGAGCCGTCTAGGCATTTCACAAGTTCAGGTGTCGCGTCTGGAGAAAAAAATATTGCAGTCCATAAAAGATCAAATCGCCTTATAGGGGCGGTTTGATCTTTTTGGTTGTCGAGAAAATCTCGCCAACCTGTACATCCCATTACCTTACTGGAAAGGGGATATTTTTTATGTAGTCTCTTGTAGCTGAGGGATGCATGGGGAGAGGATCTCCACGCCTACGTCAATGAGCTTCTCGGCACCCATGAAGCTGAGGTGGATCTTGGCCCGTTTTTTGTGACGGTCTATTTTGGCGATGATGCCTTCCATGCCCTTCAGCGGGCCGGAGGTTACGGAGACACGTGAATTTTCTATGTAAATACCCGAAATGCCAACGATCTCTCCGTCTCCGATCAGTCGCAAGATTAGCGATATCTCGCGTTCGTCAATTTTGGAGTAATAGGTTCCTTCATCTTTGGAGTAGAGCGTGCCTTGGTTGAGCAGCTTGTAGCACTTGGGGACTTTTTTCAAGGTGTGAAAAACTTCATCGGTCATGCGAGTCTTGATTAATACGTAGCCGGGGAATATTTTCTTCAGCACATGCTTGACAGCGCCTGCCTTCTTCTCGGGGACTCTGCGTTTCGGTATGACAGAGTGCAGGGAAGCTTCATCAAAGTACAGGTTCAGAAACTTTTGCACAACCTCTTCTTGACCGGTTTCTACGAATAGCACGTACCAATTCAAAATAGTCATCCCCCAACTTTTGTATTTTGTTTAATAAGCAAACGAGCAAAAAATAGTATATTTTACAACAATATACCATGTCTTATTTTACCATATCATATTAAGGGCTGGGAATAGAGAAAATAGGTTTCTAGTAAGTAATCCTTGACGAACAAAGTTGAATGAGGGTAGTATTAAGCTGTATTCGTGTTATAGGTTCTGTTGTGCATTTCGTAGGTTCGTTAATCGTATATTGGTTGAATCTAACAAAATCCCTAAGCTTATTTAATCGTTGTTTAGGCACGTTAAAGGCACTTAGGGTATCATATTGTTGCGTGTTGAGGGTAAGGAGCATGGGAGAGGTATGCCCTCCGGGAGCTTCTCCCTGGGACTTGACATGCGAGTGAACCCGTACAGCGCTTGGTGCAGTTTGCTGTGCGCAATCGACGGTGACTTGTGTGCGGGATGAACATCTGGATTGATTGCGAGATTGTTCACAAGCCGCTGATCGTACATTCTGCTGCTCTCAACTTGCAGGTAAGCATCATACATTGCGATGCTCGTGTTTTCCAGAAGTGCAGCCGATAGGGCTGGTTGCCGAGTAGGTTCGTCTTGATCGGAAAGCCTTGCTGAAGCTGTTTTACAAGGTGGAAGTAGATATATAAGATAGTCAAAGCAAGCACAAAAAAGTAGAGGAGATCGTTCCTCTGCTTTTTTGTGCTTGCTTTTTAGAATCTGAAGAGAGAGGGGAGGAAGGATGAGGCGGAGCTATGAGCTGCACCCGTTGAAGGTTGAGTTTTTGTTCATGAAAAATTATGCGTACATACTCGTAGACAAAGCCACCCGGCATGCGGCTGTGGTGGACCCGGCTTGGGACTTGGAGTTGCTTGACGGGATGCTTCGATCATTGGAGGTGGAGTTGACTTGTATTCTGCTTACACATTCTCACCACGATCATGTCAACAAGGTGGAGCCGCTGCTTAAGCTTTACCCGGCGGCACGGGCGTATATGTCGGTTAAGGAGATCCATGCTTACGGGTTCGCATGTCGGAATCTGTATCCATTTGAGGAGGGAGAGACGATCAGGCTGGGAGAAACGTCAATTACCTGCATGCTGACGCCAGGGCACACGGCTGGCGGGGCTTGTTTTCGGCTAGCAGACGATCTGATTACCGGGGATACGGTATTTATTGAAGGCTGCGGCGTCTGCAATGGGGCAGGAGGTTCCCCGGAGCAGATGTATGACAGTTTTCAGAAAATTCGCAGGTCCACTCCCCCTCATGTGCGGGTGTATCCGGGTCATAGCTTTGGCAAGGAGCCGGGCATGGCTTTTCAGGATGTGCTGGAGCACAACATTTATTTTCAAATGGAGCAAAAAGAGCATTTTGTGCGGTTTCGGATGCGCAAGAATCAGGGGCATTTGTTTCATTTTAAATAAATCAAGGCAGACGAGCCGCGTTCAGGAGGGACATGGATGGGCAAGCCGATAGTGTTTCTTTTCTCTGGGCAGGGCTCTCAATTTTACCAGATGGGTCGGGGGCTCTATGAGGAAGTATCTGAGTTTCGCAAATGGATGAACAAGCTAGACGAGATGGTGACGCCGCTCATCGGGGAATCGGTGCTGGCGCGTCTGTATGCGGAGGACAAGCGCCGAGATGAGCCGTTTGAACGGACGCTGCTGAGTCACCCCGCGATCTTCATGGTGGAATATGCGCTGGCGCAGGTGCTGATGGCTCGCGGTGTCCAGCCAGATGCGGTCCTTGGCAGCAGCATGGGCGAGTTCGCGGCGGCGGCTGTGGCAGGTGTGCTCGATGTGGAGGCAGCGTTGGAACTGGTGGTGGAGCAGGCCAAGACGTTTGAGGCTACCTGCCTCCCCGGCGGGATGATCGGGATTCTACAGGAGCCGAGCCTCTATGACAGAATGCTGCTCTTGCGTGAGAACACGGAGCTGGTGTCGATTAATTCGGACGCGCATTTTGTGGTGGCCGGTCCGGCGGCGAAACTGCCGAGCATCGCGGAGGCGCTGCGGAAGAACGGCATCGCCTATCAGATTTTGCCGACCTCCTTTGCGTATCATTCCTCTTGGATTGATCCGGCAGCGGCTTCCTATGAAGCGCGGCTGCGCGGTCTGTCGTATCGTCAGCCGCGGGTGCGATTTTATTCCGGGGTAACCGGGCGGCGGGAAACAGCGCTGAGGAGCGAGTATTTCTGGGAGGTGGCCCGACAGCCGATTCGCTTTGCTGAAGCGGTGCAGGCGCTGGAGCGGGAAGGCGATTGTCTTTACGTGGATTTGGGTCCTTCTGGAACGCTCGCCAATCTGGTCAAGCGGAATTTTAAACAGAATTCGCTCTCGCAAAGCTATGCGGTTCTTACACCGTATCAGCAGGATCTCAAAAACTTATATAAGGCTTGCGAGCAAATGGAGCAACTCATTTCATCGTCCATCAGAAAGGGAGGACAACCTATGAAAGCATATGTGTTTCCTGGGCAAGGCTCTCAGCACAAAGGCATGGGAGGTACGCTGTTTGACGAGTTTGCAGATCTGATCGCGCAAGCGGATGAGATTTTGGGCTATTCGATCAAAAGGCTGTGCTTGGAGGACCCGGACAATCAGCTGGGCCAGACGCAGTACACGCAGCCTGCTCTGTATGTGGTCAACGCACTGAGTTTCCTCAAGAAGGTGCAGGAGACAGGATGCAAGCCGGATTATGTGGCCGGGCACAGCTTGGGTGAGTACAATGCGCTGTTTGCTGCAGGGGCGTATGATTTTGCTACCGGTCTGCGGATGGTCAAAAAACGGGGCGAACTGATGAGCCTTGCGAGCGGTGGGGGAATGGCGGCGGTAATTGGGTTTACGGTGGAGCAGATCGACCGCGTGCTGATGGAGAACGGCCTGGACGGAATCGACATCGCCAACCATAATTCGCCGGACCAGATCGTCATTGCAGGCTTGAAGACGGACATTTTGCGCGCGCAGTCATTTTTTGAGCAGGCGGGCGTGCGCGTGTACATTCCGCTTAATGTGAGCGGGGCTTTTCATTCCCGGTATATGGTGGAGAGCAAGCGGAGCTTTGAAGCGTATTTGGAATTATTTGAATTTTCGGAACTTGAAATTCCAGTCATTTCGAACGTTTATGCGCGTCCGTACAAGCAGCGGCAGGTGAAGGATAATTTGGCACAGCAGATCGTGTCTCTGGTCAAGTGGACGGACAGTGTGCGCTACCTGATGGGCCTTGGCGAGATCGAAATCGAAGAAGTCGGGCCGGGCAATGTCCTGACCAAGCTCGTCACCACGATTCGCCGCAAAGCCGAACCGCTCGTCATCGAGCAGGAGGCAGATGACGTGGAAGAGGCGGTGCTGGTGGCGGCGTCTGTGACTGTGCCTGAGGTATTGATATCGTCGTCTATCACGGAGGCAGAGATGGCAGTCGCTGCTCAGTCGCCTGCTCCCGCTCAGGCGGAGTTCGTACCGATGAGGGAACCTGTGAACGAGCCGAACATGCGTATGTCGAGAAGGGCGAGCATGGCAGAATCGCTAGGCAATGAGGAGTTCAAGAAGGACTATAACTTGAAGTACGCCTATGTCACGGGCTCGATGTATCGCGGAGTGGCTTCCGAGCGCCTGGTCATTCAGGTCGGCAAGGCGGGCATGCTGGGTTTTTACGGGACTGGCGGCTTGAAGCTGGAGCAAATCGAACAGGCGATCCGCACGATTCAACAGGCGCTGACGCGCGGTGAGTCGTATGGCATGAA
Organism: Paenibacillus sp. KS-LC4; assembly: GCF_036894955.1. Classification (NCBI taxonomy): domain Bacteria; kingdom Bacillati; phylum Bacillota; class Bacilli; order Caryophanales; family Paenibacillaceae; genus Paenibacillus; species Paenibacillus sp. KS-LC4. The sequence continues at coordinate 3,786,853 of NZ_CP145905.1, read as the reverse complement.
CCTGCTCCATAACCAGAGCAACCCATTGATGGAGGAGAAGACGGTCGAGCTCTTCCTTCGATCCGGAGTGCGGAACGTGGAGGCAAGCGCCTACATGGCGGTAAATTCCGCATTGGTTCACTACCGGGCGAAAGGGTTGAAACGCTCGGCAGAGGGCGTTGTGATTATCGAAAACCGCATCCTCGCCAAAGTCTCTCGCCCGGAGGTTGCCGAGGCGTTTCTGAGTCCTGCACCGGAGCGCATCGTCGACAAGCTGTTGCTGGAGCAGAGGATCACGCGCGAGGAAGCAGATATGCTCCGCGAAGTTCCGTTGGCGGATGACATCACCGTCGAGGCTGATTCCGGCGGACATACCGATCAGGGGGTGTCTTCCGTGCTGCTTCCGTCGATCGTTCGCCTGCGTGATGAGGTTATGGCCAAATACGGATACAAGAAGAAGATTCGAATCGGGGCGGCCGGAGGCATCGGAACCCCGGAAGCGGCGGTGGCGGCGCTTGTGCTCGGGGCGGATTATCTCGTGACCGGCTCGATCAACCAATGCACGGTGGAAGCGCAGACTTCCGAGTCGGTGAAGGATCTGCTGCAGGATATGAACGTGCAGGACACGGCCTATGCGCCGGCGGGCGACATGTTTGAGATCGGCGCTCGCGTGCAGGTTTTGAAAAAAGGCGTCTTTTTCCCGGCTCGTGCAAACAAGCTGTATGATCTCTACCGCCAGTTCAACTCGCTGGAGGAGATTGATGAGAAGACCCGTCGCATTTTGCAAGAGCGCTACTTCAAGCGCAGTTTCGACGAGGTCTACCGCGAAGTGCAAGCCTATGTGTCCTCGCAGGAGCTTGAGAAGGCGGAGCGCAATCCCAAGCACAAGATGGCGCTGATCTTCAAATGGTATTTTGGCTATTCGTCGCGCATGGCGCTCAGCGGGGATGCCGAGCACACGGTGGATTATCAGGTGCATTGCGGCCCGGCCTTGGGGGCGTTCAACCGCTGGGTGAAAGGCACGTCGCTGGAAGGCTGGAGAGCGCGCCATGTCGATGTGATCGGTGAAAAACTGATGCGCGAAACGGCAGAGCTGCTAAATCGGCGCATCTCTGAATTGGTCGGATTGTAAGCAAAAAGTCCAGCGAGTAGTCCAGCGAGTCAAAAGCTCAGACTCGTACCGGAGAAGCAGGCTTTGTTTGTAGATATGAGAAATAAATTCAAGAAATTTTATACGAGGAGCGGATCTGGATGACTCAAACGCCAAAGCGAGACGTTGCCATCGTTGGAATCGCCGGTCGTTTTCCAGGGGCGAAAAACACGCAGCAATTTTGGAACAACCTCAATGCAGGGCTCAACAGCATCTCTGTCATTCCACAAGACCGCTGGAAGTGGGAGGACGTGTACGGCGATCCGCAAAAGGAAGAGAACAAGACGAACAGCAAGTGGGGCGGTTTCATCGAGGAGGTTGATCTATTCGACCCGTTGTTTTTTGGAATTTCGCCCAAAGAGGCGAATTATATTGACCCTCAGCACCGCCTGTTCCTAGAAACGGTCTGGCAGGTGATTGAAAACGCTGGCTACAGCCCGAAGAGTCTATCAGGCCGAAAGATCGGCGTCTATGCGGGCGTATCAAAAAACGATTATGCCGAGCTTATGGGGCAGAACATTAACGCATTTGTTTCCACGGGAACGGTGCATTCGATCCTTGCAAACCGCGTGTCGTATTTTTTTAACTTCAGAGGGCCGAGTGAAGCCGTGGACACCGCGTGCTCTAGTTCTCTGGTCGCCCTGCACAACGCCGTGCGCGATATTTGGGAAGGGGAGTGCGAGGCGGCAATCGTCGGGGGCGTCAATGCGCTGCTCAGCCCGCGGATGTACATTTCTCATGCCAAGTCCGGCATGCTGTCGGTGGATGGGCAATGCAAAACGTTCGATGAGTCTGCTAACGGCTATGTACGCGGTGAAGGCGTGGCGGCTCTGTTCCTCAAGCCGCTGGACAAGGCGGTGGAAGACCGTGACAATATCTTGGGCATCATCAAGTCGACGGCGATCAATCATGGCGGGCGCTCGAATTTCCTGACGGCCCCGAACGTAACCGCACAGTCTGAAGTAGTCTACACGGCGCTGCAACGCTCCGAAGCGGACCCGCGCAACATTTCCTACATCGAGGCGCACGGCACAGGCACGCCTCTGGGTGACCCGATCGAGGTCAATGCGCTAAAGAAGGCATACGGACAGTATTATGAGGAGCGGGGCCTGCAGCCGCGCGAAAACTCTTGCTTGCTTGGCTCGGTCAAGACGAACATCGGCCATCTGGAGAGCGCGGCCGGGATGGCTTCGATCATCAAGGTGCTGCTGGCGATGAAGCATGGCGTGCTGCCGGAGCTTCTTAATTTTACAGCGATTAATCCATACATCTCGTTTGAGGGGTCGCCGTTTGGCCTTGTCACGGCTCGGACCGCGTGGAAGAAGCGGCGTATTGAGGGCAAGCTGCTGCCGAGACAGGCGGGGGTCAGCGGGTTTGGCATGGGCGGTGTCAATGCGCATGTAATCTTGGAAGAGCCGCCGCGCAGCAACAAGCCTCGCGCCAAGAGCGCGTCGCAGAAGCGGTTGGTGCTTTTGTCTGCGAAAAAAGGAAAGTTGCGGGCATCGGCTAAGCGGCTGCTCACATTTTTGCAAAGCGAAGCTGGACAGTCTGTGCATGTGGACGATCTCGCGTTCACGCTAATGTTTGGGCGCGAGGAGTTCGAGGAGCGTCTGGCGATGGTCGCTTCGTCAGTGGAGCAGGTGGTGGAGGAATTGGAACGGTATGTGAGCGAGCAGGCCTCCCTGTCGCTGTTCCAAGGCGTCGCGGTGACAACGCCTGACGCGTCTGTGCAGGTCGCTGTGTCGACGGATGATCTGTTCCAGCTCGCCGAGGGTTGGGTGAAGGGCAAGGAGATAGAATGGGAGCAGGCGAGCTTCCAAGGTTCTCGCATCGAGGTGCCGGGGTATCCGTTTGAGCGGTTGCGCTGCTGGTTTGAATCGAAGACGGTGAAGGCGGATACGGGTGCAGATGCGGCTTCCGGCGACAAGCAGATTGTGCTTCTCGCTACAGAGCGGATGCTGCTAGACCATCTTGTTCAGAAGAAGAAAGTGCTGCCTGGCGTAGGCTATCTGGAGCTGATCGTTGGAGAGCTTAAGGAAGAGTGGACAGTTGGTGTGACGTTCCAAGATGTGTACTGGATGAAGCCGCTGGCCGTTCTCAACGAGTCGCGTACCCTCCTTTTGAACGTGAAGGAGGAAGGGGGCGACCGTACTGTGCGCATCCGTTCGGGTGCGGATTTGCACTGCCAAGGCCGCCTGCTCAAGCAGGTGAAGCGCGCGGAGGAGCGGATTGAGGTGGAGGAGATTCGCATGCGCTGCGAGACGAGGGCATCAAAGGCCGAACTGTACGGTCTCTTTTCCGAAAATGGTCTGGTATACGGACCTTCGTTCCAGGTCATTGAGACGCTGCACTGCTCGGCTGACGAGGCGATTGCGGAGGTGGACGTTGGGAATCAAGTGCGCATTTCAGTCGGAATTCTGGACGGGGCGCTGCAGACCGCGGTATGCTTGAGCGTTCGAAACGGCACGGCGAGCGAATCGCAGTATGTACCTTATTATGCGGAGAGCTTCACGGTTGCGGGAAGCTTGGAAGCGGTGCGCTATTACTATGTTAAGCGGCATCAGGTGCAGCAGAGCGGTTCGCTCCAGTTCGACCTGTATCTCTGCGACGGAGAAGGTCGTGTGCTGGCTTCGGTGAAGCGTTTTACGAAGCGTGCATTGGCGAGAAAAGAAGAAGCAAGGAACGAGGAAACAAGAAAAGAAACGCTGAGCAAACGGGGGCTGCTCTATTACACCTCGAAGTGGCGGGAGGAAGCCGGCGGTTCGGAAGCGGAGGAGAAGGGCTTGCTCCTCCTCAACGGTTCGGAGTCGTTGGGCGACTGGATACGCGGCGAATTGGGCGAGGAGGTGCCGTTCAGGCGCTTGACGATTGCCGAGCAGAACCCGGATCGTTATCTGGAAGCGCTACAGGAGGTCAAGGCGAGCGGGTTTGTCGTGCGGCAAATTTTCGTGCCGGCCGCACATCCCGGCGTGGAAGACCTGCGGGGGCTGCTCGTGCTGGCAGGAGCTCTGATTAAGAGTCGTTTTAAAGAACCGATCAAAATTCTCTACGCTGGCGATAGCATGTCGCCTGAGGCGCTGTCCGCCCTGTATGCGGGCGGCGGGCTGGCTCGCACGCTGAAGTATGAGTACCCGCGCCTTCAACTGGAGGTGGCGTCGTTCACGGATCAATTTGAAAGCTGCGGCCGGTTGCTTCTGGAGGAGCTGTTTGCGAGTGCTCCGGCCCCGCTGCATGAAGTGAGATATGTAGGCAGGACAAGGCAGCAGCGCGAGATGGTGACCGTGGCAGGCGGGTTGCAGAAGCAGGCTTATGCGCTGCGTCAAGGCGGGGTGTATCTGATCGCAGGCGGAACGGGCGGCCTGGGGCAAATTTTCTCCGACTATCTGGCCAAGGAGCATCAGGCGAAGGTCGTGCTGCTTGGGCGAAGAGAGCAGGATGAGAAAATCACGGCACAGCTTGCCAGGCTGACAAGTTTGGGCGGCTCCGGCCTGTACATTCGGGCGGATCTCGGCGATGCCACGCAAGTGCGTGCGGCGGTGGAGCAAGCGCGTGCGAACTATGGCAGCATCCACGGCGTTTTGCAGGGAAGCGGGTTGATTGAAGACAGCTTTATCCTACGCAAATCAACCGAGTCTTTTGAAAAAGTGCTTCGGCCCAAGCTTGCCGGGACGCTCCATCTGGACGACGCGACGGCCGGCGACGAATTGGACTTCTTTGTCATGTTCTCGTCGATTGCAGCGCTGATGCCTAATCAAGGGCAATGCGACTATTCTTCGGCCAACAGCTTCATGGACGCGTATGCGTCGCACCGACAGCAACTCGTCGACGAGGGCAGGCGCAGCGGTCTGTCGCTGGCAATTAACTGGCCGCTCTGGGCGAATGGCGGAATGAGCGTGGAGCCGGAGGAGAAGGAGCACCTCTGGAAGGTGTTCGGGATGCAGCCGCTGGAAACGCCGCAGGGCTTGGTCCTGCTCCGGGAAGCGCTGCATTTGGCAAGTCAGGAAGGTTTCGCTCACATCGTAGGAATCGAAGGTGACCAGATGAAAATCAACCAGCACTTTGGCATCCCCAAGAAAGCGGAAACTGTGCAGGAGCTGGATGTGGTGGCGACGATCCGTCGTGATCTCTACAGCATACTCGCACAAGCGCTGCAGCTGGCTCCGGCGGAGATCGGTGCCAGCCAGCCTCTGCAGCAGCTCGGGGTGGCGTCGCTGTCGCTGCTGCAGATCGCGAACCTGATTTCGCAGTATTTTGGCGTCGATTTCAAACCGCCGTTGCTGTTTGAGCACGGAACCTCGCAGCAGATTTTGGACTATTTGCTGCAAGACAAGCAGCGCGTGGTCATCGAGGCGCACTATGCCAAGCTGGGGGCTATGGCTCCGCTGTATCGCAGCTCAGGGCTGATCGAACTTAATAAGGTCGATAACGAGCAGGGGCTGTACCAGAGACGTTATGACAATACAGAGTTTTATCAGGTCGATCATGTGGTGGACGACAAATACAACGTGCCAGGCGCGTGTTATGCCGAGATGGCTAGACAGGCCGGCGTACTCGCTCTTCCGGGCCAGCGAGTGAGCAAGCTGCTCAACTGCTACTGGGCGAAGCAACTATCTTCGAGCGGAGAGCCGTTTGATGTATTCATTCAACTGCTGCCAAAAGGGGAACGCACCGACTACGAGATTTACAGCATGGAAGGGAGCGAGCGCATTGTGCATGCGACCGGGGCGCTACAATATGCTCCGTGGCAGTTGACGCAGAGCGAGATGGAAACGCTCGATCTCGCGGCAATTCGCGAGCGCTGCACGGCGAGCTGGACACGGGAGCAGGTCTATCGGCAGATTCATGCGGAGGGCTTGATCGTCGGAGAGAGCTTCATGCCGATGCAGGAGTTGGTGCTCAATGAGAGGGAGGCGCTGGCAACGCTGGAACTGCCGGATATGATTGCAAACACATATGAGGAGTATCTGCTTCACCCGACGATGCTGACAGGCGTGTTCCAGACGGCGCTGATCAACAACCGCTTCCACGGGGATGACGAGCGCGATTTTATCCCGATTGCGATCGAAAGCTTGGAGATGTGGGGGACCGTGCCGCGCAGATGCCATGTCTACAGCGAAGTCAGCCCGAAGACGAAGAATAACCCAGACATCAAGAAGTTTAACCTGACTGTTTGCGACGAGGAGGGGCGCATGGTGGCGCGGCTCATCAATTTCTCGATCAAGGCGACGAATTATGGAAAATCGGCCTTGGTGCAAGAGGCGGCACCAGTGGCAACAGCCCAAGCCCAGGAGGCTAGCGACCGCGGAGTGGCGGTGCTGAGATCTCGCGCACAGGAATTGGTAGGCGGTCTGCTGTCTGAGGCGATCGGGCTGGAGCCGTCGATGATTCAGGCGGAGGAAGCGTTCGAAGCGTATGGCATCAATTCGGTGATGATCTTGGAGCTGAACAAGCTGTTCGAGGATGCGTTCGGGTCCGAGCTGTCCAAAACTCTGTTCTTTGAATACCGCAACTTGGAAGACCTGACGGGTTATTTCCTGGAGGAGCATGAAGCGACGCTGCGCTTGCTGCTGCAATTGCCAGAAACGGTTGAAATGAATGAGGTGTTAGAAGGTTCGGTTAAATCGACAGTAGCGGCCGTGGCGAGTGCTCGAGAAGCCGCGTGTTCCGCAGATGTGGTCGAGACGGTCACGATGACGCCGCACGCTCCGGCTGTGCGGGATATCGCGATCATCGGCCTTGCCGGGCGTTATCCGCAGGCCGGATCGCTGGCGGAATTTTGGGCAAACATCGAAGCGGGCAAGGACTGCATCGAAGAGATTCGACCGAATCGATTTGATTATTTACGCTACTATGATCCGAACAAGCAAAACGACAAGCTATACAGCAAATGGGGGAGCTTCCTCGATGATGTGGACAAGTTCGACCCGATGTTTTTCAACATCCCGCCGCGTGAAGCGGAGCTAATGGACCCGCAGGAGCGCTTGTTCCTTGAGGTGGTCTGGCATGCGCTCGAAGATGCCGGCTATACGAGGCAGGGTCTCAGCGATCAGTCGGTCGGGGTGTTCGTCGGGGCGCTGTGGCAGCCTTATCAAGAGCTTGGTGCGCTTGCACAGGCGCAGGGCCATGTGCTCAGCCCAAGCACGCTGCTCTATAGCATCGCCAACCGCGTTTCGTATTTCTGCAACTTCAACGGGCCGAGCCTGACGGTGGATACCGCATGCTCTTCGTCTCTGACCGCGCTGCATCTCGCCTGCCAGAGCCTTTTGAATGGAGAGAGCAGCGTCGCCATCGCGGGCGGCGTCAACCTGTCGATCGGCGCGGGGAAATACCTGTTTTTGAGTCAATACAAGTTTCTGGCGACGGATGGCAGATGCAAAAGTTTTGGCGCGGATGGCGACGGGTACGTGCCTGGCGAAGGCATTGGCGCCGTGCTGCTCAAGCCGCTCGATCAAGCGGTGAAGAACGGCGACCACATCTACGGCGTCATCAAGGCGACTGCTGTCAATCACGGAGGCAAGACCAACGGGTATACGGTGCCTAACCCGACGGCGCAGTCGGACATGATTCTGAAAACGCTGGAGCGGGCGAGGATCAACCCGCGTGCGATTAGCTACATCGAGGCGCACGGCACCGGCACTGCGCTGGGCGACCCGATCGAGATTACCGGGCTCTCCCGCGCGTTTGGAAAGTACACGCGAGACAAGCAGTTTTGCGCGATCGGCTCTGTCAAATCAAACATCGGGCATTTGGAAGCGAGCGCAGGCATCGCGGGCCTGACCAAGGTGCTTCTCCAGCTCAAGCATCGCAAAATCGCTCCGTCCTTGCACTCTCAACAGCTTAACGCAAACATCGACTTCCGGAACAGCCCGTTTGTTGTGCCGCAAGAGCTGATGGAATGGAAGCGCCCTTTGGTAGAGATCGACGGCCAGACAAGGGAGTTCCCGCGTCTTGCGGGCCTCTCGTCGTTCGGAGCCGGCGGTGCGAACGCGCATGTGATTATCGAGGAATACGAAGCGGTAGAGCAGCAGCGTGCTCTGCTCGGAACGGCTCCGCATGTCATCGTGCTCTCGGCCAAAAACGCAGACCGTCTGCAAGAGCAGGCACAGCGCTTGCTGCTGGCAGTCGAGAGCGGTGCATACAGCGACGCGGACATGCCAGCGATCGCCTACACCTTGCAACTGGGCCGCGAGACAATGGAGGAGCGTCTGGCCGTGCTGGCCTCGTCGCTCAAGGAACTGAGTGCCAAGCTGCAAGATTACCTGTCCGGAAAACGAGGCATCGACGGCCTGTTTCACGGACATGTCAAGCACTATAAGGACATGCTCGCTCTCTTCGCACAGGATGAGGATATGAATGCGGTGATCGAGGCATGGCAGGCAAAGGGCAAGTTCGGCAAGCTGCTCGACCTGTGGGCTAAAGGACTGTTGATCGACTGGAGCCGGCAATATGCAACAGGCAAGCCAGGCCGCATCTCGCTGCCGGGCTATCCGTTTGCCAAGGAGCGCTACTGGCTTCCGATCGACGGAGCTGGGCATAGCGGGACGAGCGCAGGCTGGGCCTCGCTGCTGCATCCGCTGGTGCACGAGAATACGTCCGACCTGAACGGCGTGCGGTTTCGTTCGACGCTGCCAAGCCGCGAATTACTCCTCCGCGATCACATTGTGTATGGCAACCCGGTACTGCCGGGTGTCGCAGAGCTGGAGCTGGCACGAGCGGCTGCACTGCTGGCGACGGGGCATGAAGCGAACGTTCCGACCTCCATGCGTTTGAAAAATGTCATCTGGCCGCAACCAATCGTCGCAGCAGGCGAATCTATACGTCTGCATGTCGGACTCCTTCCGCTGGAGGATGGCGAGATCGCCTATGAGATCAGCGGTGATATCTCACAAGGGGAGGAGGCTCCGACGCTGTATAGCTATGGCGAAGTTGAGATTTGCTCGTTCGATCCGTCACCGCCGCTCAATCTCCACGCCTTGCAGGTGCAGTCGGGACTCGCCGTTCTGACAGCCGAGCAATGCTACGATGCCTTCCGCGTGATGGGGACAGCCTATGGGCCGAGCCTGCAAGGAATCGAGACGCTCTATCTGGGAGAGAGCCATGTGCTGGCCAAGCTCGTCCTGCCGTCAGCAGCCCTTGCCACGGAAACGGACTATGTGCTGTACCCTACCTTACTGGAAGCTGCGATTCAGGCCGAGAACGTTTTTAAGCTGAACCAGACCGACCGCAAGCCGACCCGGCCGGTCTCCCTGAAGTCGCTGGACATCCTCCGTCCTTGCCCGTCGGCAATGTGGGCGCTAATTCGAAGCGGCGAGGCTGGCTATGACCTCGACCTCTGCGACGAAACGGGCGAGGTATGCGTGCAGATGCGCGGGCTGGTGCTGGAGCCAGTCGAAGGCGAGTGGCAAGGAAACAGTACGGCGGCAGAGCGCAAGATGTATTTTTTGAAAAAAGTATGGGAGCCATGTTCGGCAGCTCCAAGCCGCAGCATTAATCGGGCAGTGGCGATTCTGACCACGCCGGAGACGAGCAGCCTGGCAAACGAGCTGGCGAAGAGACTGCCGCAAAGCCGCCTGTTCGATGTGGCACAACAGCCGCAAGAGCTGGATTGGAAGGCGTATGAAGGACTGATCGATCTGGTTGGCTGCGGTCAGGAGCGCAACGATTCGGCGGAATGGATGAGCTGGCTTCAAATGCTGATCGAACATGGCAGCCGTGATGGGATGATGCTTTTGGGTGTCACCAAGGGGCTGGAAGGGTATCAGAATGCAACGGTCAATCTCGCAGGTGCCGCCCGTGCGGCGCTCTATCGCATGTTGCAGAGCGAATATGGCCATGTGCAATCCCGCCATCTCGATCTGGAGCCGATCTCTGATGAGACAAGGCTGGCCGAGCAGATGGCTGCTGAGTTCCTTGCCGAGGATGAGCAGACGGAAGCGTGCTGGCGAAACGGGTCGCGTTATCGCGCATGGCTCAAGGAATGGGAAAAAGGCGAGCAGCAGGCGCGAACGCCGTTCCCGGAAGAGCAAGTGCTCTGGATCAGCGGGGGCACGAGGGGCCTTGGGTATCTATGCGCGCAGCATTTTGTCAAACACTATGGCGTCAAGCGCCTGGTGCTGACCGGACGGGAAACCTTGCCGCCGCGCGAGACATGGACGGCGCATCTACGGGAGCAAACCCCTGTTTCCCGAAAAATTCAGGGCATCCAAGCTCTGGAGAGAGAAGGGGCGCAGGTGATGGTTCTGTCTGTGCCGCTGTCTGATGTTCATGCCGTCGAAGAGAGCGTACAGTCGGTTCGCCGCAGCTTCGGCCCGATTGGAGGGGTGCTGCATGCGGCGGGCCTGCTCGATGAAGAGAACTCGGCCTTCATTCGCAAGACGGTTGAAGGCATCGAGCAGGTGCTTGAGCCGAAAGTGGCGGGACTTGATGTGCTGTACCGTAGTCTCCGCGCAGAGCCGCTGCAGTTCTTCGTCGCATTCTCGTCTGTGTCGGCCACGATTCCTTCGCTTGCTGCGGGGCTGAGCGACTATGCGGTAGCCAATGCCTACATGGATTATCTGGCGGAAGCGAAGCGTCAGGAATGTCCGATCGTCAGCATACAGTGGCCGAGCTGGAAAGAGGCGGGCATGGGCGAAGTCAAGAGCAGAGCTTATGAGCAGACAGGTCTTCTGACGATGACTAACGCAGAGGGGCTGGAGTTCCTCGATTATGTGCTGGCGAGAAAACTCGGCCCGGTCGTCATGTCCGCGGTGGTCAACCCAGCGCTCTGGAATCCGCAAACGCTGATGCAATGCAACAAGCAAACCGCGGCGCTCACGCCCTCCCCTGCGTTTCCGGCGCAGCGTCCGGCGGTCCCAGCGCAGAAAGCAAGCGTAGTAGCAGGCGGTCAAGGGCAGACAGCGGAGGCTTGGGTTCGGTCAATTTTTGAAAAAGAGTTGAAAATGGAGGCAGGCAAAATCGAGATTGATGCGCAGATTGCAGACTACGGGGTCGATTCCATTTTGCAAACCCAAGTGCTGCGTCAGATCGCGCAGGCGTTGCAGGTGAAGCTTGACCCGTCTCTTCTGCTGGAGTTCCCGACAATCGAATCGCTGGCGAAGCATTTGGAGTCTCTGCATGGGTCAGCCCTCGCCAGCGCAGCGGGGGTCACGCAGGTTCGGCCAGAAGCCAAGGCGTCACCTTCTTATCGTGTGCCGAGTCGTCCTGTCAAGCCGCGTGCTGCGAAGCAAGGAGAAGCAGCCGTGGGCAAAGCGGCTCCGGCCTCTGGGGCCGCTGATCTGGCCGTCGTCGGCTTGTCCTGCCGACTGCCGGGGGCGGCTTCTTTGGAACAGTATTGGCAGTTGCTGTCCGAGGGCCGTTCCGCTATTCGCGAGGTGCCGCAGGGGCGCTGGGGGTATTCGAGCGGCTTCTATGCCGGATTGCTCGACGACATCACGCAATATGACCCGTCGTTCTTCCATCTCTCGGAGGAAGATGCCCAAGCGATGGACCCACAAGCCCTTCTGGTGCTGGAAGAGAGCCTCAAGCTCTTGTGCCATGCTGGCTATACCCAGCAGGAGGTCAAAGGCCGCTCAGTCGGCGTCTACCTCGGGGCGCGCAGCAAGCACGCGCCGAGCACGGCGGATCTGAGCCAGACGCGCAACCCGATTTTGGCTGTCGGACAGAACTATTTGGCGGCGAACATCTCGCAGTATTTTGACTTGCGTGGCCCATGTGTCGTAGTGGATACTGCTTGCTCCTCGGCTCTGGTGGGAATGAACATAGCAGCACAGGCGCTTCAGAGCGGGGAGATCGAGTCGGCAATCGTCGGCGGAGTCTCTCTGCTGACCACCGATGAGACGCATCGCATCTTTGAACAGCGCAATATCCTGAACCGAGAAGGGGCGTTCCACCTTTTTGACCGTCGAGCGGACGGCATTGTGGTCGGGGAAGGGTGCGGTATGGTCTTGCTTAAGACGGTGGAGCAGGCTTTGCGAGATGGCGATGCGATCTACGCTGTCATCAAAGCGGTCGCTGTCAACAACAACGGCCGAACCGCTGGACCGGCCACCCCAAGCCTTGAGGCACAGAAACAAGTGCTGCAGGCAGCGCTCCGAAAAGGGGGGGTATCGCCTGAAGCGGTTCGCTATATCGAAACAAACGGTTCGGGTACGGAGGTGACCGACCTCATGGAACTGAAAACGATGAAATCGGTGTATCGAGCTTCATCGAACCTTCCGCTGGGATTAGGGTCGATGAAGCCGAACATCGGACATCCGTTGTGCGCGGAAGGAATTGCCGGATTTATCAAAGTCGTCTTGATGCTGCAGCGCCGGCAGATAGTGCCGTTCCTGTCAGGCGAAGAGGCGATGGCGCATTATGATTTGCAGGCGTCGCCGTTTGAGATGGCTCGTCAACTCATGCCTTGGACAGACATGGCTCGCATCGCGGCGATCAACTGCTTTGCCGACGGCGGCACCAACGCGCATGTGATCCTTGAAGGCTGGGAAGAGTCTGAGGAGCGTTCAATCCTTCGCAAGCCGATTCCGCTTCCTGCCATGCAGCGCCGTAATGTGAGAGGGTGCGGACAGGGTGAACGGGCAGAGAGCGCGATGAATATCTGGAAGCAAATTGGAGTTGAGGTGTAGCATGGAAGATCAAATTATAATCGGCAAGGATCATCCGGTCGTCAAGCATCACAAGGCCTACGGTCAAGAGCTGTTTCCTGGATTTGCGTACATCGATCTGCTCTATCAGCTGTTTCGAGAGAGGGGCTATGATTTCGCACAGCTGGAGCTTCTCAATCTTTCCATTTATAACCCGCTGGTCGTGGGGCAGGATCTGAACGTCCTGCTCCGCATTCAGTGCGACGAGACGGAAGCGGGCCGCTGGCACATTCGCGTGGAAGGGCGGGAGCAGCGCAAGGGGGTTTTGTCCTCGGAGCGCAAGCTGCACATCACGGCGGAGATGCATCTGGTCGATACGCTGACGTTCGACGAGGTTATTAATATTAACCGAATTAAACAGACGGCCGCGAGCTTGGCAACGCTTGATTCGTTTTATGCCAAGTGCCGCCGCCAAGAGCTCGTGCATACCGGGTTCATGCTGGCGGACGGCGTGGTCTATGAGGGTGAGAAAGGGGCGTCTTACATCGAGATCGCGCTGGGGGACGAGGCGCTCCGCAGTGCTGAGGGCTTCATGTTCCACCCGACGCTGATTGATGGCAGCGGAGTTGGCACCGGTGTTTTGTTCGACAACACGAACGAGGAGGAGCAGCGGCTGTTCCTGCCGCTATTTTATGAAAAATTTCGCGCCGCCGCACTCCTCGGAGCGAAATGCTGGACGCGTATCGCCAAGCCGGTTGAGCGGAGGAAAGAGCTCAATTGTCTGACGATGGAGTTTTTTGACACGAACGGAAAGAAGATCGCAGAACTGCTCAATTACAAGGGCAAGCTTGTGCGTGGGGAGGGGCTGATCAAATCGGCCCGCAAGGCGGAGGCAGCTGTGGAAGAACAGCCGAAGCCGATGCCAAAGCCAAAATCGAAACCACATTCCCGACCTTCCGTACTAGTCTCAGCTCCTACTCATGCCTCGGGAGGCGTTTCGGGGGCCGAGGAGGCATCCTCATTCCTGCGCCGTTTGATCGCAGAAAAGCTGCGAAGCCCGGAAGAGCAAGTGGCGACAGACGTCGGATACTACGAGATTGGCCTTGACTCTTCGATGCTGCTGGAGGTCGTGACGGCGATTGGCGGCAAGCTCGAAACGCAGCTCATGCCGACGCTGCTGTTTGAGTACACGACGATCATGGAGCTGGCCGAGTACCTTGCTGAGCATCATGCGGATCGCTTTGGCAGCAGTGCAAGCGGAGCGAATCAGACAGGGTGGAGCGGGACTGCGGACGAGCTGTACGAAGCGGAGCGCGAACTGCCAGTGACCAACAGCTATAGCGTGCCGGATGCGGGAGAGGACATTGCGATCATCGGGATGTCCGGCAAGTATCCGCAATCGCGCGACCTTCACGAGTTCTGGGAAAATCTTCTGGCTGGAAAAGACTGTATCACGGAGGTTCCGCAGTCGCGCTGGGAGCGGGAGCGGCTGGAGGGCGTCAAGTCTCCGTCCGGTAAGTCGATGTCGCGGTGGGGCGGTTTTATCCATGATCCGGATCGCTTCGACCCGCAATTCTTCCGCATTTCGCCACGGGAAGCGGAGACGATTGACCCGCAGGAGCGCTTGTTCCTGGAAACCTGCTGGGAAGCGGTGGAAGACGCCGGCTACACCCCGAAGACAGTGGTGACGCCAAAAGGACCGAACAAGCGTCGTAATGTCGGCGTGTTCGTCGGGGTGATGCACAAGGATTACACGTTGATTCAAGCCGAAGCGGTGCGCGACGGACAGCCGCAGCCTTTGTCGCTTAGCTATGCGTCGATCGCGAACCGCGTGTCGTATTTTTGCAATTTTCACGGACCGAGCATGGCGATCGACACCGTCTGCTCGTCTTCGCTGATTGCCGTTCATCTGGCGCTGGAGAGCATCAAGCGCGGCGAGTGTGAAGTGGCGCTGGCCGGCGGGGTAAACCTGTCCCTGCATCCGAACAAGTACATGACGTATGGCATGATGGACATGCATTCCAGCGACGGGTACTGCCACACGTTCGGCAAGGGCGGCGACGGGTATGTGTCGGGCGAAGGCGTCGGAGCGGTGCTGCTTAAGCCGCTGAGCAAGGCGATTGCAGACAATGACCACATTTATGCGGTGGTCAAAGGTAGCACGACCAACCATGTGGGTGCGGTGAGCGGGATTACCGTCCCGAGCCCGGTGGCGCAGGCGGACATGATTCAGGCATGTTTGGAAAAAACGGGTATCAATCCACGTACGATCTCGTATATGGAAGCGCACGGCACCGGCACATCGCTTGGCGACCCGATCGAGATTCAGGGGCTGGTCAAGGCGTTCCGACACTTTACGCCAGGCAAGCAATACTGCTCGATTGGTTCGGTCAAGTCTAATATCGGCCACGGCGAATCGGCGGCTGGCATCAGCGGTTTGCACAAAGTTGCCCTGCAGCTGCATCACAAAAAGCTTGTGCCGTCGCTGCATTCGGTGGAGCTCAACCAATATATTGATCTGGAAAATTCACCTTTTTACGTCCAGCATGTGACGGAAGAGTGGCAGCGTCCGACGCTTATCGAAAACGGTGAGCGGGTCGAATACCCGCGTCGTGCCGGGCTGAGCTCGTTCGGGGCGTACGGCTCGAACGCACACGTGATTTTGGAGGAATACATCCCGTCGCAATCGGTGACGAGCACGGAGGGTCAGGGTGCTGCGCTAGTTCTCCTGTCCGCGAAAAACAAAGAGCGCCTGGTCGCCTATGCGGGCCGCTTGCTAGCGGCTCTGAACAAGAACGAGCAAGCGCAGCGTCAGAATCCGGTGCGGGTGGCTGTGCAAGCTATGGAGCCTGTGCAAGTGCAAGGGATGGAACTGCGATTGGAGGCGGTGATCCGGGAGATGCTCGCGGATCTGATTCACGTGAGGGCAGACGCGTTGGAAGCGGATGTCGAGTGGAGCGAATATGGGATTGAACCGATTCACCTCGCCAAACTGAGCGAGCGTCTGCAAACGGAATTCCAACTGGAGGTCGATCCTAAAGAGCTGCTGGAGCAAGATTCGATCGCGGCGGCGGTGGCCTACATGGCTGGGTCTGAGGGAGCGATTCGGGAAACGGCTGCGGCCGACCTGCATCAAGAGTCTGTCACACTGGCAGAGGAGGCTCTTCAACCGCTCAACCTGATCAACCTTGCCTATACGCTGCAAGTCGGTCGGGAGGCGATGGAGGAGCGCATGGCCTTTGTCGTCAGCGACCTCTCGGAGCTGACACAAAAGCTTGATGCGTATCTGGCAGACCCGGACAGGCAGGCGGGCGTGCATCGCGGCTCCGTCAAGCACAGTAAAGAGACGGTTGCGCTTTTCAGCACAGACGAGGACTCCCGGGAGCTCCTGAACCGTTGGATCGCCAAAGGCAAGCTTGACAAGCTGGCAGATCTCTGGGTTAAAGGCGTGGAGATCGACTGGAATCGCCTCTACCGTCAAGGGCGTCCGCAGCGCATCAGTCTGCCGACCTACCCGTTTGCCAAGGAGCGCTATTGGATTCCCAAAGCTCCGAACAGAGCGACGGAAAAGGTCGTGTTCGAAAAGGCGGATGCGCCGAGCGCGCTTCACCCGCTGCTGCATCAGAACACGTCCGATTTTGCCGAACAGCGCTTCACGTCGACCTTTACTGGAGAGGAGTTCTTCTTGAACGATCATCGGGTGCAGGGCAATCGAGTCCTGCCGGGCGTGGCATATTTGGAGATGGCGCGGGCCGCAGTCGAGCATGCGGTCGGCAGGCTGGTCGAAGGGTCGAGCGAGGTGCAACTGCACAATGTTGCATGGGTTCGCCCGATTACGTTAGGAGAGCAGCCTGTGCAGGTGCACATTGGATTGTTCCCGGAAGAGAATGGCGAGGTCGCGTATGAGATCTACACAGTGGGGCAGGACTCAGAACCTGTGGTGCATAGCGAAGGCCGCGCGTTCCTCGCTTCTCTCACGGCTCCTCCGACGGTCGATCTTGTCTCGTTCCAGAAGCAAGCGTCCGCACAGGTGCTGACATCGGTAGCCTGCTATGAAGCCTTCTCGTTGATGGGCATCGAGTACGGGGAAGGTCATCGGGGTATTCAAGAGCTCTATGTCGGCGCAGGTCTCGTACTGGCTCGACTTGCTCTGCCGTCCGCGCTTACAGCATCCGCCCGCCGATATGTTCTGCATCCGAGCCTGATGGATTCTGCGCTGCAGGCGTCGGTAGGCTTTCTGCTCGGCGCAGGCGGAGACCTCTCGCCGAATCCGATTTTGCCGTTCGTGCTGCAAAAGCTGAAGGTCTACCAAGCCTGCACCTCTGAGATGTGGGCAGTGCTTCGCTACAGTGAAGGCAGCCATGCAGGCGGCGCGGTGGAGAAGCTCGACATCGATCTTTGCGACGAGGCAGGCCGCGTTTCGGTTCGATTCGAAGGCTTTACATACCGTGCGCTGGATGCGACAACGCCGTCCGACCAGGCTGGCACAAACGACCCGTTGGTCGGCAACTTGGCCTTGGCACCAGTATGGGATGTCGTCACGCCGGAACGCGTGCCGCCTTTCCCGGCTTCAGCGGAACGCGTGCTGGTAGTCGGAGGTACTTCGGAGCAGCAGCGTTCCGTGTGCTTGCTCCTTTCGAAAGTGGAATCGCTTGACCTGCGTCCGAGCGATTCCATCGCAGAGATTGGAGGCAAACTGCAGCGTCTAGGCAGCTTCGACCACATTTTCTGGATCGCTCCGCAGCGCGCTATCTCCTCGGTGACTAGCGAGGCGCTGGTCATGGAGCAAGAAGAAGGCGTGCTGCTGCTTTTCCGCACGATTAAAGCTCTTTTGCAAGCGGGATACGAATCCCGCCCGCTGGGCTTAACGGTACTCACGACGCAGGTCCAGCCTCTACACGCACAGGAGCAGGTCAACCCAACTCACGCCAGCTTACATGGCTTCGTCGGTTCTCTGGCGAAGGAGTACCCGCGCTGGAAAATTCGCCTCGTCGATCTCGAAGCGGGCGTCTGGCCGTTGGTTGAATTGCTGCAGCTTCCGCCGGATCGCCGCGGTCGCTCTTGGGTCTATCGAGGCGGTGAATGGTATCGCCAGCAGCTCGTCTCGCTCCAAGCGGGGCGTGCTGACGGCACGCTATACCGACAGGGCGGCGTGTATTTGATAATTGGTGGGGCCGGACGGATCGGAGAAGCATGGACTGAGTACATGATCCGCCGCTACGAGGCGCAGGTCGTCTGGATCGGTCGCCGTCAACCCGATGCCTCCATTCGAGCTAAGCTCGAAGCCCTTGGACGGCATGGCAAGGCCCCGCACTATGTGGCCGCCGATGCGAGCGATGCGGCTTCGCTTCAGCAGGCGCGTGACGAGATCAAGCATCGGTATGGCCGAATTGACGGGATTATCCACTCGGCGATGGTGTTGCAGGACGCAGCGCTGGATCGCATGGAGGAGGAGCAATTCCGCACCGGATTTTCGGCGAAGGCGGATGTCTCTTTACGCATGGCTCAGGTGTTCCGCGACGAGCCGCTTGATTTTGTCCTGTTCTTCTCTTCAATTATCTCGTTCATCAAAAACGCGAGCCAGAGCCACTATGCGGCTGGTTGCACGTTCATGGATGCCTTTGCCCACCAGATGGCCAACGAGATGTCTTGCCGCGTAAAGGTGATGAACTGGGGCTACTGGAACGCCGAGGAGATCGTGCATTCCAAAGAAGGGGAGCTGTTGTCGCAGGTCGGTATCGGATTTGTCGAACCGAAGGAAGCGATGGAAGCTCTGGAGACGTTGTTAACACGCCCGATCGCCCAATTTGGGCTGATGAAAACCACCAAGGCTGTACAGGTCGAAGGGGTGAACGCGACCGAGACGATACAGATCGGGACGGACGTTCTGTCTGCGCTTGCAGATTCGCTGCAAAAGCGGCTGCCAAATCAGAACAGTCGCGTGGAGCGCATGAAGGTGGACGAGAGCTTGGACAAGTCGGACATGGAGAAGCTGCTAGTTCGTTTGCTCGGTGCGCAGCTTCAAGCGCCGCAATTGCAGGATGGAAATGCGGTGCGTGGATTTTACCACAAATGGCTGACGGAGAGCGTTGCTGTTCTGGAGCGCGATCCTGCGCTCAAGTTCGATACATCGGCGCAGGCACTCTGGCAGGAATGGGAAGCGAATAAGCCGTACTGGCTCGCCAACCCGAACCTGAAAGCACAGGTGCTGCTCGTTGAGGCCACCTTGCGCGCCTTGCCGGATATTTTGACCGGCCGCGTGCCGGCGACGGAGATCATATTCCCCAACTCCTCGATGGCGCTGGTGGAGGGGGTCTATAAGAACAACCAGATTTCCGACTATTTCAACGAAGTGCTAGCCGACTCGGTGGTGACCTATCTACAAGAACGAATGACAGACGATCCGGCCGTCTCGCTGCGCATTCTGGAGATCGGAGCCGGCACGGGAGGCACGAGTGCGATGGTCTTCCGCAAGCTGCGGCCGTATCAGGAGCGCATTGCGGAGTACTGCTACACCGACATCTCGCGTGCGTTTCTGCTCCATGCAGAGCGTGAGTACAGGGCTGACACTCCTTATCTCGCAACGAGGATCTTCAACGTCGAAGCCCCGCTCGCCGGACAGGATATTGAAGCGGGGACCTACGACCTTGTCATCGCGACCAATGTTCTGCATGCGACCAAGAACATCCGGCAGACCATTCGCAACGCCAAAGCCGTGCTTCGACCGAACGGTCTTCTTTTTCTGAACGAGATTTCGCAAAATGCGCTGTTCACGCATCTGACATTCGGCCTGCTCGAAGGCTGGTGGCTCTACGAAGATGCACAGCTGCGTATTCCGGGCAACCCGGGACTGTTCCCGGAGGTCTGGGGCAAGGTGCTGGTGAGCGAAGGCTTCTCCAGCGTGCTTCATCCGGCAGAGCAGGCGCATGAGCTTGGCCAGCAAATTGTCGTCGCCATGAGCGACGGCGTCGTTCGCCAGAAGCAGGCAGCGAGGAAAAGCAAGTCGGTGGCTAAGCAAGCGACTAAGCCGCAAGCAGCAAAATCGCAAGCGGTAGCGATTAAGCCATCCCCTGTGCAGGCTACAAACGACGCGCCTTCTCCTCAATCTCTGCGCGAGAAGAGCGTGACGTATCTGAAAGAGCTCGTCAGCGACACGTTGAAGATTCCGGTGTGCAAAATCGACGAGACGGAAGCGTTGGAGGAGTACGGCATCGACTCGATACTCGTCGTGCAACTGACCAATGCTCTGCGCGAGTTGTTTGGGGAGATCAGCAGCACCTTGTTCTTTGAATATCAGACGCTCGGTGAGTTGGCCGACTACTTTGTTAAGGCGCATAAGGATGTATTGCAGAAGGCGATCGGCTTCGACCCCGAACCGTTGAAAGCAGAACCGATTGCGGCTACGGAGTCGGCATTCGTCGCGCCGCTCGCGCGGGCTCTTGCCACGAAGGCTCCGGTTACGAAAGAACGCCTGCGTGAAAACGTCATCGCTTACCTGCAAAATGTGGTCGGTGACACGCTGAAAATTCCGAGTGACCAGATCGACCCAGCCGAATCGCTGGAGGAGTATGGCATCGATTCGATTATTGTCGTGCAGCTGACCAATGCGTTGCGCGAAGGGATCGGGGAGCATTTCAACAGTACGCTGTTTTTTGAATACCAAACTTTAGACTCGCTGGCCAATTATCTGGTCGATACGCAGCACGAGGTGCTTGTTGCAAAGCTCGGGCTGGCCGGGCAGACGGAGGTGCAGCAGACGCCGCATATGGAGGCATCCGTGTTTGCACAGGCGGAGCAAACACGCACGAACCTGACCTTTCGCACGTCCTCCAAGCGCTATCTACAGCGGCAGGTAGAGGCGCCTGTCTTCCGCGAAGTTAGAGCTGAAGAGGCGCCGATGCGCCTGCATGACATTGCGATCGTAGGTCTGGCGGGACGCTATCCGGGCGCTGATGATGTGAACAGCTTCTGGAACAATCTGAAGCAAGGCCGCAGCAGCGTGGGCGAGATTCCGCAAGAACGCTGGAACTGGCAGGACTATTTTGACCCGGAAAAAGGAAAAGCGGGGACGATGTATACCCGATGGGGAGCGTTCCTGAAGGACATCGACAAGTTCGATCCCTTGTTCTTCCAGATCTCCCCTGCCGAAGCGGAGAAGATGGACCCGCAGGAGCGGCTGTTCATAGAGACGGTATACGCGAGTATCGAAGACGCGGGGTATACACCGGGCAATCTGGCGGAGAGTGGCAAGGTCGGGGTGTTCGCCGGGATCATGAACGCTTTTTACCCGACGGGTGCAAACTTCTGGTCGCTGGCGAACCACGTCTCCTATCTCTTTAACTTCCAAGGGCCGAGCATCAATGTGGATACGGCTTGCTCGTCCTCTTTGACGGCGATTCATCTCGCCTTGGAGAGCTTGTACAGCGGCACGAGCGATAGTGCAATCGCAGGCGGGGTCAACCTGATCTCTGATCCGGCGCACTATGTGCGGCTCTCGGCGATGACGATGCTCTCGGCGACAGATGCGTGCAAGGCGTTCGGCGATGGGGCAGACGGCTTTGTCGACGGAGAGGGTGTTGGGGCGATCTTACTGAAGCCGCTGCACAAGGCGATAGCAGACGGCGACCATATTTATGGCGTCATCAAAGGCAGCATGGTTAACGCTGGCGGCAAAACCAACGGCTACACGGTGCCGAACCCGAACGCGCAGTCTCGCGTCATCGCAGATGCTTTGCAGCGTGCGGGCGTTCACCCGCGGACGATATCGTATCTCGAAGCACATGGAACCGGCACGTCGCTGGGAGACCCGATCGAGATTACTGGCCTGACCAAAGCATTTGAAAAAGGAACGGAGGACAAGCAGTTCTGCGCAATCGGCTCGGTCAAGTCGAACATCGGCCATTGCGAGAGTGCTTCAGGCATCGCAGGGGTGACAAAAGTGTTGCTGCAGATGATGCATGGACAGATCGCGCCGACCCTGCACGCCAAGACGCTGAACCCGAACATCAATTTCGGCAAGACGCCGTTTGTCGTGCAGCAGGAATTGGGAGAGTGGCCGCGTCCGGTTCTGGAACTGGATGGGGTTCGTCGAGAATATCCGCGCATCGCCGGGATCTCGTCATTTGGCGCTGGCGGATCGAACGCGCATTTGGTGATTGAGGAATATATCCCGAGCGGAGCACGTCAGACCAAAGATACAGAGCCGGAGCAGCCGGTAATCGTTGTGTTGTCTGCGAAAAATGAGGAGCGTCTGCAGGAAAAGATCCGCCAGCTGCTAGCCTTCGTGGCGGAAGGACGCATCACGGACGCCGATCTGGCGTCCGCGGCCTATACGTTGCAGGTGGGACGCGACAAGATGGAGGAGCGGATGGCTCTCGTGGTCCGATCCTTGCAGGAGCTGACAGATCGTTTGGAAGCGTACGTGCAAGGGCAGGAAAGCATCTCCGGTCTTTACCGTGGTCAGGTCAGGCGCGGCAAGGACAAATCGAGCCTCGGTAACCTTGCATCTGATACGAGCAATTGGATCCAGAATCATCAGCACGCCAAGCTCGCCGAACATTGGGTTCTTGGTGGCAGCATTGATTGGGACAAGCTGTATCAACCCGCTCCGCAGCGCATTAGCCTGCCTGCCTATCCGTTCGCCAAAGAGCGCTACTGGATGTCCAAGGAGAAGGAGATGGCAGACAGCGGGCGCCGTTCGTCCCACGCGAGGAACATGGCGCTTCACCCGATGCTTCACCGCAACACGTCCGACCTGACCGAGCAGCGATTTACTTCGACCTTCACAGGGGAGGAGTTCTTCTTGGCCGACCATATTGTGCAAGGCCAGCGCATGCTGCCAGGCGTTGCTTATCTGGAGATGGCACGCGAAGCTGTTGAACGGGCGGCCGCTTCTGTGAAAGATGGAAAAGACGGCCTGCGCCTGAAGCATATTATCTGGGCAAGCCCGCTTCTCCTCGGGGAGCGGCCGCTGGATGTGCATCTGAGCCTGTTCCCAGAAGCGGATGGCGAAATCGGGTTTGAGGTCTATCGCGAGGAGGAGGCAGGTCAGGAGCCGATTATTCACTCGCAAGGGCGTGCGGTTTGGAAGTCATTTGAAGCCATACAAAGCCTTGACCTCGAAACTTTGCAGTCCCAGTGCTCCCTTAAGACGCTCGATGCCTCTTCGTTCTACTTGATGTTTGAGTCGCTTGGCATCGAATACGGGCTGGCACATCGCTGCGTTGAGCGCGTGGATCTGGGCACGGATCAAGCGCTCGCCCGTCTTGTGCTGCCGGCTTCCGTCGAGCAAGCAACCTCGTTTGTGCTGCATCCGAGTCTGATGGATTCGGCCTTGCAGGTTACGCTGGCTCTGCTGTCCGGAAGTGCCGACATCAAGCGTCCGGCTCTGCCGTTCGCGTTGGAGGAAGTGGACATCCTCGGTTCGTGCACAGAGGAGATGTGGGTGCTCGTGCGCCGCAATGCTAGCAGTCGTCCGGGGGACAAAGTGCAGAAATTCGACCTTGCCCTCAGCACCACAGAAGGCGAAGTCCGCGTTCGCATCAAGGGCTATTCCGCACGGCAACTGGAGGATGGGCGCGGCCGGGAAGGAACGCTGATGCTGCTGCCAAGCTGGACGGAGCAGCCGGTCGGCGAGCTGACACAACAGCCGAGCTACAGCCAGCGCTTGGTGCTCCTCTGCGACATGGAGGCAGACGTGCACGACGCTCGCTGCAAAGCTTTACGCTCGGATACATCCGATCCGGCGGCGCGTTATGAAGCGCATGCGACCCAAGCGTTCCGAGAGATCAAAGCTCTGCTCCAGCAGAAGCCCAAAGGCCAAGTGCTCGTGCAAATCGCAGTCAGCACCGAGCCGGAGCATCGCTTGAGCGCAGGACTTTCCGCTTTGCTGCGAACGGCATCGCTAGAAAATCCGAACCTGCTTGGGCAGTTAATCGAGCTGGAGCGTACGTCCGATGCGAGGGAAGTGGTCACTCGCCTGCAAGAGAATCTCTACCGCTTGGAAGACCGTCACGTTCGCTATCAAGATGGCAAGCGCTGGGTGGCAGGCTGGAGTGAAGCGAAGGTCTCCTCGCAGGAGGCGCACATCCCGTGGAAAGATGGTGGAACTTACTTAATCACGGGCGGTGCAGGTGGTCTCGGCCTGATTGTGGCCCGGGAGATCGCGCAGCAAGTCAGCGGCGCAACCTTGTATCTCACTGGTCGTTCTGTTCTTGGAACGGCACAGCAGGCCGCGATGCAGGAGCTGCAAGCGACAGGTGCTCGCATCGAGTACAAGTGTGTGGATGTGACCGACAGAGCGCAGGTTGTGCGCCTTTTTGACGCCATCCGCGCCGACTCCGGCAAGCTGGACGGCCTCGTTCATAGCGCCGGCGTGCTTCGCGACAACTTCATTCTAAAGAAAACGGAAGCCGAACTGGCTGAAGTGCTGGCTCCCAAAGTGGCGGGTTTGGTTAATCTGGATCAAGCGAGCAGCGACATGCCTCTCGATTTCTTCGTCACCTTCTCGTCGATCGCCGGTGTGCTCGGCAATCCAGGCCAAGCGGACTACAGCATGGCGAATGCCTTCTTGGATGCATATGCGAAGTATCGCAATGGGCTGGTGGCAGCCAAGCAGCGCCAAGGTTGCACGCTGTCGATCAACTGGCCGCTCTGGCAGGACGGAGGTATGCGCTTGGATGCCGAGACGAAGCGAGCCTTGCAAGAGCAGCTAGGCATGACCGCGATGCCGAGCTTAAGCGGCGTACAGGCGCTGTATCAGAGCCTTGCGGTGGAACATGATCAGGTTGTCGTGTTTCACGGCGACATGAGACTGCTGCGGGCCTCCCTGCTGGAGCAGCCGCAAGAGAAGGCAGTTCCGACTGCATCGGCTTCTGCGCTGAGCACGTCTTCGGTGTCGGAAGAGATTCTGCGGGACAAGTCGATTCTCTTTTTCAAAAAAATGCTATCGACCGTCCTGAAGATGCCGACGGCCCGCATCGAAGCGGATGCGCCGCTTGAGGACTATGGCATCGATTCGATTATGGTCATGCAGATGACCAACCAGCTGGAAAAAACGTTCGGTTCGCTACCGAAAACCTTGTTCTTCGAATATCAAAATATCGAAGATCTGACCGGGTACTTCATCGACACCTATCTGGAGCCGTTGAAAAAGCTGCTCGGTGTCGAGATGCCGACAGAACAGTCTGCTTTGGCAGCCGCTGAGCCATTCGCCTCGTCCGAGCCGATGGCAGAGCGGGAAGCGCCTGTGCACAGCAAGCGAGGGAGAGACCGTTTCGTACAAGCTGCTTTAAAGGTGCGTGCAAACGAGCCTACAGATGAAGGAACTTCTAATGAAAAACCGCTGGATATCGCGATCATCGGCGTATCCGGCCGCTATCCGGAGGCGCAGAACCTGAGCGAGTTTTGGAAAAACCTGCGCGACGGTCGGAACTCGATTACGGAGATTCCGGCTGATCGCTGGGATCACAGCCTATATTACGACGCAGATAAGCGCAAACCGGGCAAAACGAACAGCAAGTGGGGCGGCTTCCTCCAAGATGTAGACAAATTCGATCCGCTGTTCTTCAACATCTCCCCTCGCGATGCGGAGTTCATGGACCCGCAAGAGCGGTTGTTCCTGCAGACCGTCTATGAAGCGATGGACGATGCGGGCTACACCCGCGATGCGCTCGCCAAGCACCGCTCCTACGGGCTTGATGGCGATGTCGGGGTGTTCGTTGGCGTAATGTATGAAGAGTATCAGCTGTACGGGGCGCAGCAGACGCTGCTAGGCAAGCCGATGGCGCTTGCAGGCAACCCGTCTTCGATCGCCAATCGCGTGTCCTACTTCTTGAACCTGCACGGGCCGAGCCTGGCGGTCGATACGATGTGCTCTTCGTCCTTGACTGCGATTCATCTCGCATGCCAGAGCTTGCTGCATGGTGGGTGCGAGGTGGCGATTGCCGGCGGCGTCAACGTGTCGTTGCATCCGAACAAGTACCTGCTGCTCGGGCAGAACAACTTCGCGTCGAGCAAAGGGCGCTGCGAGAGCTTTGGCGAAGGCGGAGACGGATATGTGCCGGGCGAAGGCGTGGGCGCTGTGCTGCTCAAGCCGCTGGGCAAAGCGCTGGAAGACGGAGACCAGATCTACGGCGTGCTGAAAGCGTCCGCCATCAACCACGGCGGCAAGACCAACGGCTATACAGTCCCGAATCCGAACGCGCAGGCGAGCGTGGTCGGCCGTGCCTTTAAAGAGGCCGGCATAGATCCGGGCACGCTGTCCTATGTGGAAGCGCATGGCACCGGAACGTCGCTAGGCGACCCGATTGAGATCGCTGGTCTTACCAAGGTGTTCCAACAATCACGTATCAGCGGCCAGAAATGCGCGATCGGTTCGGTGAAATCGAACATCGGGCATTCGGAGAGCGCTGCGGGCATCGCCGGTCTGACGAAGGTGCTGCTGCAAATGAAACATCGTCAGCTCGTGCCTTCTCTGCATTCAGCCGTGCTCAACCCGCACATCGACTTTGACCGTACGCCGTTTATCGTCCAGCAGGAGCTGGCGGAATGGAAGCGGCCTGTGATCGACGGGCGGGAAGTGCCAAGGAGAGCAACTGTAAGCAGCTTTGGCGCGGGTGGTTCCAATGCCTGCCTCTTGCTGGAGGAATACGTTCCCAAAGCGGAGATTCACGTGCAGCGGAAGGTGACCGCAGAGAACCCGGCGGTCGTTGTGCTGTCGGCCAAAGAAGAGCCTCGCCTTATCGAGAAGGCAAAGCATCTCCTGACCGTTTTGCAAGAGGAAGCGTTCACCGAAGCCGACCTTGTCGATATCGCCTACACCTTGCAGGTCGGGCGAGAAGCGATGGAGGAGCGGTTGGCCCTGACGGCTTCGAGCGTTGGGGAGTTGGTGGAAAAGCTGACGGGCTTCCTGAATGGGGAGGATGATATTGACGGCTTGTACCGTGGTCAGCTCAAAGGCAACAAAGAAACCCTGTCCTTGTTTGCGGCCGATGAAGACTTGCAGGCGGCGATCGAGGCGTGGGTGAGCAAGCGCAAGTATGCGAAGCTGCTCGACCTGTGGGTCAAAGGATTGGCGTTTAACTGGAGCCAGCTCTACGAAGAAAACAGGCCGCGGCGCATCTCCCTGCCGACCTACCCGTTCGCTAAGCAGCGCTGCTGGGTGGAGCCGCTGATCGAGAATCAGGGAGTGGCTTCCTTTGCACCGCAAACTTCGAGTGCAGAAGCAAATGTTCTACACGATGAGCAAGGTGAGGTACTGTCACTGGTGCCTGTTTGGGATGCGCTTCCCTTGGAGCAAGGCCCCTTGTACCCATCCCCGCTCGATCAGATCGCCATCGTAGGCGGCACGCCGGAGCAGCAGCAAGCGATCCAGCAATATTTGCCGAACGCGCGCGAGCTTGACATCAAGCCGGGGGAGAGCGTGGAGGACATCGCCAGCAAGCTGCAGGCGCGCGGTGCGCTTGATCACATTTTCTGGATCGCGCCCGACCGTTCTTCTGACGGGCTGGAGCTGGAGGAGGTTATCACCAGACAGCATGAAGGGGTTATGTTTGCCTTCCGCCTAATCAAAGCGGTGCTTGAGCTCGGGTACGGAGCTCGAAGTCTTGGCTGGACGGTGCTGACGACGCAGACGCAGGCTCTGTACCGGGAAGAGACGGTCAGCCCGGTTCACGCAGGCTTGCATGGCCTGATCGGCTCGATGGCCAAGGAGTATCCAAACTGGAACATTCGCTTGGTTGATCTGGACGTAGAGGAGGCATGGCCGCTGCCCGACATGCTCACAATCCCGGCAGACCCGCAAGGGGATGCATGGGTCTATCGAGGTCGGCAATGGCATCGCCAGCAATTGGTGGAGCTGAGTTGCCCACAGCCGGATCAGACGATCTATAAGCCTGGCGGCGTATATGTGGTGATCGGCGGAGCTGGCGGCATCGGCGAAGTCTGGAGCGAGTACATGATCCACACTTACGCGGCGCAGATCGTCTGGATCGGCCGGCGCTTGCAGGATGCCGCCATTGAAGCCAAGCGGTTCGCCCTGTCCAAGCTGGGGCCTGCACCTCACTACATCGCGGCGGATGCGACGGATCGACAGTCGCTGGGGCGCGCCTATGAGGAGATCAAGGCCCGCTACGGACAGGTAGACGGGATCGTACACTCCGCGATCGTGCTGGCGGACAGCAGCCTAGCCAACATGGTGGAGGATCAGTTCCGCGCCTCGCTCGCAGCCAAGGTAGATATCAGTATCCGCATGGCGCAGGTGTTTGGCGAAGAACCGCTCGACTTCGTGCTGATCTTCTCCTCGGTGAACGCATTTCTCAAAGCGGCAGGCCAAAGCAACTATGTGGCCGGCTGCACCTTTACCGATGCGTTCGCGCATCGGCTCGCACAGGAATGGCCTTGTGCCGTGAAAGTGATGAACTGGGGCTACTGGGGCTCGGTCGGGGTCGTCGCAGCTCCGGCCTATAAGGAACGCATGACTCAGGCGGGGATCGGCTCGATCGAGCCGCCTGAGGGCATGCAGGCGCTGGAGGCGCTGCTGGCAGGTCCGATGGATCAGATGGCGCTGATGAAGATTTTGAATTAGATGAAAGCGTCCCTCTTCCTGCTTTGGAAGGGGGGCGCTCTCTATTATGCAAAAGATAGGAAAGCAAATCACCTGACTTGAGGGGGCAAAATCATGAACCGGTATCTAGGCAAAAGAGCAGGAGACATCATCACCGTCTACCCGCATAAGCATCCCTCCATTGTGAAACAGATCCGCAAGGAGTTCGTGTTTGATGATGCCACCCTCCTTCGCGTCTGGGGGGAAGGCAGCCGTGATCGCGAGGAGCTGAATGAACTCCTATGTCGTCTGCTCGGGGCGCAGCTGCGCGAAATGGGACTGCATCCGGCCAAGAGCCCGGCTCGCATGTTCGTAGCCGACTTATATAACAAGTGGTACGAAGAAAGCCTAGCCTTCTTGACCCGTTATGGGTATCTTAGCTTCGACGCATCGTTGGAAACGCTCTGGCAGGAGTGGGAGACTAGAAAATGTCGTTGGCTGGAAAAAGCGGAGCTCAAGGCGCAGGTCGTGTTGGTCGAGACGACGATGCGCGCACTGCCGGACATTCTTACGGGCAAGCAGGCGGCGACAGACATTCTGTTCCCTGATGCCTCGATGAAGCTGGTGGAAGGCGTGTATAAATTAAACGCAATCTCCGACGGCTACAACGAAGTATTGGCCGACATGGTGGTCCTCTACCTACAGGAATGTTTGAAAAACGATCCGGCGGCGCGCATCCGCATCTTGGAGATCGGAGCCGGAACCGGCGGGACGAGCGCAATGGTGTTTGACAAACTGCAACCTTATCAGCAGCACGTCGAAGAATATTGCTACACGGATATTTCCAAAGCTTTTTTGCTCCATGCCGAACGAGAGTATGCTCCGAAGGCTCCGTATCTCACCTATCGAGTGTTCAATGTGGAGGAGCCGATCTCCGGTCAGAAACTGGACGCGGGAGCGTATGACCTCGTATTGGCGACCAACTGCCTGCATGCCACCAAGAACATTCGCCAGACCTTGCGTAATGCCAAGGCGGTTCTAGCAAAAAACGGCCTCTTGCTGCTCAACGAGATGAACCGCAATTCGCTGTTCACGCACTTGACCTTCGGCCTGCTCGATGGATGGTGGCGGTATGAGGATGCGGAGCTGCGCATGCCGGGTTGCCCGGGCTTGTCTTCGGAGGCCTGGTCCTCGGTGCTGAAAGCGGAAGGGTTTCGCGCGATCAATCATCTAGCGCAAAAGGCGCACGATTTCGGTCAGCAGATCATCGTGGCGGAAAGCGACGGGGTGGTGCGACAGAAACAGAGGCAAGGGCAGGTGGCGGCTCCCGCCGCAGCGAAGTTGCCAAATACGGAGGTCCCCGTTGTGTCGAGAGAAGCAGGCGCGGCTCCAGCATCCGAGGTGATGGAAGCGCTGATCGAGGAACAGGTGAAGAATGCGATTAAGGACCAGCTCTTCTCTTCGTTAAAAGTGGACAGGTATCGGATTGATTCCGACAAATCGTTTGCCGATTATGGTCTGGATTCGATTACGGGTGTTCATCTGGTTCAAGCTTTGAACGACAAGCTGTCGGTCGGGTTGAAGACGACGCACCTGTTCGATTACAGCTCGGTCAACCAACTCGCTACTTACATGCTCAGGCAATACAAAGAAGCGCTTGCTGCAGCGTTTGCTCCCGCCAAGCCTCAACTATCGTCGGCGACCTTAGCGACTGCAATCGTAAATGAGCCTTCAATTGCAAATACAATGGCATCGGCGGCAACATGGGGGCAAACGGCAAGAGCTCAAGCTGTCGTTTGGCAAGGCGCTAGAGAAGGGGCTAGAGAAGGGGATCGCGAAAGTGATCGAGAAAGTGCTCAAGAAGGCGGTCGAGAAGATACGGGGGAAAAGATCCCCGAACAAGGCGGAAATATTAATGCGATTGCAATCGTCGGTATGAGCGGGCGTTTTTCGAAGTCGGGGGACCTCGGAGAGCTGTGGGAGCATCTGGCGAACGGAGACGATCTCGTGGGACCGGTAACGCGATGGGATCTTCGCTCTTATTATGCGGAGGGAACACGCTTCTGCAACGAAGGTGGATTCCTTGATGACATACATAGCTTCGATCCGCTGTTCTTCCACATCTCGGGCGTTGAAGCGATGTACATGGACCCGCAGCAGCGCATTTTCCTTGAAGAGTGTTGGAAAGCGCTCGAGGTAGCTGGTTATGCCGGCGACGCGGTGAAAGGGGCCTCCTGCGGGGTGTATGTCGGGATCAACGGAGGCGACTACCAGCAGTCGATGGTTGAACAGGCGCCAGCACAAGCAATGTGGGGCAATGCCGCCTCAGTGATCCCGGCGCGTATTTCATATTTCCTAGACCTTCAAGGTCCGGCGGTCGCGGTCGATACGGCTTGTTCGAGCTCGCTTGTCTCCATCCACTTAGCTTGCCAAGGGTTGCGGTCGGGGGAAACGGACATGGCGTTGGCCGGCGGCGTTTTCATCCAGAGCTCGCCGCGTTTCTACTTGACGGCAGAGCGTGCGAGCATGCTCTCGTCGACAGGGCGCTGTCATACGTTCGATGATCAAGCGAACGGATTCGTACCGGGAGAAGGCGTGGGGGTCGTCGTCCTCAAACGACTGAAGGACGCGCTCGCCGACCGGGATCATATATATGGCATAATTCGAGGCTCGGCGCTCAACCAGGACGGCACAACGAACGGGATCACCGCTCCCAGCGCCAATTCGCAAGAGCGCCTAGAGCGCGAAGTCTACGAGAAGAATGGGATCAACCCGGGGGAGATTCAACTGGTCGAAGCGCATGGCACCGGAACGAAGCTCGGCGATCCGATCGAGTTCGAAGCCTTGACTCGCGCCTTCCGCGCCTACACGAATCGCAAGGAATATTGCGCGCTCGGTTCGATCAAAACGAACATCGGACACGCAGCTGCGGCGGCCGGGGTCGCCGGGTTGCTCAAAATTCTGCTTGCGCTGGAGCACAAGCAGCTGCCGCCCTCGCTTCATTTTGATGCGTGGAATGCAAACATCGAGCATCAAGGCAGCCCGTTTTATGTGAATACTAAGCTTCGGGACTGGAGCATCGAGCCGGGGAGCAGGCGCCGAGCGGCAATCAGCGCCTTCGGGTTCAGCGGCACCAACGCACATATGGTGATCGAGGAACCGCCGGAGCCTGTTCGGCAGCCGATTGACAGAGCCGGGCATCTAATCGTGCTGTCCGCTCGCACCGCCGAACAGCTTCGCAAGCAGGTGCAGAATCTGATCGCCTTCTGCGAGCAGGAACCGAATGCGGAATGCGGCAACATCAGCTACACTTTGCTCGTCGGGCGCAGGCATCTGCCTCACCGCTTGGCCTGTGTTGTACGCGATGTGCCGGAACTCGTCAAGTCGCTGCAAAAATGGCTGGAGACGAGAACAGTCGCAGGGGTGTTTTATGGCGAATTGCTTGAGAATGAACTTCGGGAGCAGCCCTCGCTCAAACGCTACGGCGGCCAGTGCATCGAAAACTTTTGCCATGGTGCCCAAGGGGCAGACCAGCTCGAACAGCTCGCGGCCGTGGCCGATATGTACGCACAAGGCTATGCTCTGGAGTACGGACGCCTGTTTGAAGGGCTGCCTTATGCGCGCATCCCGCTGCCGACCTATCCGTTTGCCAAGGAGCGGTATTGGAAGCCGGAGGATTCGGCACAGTCTGTCGCGAAAGCAGGCGGTATAAATTTTCGCATGCTCCATCCGTTGCTTCACGAAAACATTTCGGTGCTGGAAGAGCAGCGTTATACGTCTATTTTTACAGGAAAAGAATTCTTCCTTGCCGATCATGTGATCAACGGACAGCGGATTTTGCCGGGCGTGGTCCATCTTGAAATGGTCCGCGCAGCTCTAGAGCTGGCGGCAGGAGCGAGCGAAGAAGGCAGCTCATGGCGCTTGCAGCATGTGGGCTTCGTAAGCCCGATCCTCGCAGGGAACGGGCCGGTTGAGGTTCAGGTAGGGCTGCGGGCAGAGGAGGCCGAGGCGATTTCCTATGAAGTCAGAGACGGGCGAGGGACTGTCGTACACAGCCAAGGCCGGGCGAGACGCTTGGGTAAGGTAGATGCTCCTGCCGTCGATCTCACCACTTTACAGACGGTCTGCTCGCAGAACCGAATCAGCGCTTCCGAGTTGTATGAGCTTTTCCGCCAAGCCGGGCTGAACTATGGGCCGGCACACCGAGGGGTCGAGAGCCTGTCGATTGCGGAGGGGCAGGTGCTGGCGAGGTTGTCGCTGCCCGATTGTGTGGCCGACACAGAGAGCCGCTACGTCTTGCATCCGAGCCTCATGGACGCAGCGCTGCAGGCCGCGATTGGCCTAATGCTCGGCACTGCATCATTCAAGCCGCAAGTGCCCTTCGCGTTGGAGGAAGTCGAGATATACGGCCCGTGTACACCCTCGATGTGGGCCGTGGTGCGCCGCAGCGAAGGCAGCAGAGCGGAAGACAAGGTGCAGAAGTTCGACGTGGACGCTTGTGACGAAAATGGTCAGGTGCGCGTGCGCTTGAAAGGCTACACCTCACGTGTGTTGGAAGAGGAAGCCGGGGGACACGAGCCGGGGGCACACTTGCTGCAGCCGGCCTGGAAGCAGCAGGGCATCGCTCACAAGACGCTCCCTCCTGCCCTGTCGCAGCATCTGGTGCTGCTCTGCGAGCTGACTGCACCTCTCGTGCTCGGTGGGCAGATTAAGGCGCTGCAATCGGATCTTCAAGACATCGCAAGCCGCTACCAAGCGTATGCGGTGCGCGTGTTCGAAGAGATCCAGACCCTTTTGCGCAGCAAGCCACAAGGCAAGGTGCTGGTGCAAGTCGTGGTGCCCGCCGACGGAGAAGGTCAAGTCTTCAGCGGCCTTGTCGGACTGCTTCGCACCGCCCGCCGCGAGAACCCGAACCTGATTGCACAACTGATCGAGGTTGAGAACACGACCGATTTGGAAAGTAAGCTTTTGGAAAATTGTCATTCTCTGCAAGATGATTGCATCCGCTACCGATACGACCAGCGCTGGGTTGCTTATTGGGACGTGGCGGAAGTCTCGCAGCAGACGTTCCACATCCCGTGGCGAGATGGCGGCGTCTACCTTCTGACCGGAGGTGCGGGAGGGCTCGGCCTGATTTTTGCCAAAGAGATTGCGAGCAAAGTCAAGGCTCCGAGACTAATCCTCATCGGCCGCTCCCCCTTGGGCCTGCGGCAGCAAGCGGCTCTGCAAGAGCTGAAAAACCTCGGCGCGCTTATCGAGTACCGACAGGTCGATGTGACGCGGGAAAAGGAAGTCGCCAGCCTGTTTGAGGAGATCCGCGTGCACTATGGCACCCTCCAAGGCATCCTGCACGGAGCGGGCGTGATCCGCGACAACTTCATCATCCGCAAAACCGGGCAGGAGATGCAGGAGGTGCTGGCTCCCAAAGTGAGCGGTTTGGTCCACCTCGACCATTCGAGCATTGGGCTGCCGCTGGACTTCTTCGTGCTGTTTTCCGCTGTGGCCGGCTGCCTCGGCAATCCGGGGCAGGCCGATTATGCGGCGGCCAACGGATTTTTGGATGCTTATGCTGCCGAGCGCAATCGTCTGGTCGCTCGCGGGCAACGCCAAGGCCGTACGCTTGCAATCGACTGGCCGCTTTGGCAAGACGGCGGAATGCAGGTGGATGCAGAGACGGCACAGTGGATGAGAGAGCATACGGAGCTGGTCCCGCTGGAGAGCCAGAACGGGATTCGGGCTCTCTATCAGGGCTTGGCCAGCGGGTGCGATCAGGTGATGGTGGTGCAAGGCGACCTCGCCCGAATTACGGAAAAGCTGCATCCGCTGTTCGCCGCCCCTGCTGCCCGCCCGGTTAACAGCGTGGCTAGCCATGTGGAGGACAGAGTGCTGCAGATCGCCTCGGACTTGCTACAGGTCAGAGCTGATGAACTGGATGTCGAGGCCGAGTGGTTCGACTTCGGGATTGATGCGTTTCTGGTAATTGAGCTGGCCAATCGTCTGAGCGAGGAGTTCGGTCTTGTTCTGCCGCCGAGCACCTTCTCGGAGCTGCCGACGATTCAGCAGGTGATTGAGCTGCTGAGAGGCGAGACCGACAAGCAGGTTCCCACAGCACTGAGCCCGACTGCCAAGGAAGAGGGGGATCTGGCGAGAGCAGCGGCCGATTTTTTCAAAAAGCAGCTGTCCTCCGTTCTGGGAGTTCCGGCTGAGAGCATCGAAGCGTCTAGGCCGCTGGAAGTGTACGGCATTGACTCAATCATGGTGATGCAGTTAAACCAACAATTGGAAAAAACCTTCGGTATGTTGCCGAAGACGCTGTTTTTCGAGTACCAAAACATTCGCGATCTGACCGGGTACTTTTTGAAAAATCACCGTACGCATCTAATCGACCTGCTCGGGATTGAGGAGCGACCGACAGAGCGTGCATCGGTTTCGGTGGCAGCGCCTGTGCGGAAGGCTTTAACGCCTGTTCGCGCGGCGGTCAACGAGCAGGTCAAGCAAAGCGGCGCGCTTGACATCGCGATCATCGGGCTGTCCGGGCGCTATCCGCAAGCAGATGATCTGGAGGCATTTTGGAACAACCTGCGCGAGGGTCGGGACTCGATTACCGAGATTCCGAAGGAGCGCTGGGATCACAGCCTGTATTATGACCCGGATCGCAGCAAGCGTGGCAGCACGTACAGCAAGTGGGGCGGGTTCTTGTGCGATGTCGACAAGTTCGACCCGCTGTTTTTCAACATTGCACCTCGGGAAGCTGAGATTATGGACCCGCAAGAGCGTTTGTTCCTACAGTCCGTGTATGAGGCGATGGAGGATGCGGGCTACACTCGCGACACACTCGTGTCGGGCGGGGAATCGGCCGAGGAGCGCAATGTCGGAGTCTACGTCGGGGTGATGTACTCGGAGTATCAGCTCTATGGAGCGGAGGAGACGCTGCGGGGCCGTCCGATGGCCTTGTCCGGCAACCCGTCGTCGATCGCCAACCGCGTGTCCTATTTCTTCAACTTGCATGGCCCGAGTCTTGCGGTTGATACGATGTGCTCCTCGTCGCTCACGGCCATTCATCTGGCCTGCCAGAGTCTGGAGCAAGGCGATTGCAAGCTTGCTGTCGCTGGCGGGGTCAATCTGTCCTTGCATCCGAACAAGTACCTGATGCTCGGCCAAGGCAAGTTCGCGTCGAGCAAAGGACGCTGTGAAAGCTTTGGTGAAGGGGGCGACGGGTACGTGCCGGGTGAAGGCGTCGGAGCTGTACTGCTCAAACCGCTCGCCACGGCGCTAGAGGATGGTGACCAAATCTACGGTGTGATCAAGGGAACGGCGGTCAATCACGGCGGAAAAACCAATGGCTACTCCGTACCGAATCCGAATCTGCAAGCTCGAGTGATCGGGCGCGCGTTCAAAAAGGCAGGCATTCACCCGCGCTCCCTCTCTTACTTGGAAGCGCACGGCACGGGAACGACGCTGGGCGACCCGATCGAGATCGCCGGATTGATGAGAGCCTTCGAAGAAGACACGACAGACACGCAATTTTGCGCGATCGGATCAGTCAAATCGAACATCGGGCACTGCGAGAGTGCGGCTGGCATCGCGGGCCTTACCAAAGTGCTGCTGCAGATGAAGCATCGCCAGCTAGTGCCTTCTTTGCACGCAGACATGCTGAATCCGAACATCGACTTTGGTCAGACACCGTTCTTTGTGCAGCGGGAGCTGACGGAGTGGAAGCGCCCGCTGCTGGAGGTGGACGGCGAGCTTCGCGAGGTGCCGCGCATCGCTGGCATTTCCTCGTTCGGAGCGGGAGGTTCCAATGCTCATCTTGTGATTGAGGAGCATGTGCCGAATGCAGCACCGCGAGCGGCTGCTCGTATTGCGGAGCACCGACCGGCGCTGCTCGTACTGTCAGCCAAAGACGAGCAGCGTTTGCACGAGCAGGTGCTGCGCCTGCAGGCGGTGATCGACAGACAGGTCGTGACGGATGACACGCTCGTCGATACGGCCTATACTTTGCAGGTGGGGCGCGAAGTGATGGAAGAGCGGCTCGCCGTGGTGGCAACCTCCGCACAGAACCTGCAGCAGAAGCTGTCCGATTATCTGCAAGGTCGTCCGGCGCTTGGCGCGGTTTTCCGCGGTCAAGTCAAAGGATCGACAGACAGCTCGCAATCGTTCGCGGCGGATCAAGATATGCAGGAGCTCGTGATGAAATGGTGGCAGAGCGGCCAGCTTGCCAAGCTGGCCGACCTCTGGGTCAAGGGCCTTCGTGTGGAGTACGGTTCTTTGTATGGTGCGGAGAGACCGCATCGCCTCTCGCTACCGACTTATCCGTTTGCCCGTGAGAGATGCTGGGCGGTGGAGGGGTCAAGTTTTGACGAAGGGTTCTATGAGCAGATTCTGGACGAGATGATGGACGAAGCGATCACCCTCGAAGAAGCCCTTCTGAAAATCAGCAGCGCCCTAATTCCGAATTGATCTCTTGACTAAATGAATGTTGCGAGATTAGTATTAGATATAAGATGGTAAATGATGGCATGTTTGAAACAAACTTCTTGTTCGCTCTCCAATCGATGTTGCGGCGCGTTGGCGGGTGTAAGAAGCACATCCAATTGCATGGTGTCGTGTGCATGTGGGCAGATGACATGGGAAGAGTATGTCCGCATGACATATTTTCATAGCCGAACGCAAGAAAAGGGGGGAGTAATCCTCCCTTTTTTCTATTTATATAAGAGATATTCACAAAGAAACGCCGAAGCTTGAGGAGGTACATATGAAAGATTTCCTGCAGCAATTATTGTCTGAAGTGAAACACAATCGTTTGTCCAAATCCGAAGCGACACATATGATTCGAAATGCACAGGCGGCAAGCAGAAACAAGTCCGTTACTAAACCGGCTTCTGAATTGTTGACCTATGAAGAAGTTTGGAAGGAGGAGACGGTGGTCGAGGGTACGCCGCTTCGTGCGAGCAAGCTGATCTGCTTTCTGACAGAGCCGGAGCATCAGCAAGCGGTCGTGGAAGCGGTGCAGGCTGTTGATGATCGCGCACAGGTTGCGTTCGTCACCAGCGGGGAGAGCCTTCAGGATGTGCTCGGCGACGAACGTCAGGACTGGCAGGAGGTGGACGCCTT
The DNA here is from genome assembly GCF_036894955.1 of Paenibacillus sp. KS-LC4. Classification (NCBI taxonomy): domain Bacteria; kingdom Bacillati; phylum Bacillota; class Bacilli; order Caryophanales; family Paenibacillaceae; genus Paenibacillus; species Paenibacillus sp. KS-LC4. The sequence goes on along the minus strand of NZ_CP145905.1, from coordinate 3,749,484 downwards.
ATTGTACCTCTGTCCGATGGAGGATGCGAGCTACCGTCAGAACCCGGCTGCGCTCGTTGCTCTTGTCCAAAATCTGGCGAAGTCGAACGTGCAAGCCAAGCGACTGCTGCTCCTCGGTTCTTATGTCAACGAATTGGAGCGCTGTCATCTGGAGTCGTGGATCGGGCTGACTCGCTCGCTTCGGCTCGTGCTGCCACAGACGCAGGCAGCCATGTACATTCAAGAGGGGGAGGTTTCGCTCGCTGCGTGCCTGCCGAATATTTTGACGGAGCTGCAAGCGCCGTCTCTCTCCAGCGTTCTCTACCGATTCGGCAAGCGGTATGTCTGCTCCGTGCAGCCGACCGACTTGCAGGAGGGAGACTTGAAGGTGAGAGCAGGAGGCACTTATTTAATCACCGGAGGATGCGGCGGGCTTGGGTATATATTTTCGGAACATTTTGCGAAAAAAGGTCGGGTCAAGCTGATCCTGACTGGCCGCTCTGCGCTTGACGATGAGAAGCTGGCCAAGCTCCGTGCTCTGGAGCAGCGGGGCAGCCAAGTGCTGTATGTGGAAGCGGATGTATGTGATGCGGATGCGATGCGGGAAGGGCTTGCTCAAGCGAGTGAGCAGTTTGGCGCGATTCATGGCGTTGTGCATGCGGCGGGTGCCGCGAGCGACCGAAGCATCCTTGAGAAGGATGAGGAGACCTTCAGGCGCATCCTTGACCCGAAAATCAGGGGCACTGAGGTGCTTGACGAGCTGCTAGCAGATGAAGAGGCGTTGGAGTTCGTCTGCTATTTCTCGTCGTCTTCGGCGATTCTCGGCGACTTTGGTTCGGGTGACTATGCGCTGGCGAATCGGTTCCAGATGGCCTATGCAGCTATGCGAAACGAACAGGGACGTCCCGGTAAGACGCTGGTGATCAACTGGCCGCTCTGGAGAGACGGAGGCATGGGGCTGAAAGATGAGGAGAGCGCAAAAATCTACCTGAAAACGAGTGGTCAGCGCTTTTTGGAAGTGGAAGAAGGGCTGGCGTTGTTTGACCTCCTTCTCTCGCAGGAGCGGACGCAGCATCTGGTCATGGCCGGAGAGCGACGACAGATCGAGCACTTTCTGATTCAGTCGCAGTCAGCTCCTTCAAAGACCCCTACCTTGCAGGCGATCCCCCCTTTCGGAACCGGAAGACTTCCGGAGATGAAGGGATTCACGATAGCACAGTGCTTGAAGTGGGATTTGCAAGAACTGATTGGCGGAATTCTCAAGGTTTCGCGGGACAAGCTGGACGTAGGGACGAATCTGGCCGATTTTGGGTTTGAGTCGATCAGCTTGGCCGAGCTGGCCGCTGCAATGACGAAGCATTTTGGCGTGGGGATATCCCCGGCGGTATTTTTCGGGCATTCGACGATTCAGGCGCTGGTCTCCCATCTGGAGAGCGAGCATGGTGAAGTCGTGCGCGCTTTCTACGCGACGGAGAGAGCGCGGCCTGAGCGTGTAGAGAAGCAGCGGGAAGCGTCTCTTGAGGACACTATTGCGGCAACGGCGGCCGAGACCTCGGGAGCGGGGCCGGAGCCAATTGCGATTATCGGGATGAGTGGTCGATTCCCGCAAGCACGCAACATCGATGAACTGTGGGACATTCTAGCCGAAGGGCGGGATGCGGTTACCGAAATTCCAGAAGACCGCTATGACTGGCGGGAGTATTATGGCGAACGAAGCTGTAGCAAATGGCTGGGTGCAATGCCGGGCGTTCGTGAGTTTGACCCGCTGTTCTTTGAAATCTCGCCGCTGGAAGCCGAAGCGATGGACCCGAAACAGCGCCTGCTCCTGCAAGAGGCGTGGCGGGCGCTGGAAGATGCGGGATTGGGCAAGCGACATCTGAACGAAAACAAGATCGGCATGTTCGTCGGCGTGGAAGAAGGCGACTATCAGATACTGTCTCAAGGTGAGAACACCAGCATCACGTCGAACCATAACGCGATTCTTGCAGCGCGACTGCCGTATTTCTTGAACTTTAGCGGCCCGGTGATGGCGATCAATACCGCCTGCTCCTCTGGGCTAGTAGTAGCCCATCAGGCGTGCTTGAGTCTGCGAAATGGGGAGTGTGACGCAGCGGTGGTCGCCGGTGTGAGCTTGCTGCTGACTCCGACCGCTTACATAGGCATGACGGAGGCAGGCATGCTGTCGGAGGATGGAAAATGCAAGGCGTTTGACAACGGGGCGAATGGTTTGGTGCCGGGGGAAGCCGTGGCGGTCGTTGTGCTCAAGCGGCTCTCGCAAGCACTGGCTGACGGTGACCCGATCTACGCGGTCATCCAAGGAAGCGGCGTGAACTATGACGGCAAGACGAACGGCATTACGGCGCCAAGCACCGTCGCACAGGCGAATCTCATACAGGATGTGTACGAGCAGCACAAGATAGACCCGGAAGAGATCGACTACATCGTGACGCATGGCACCGGGACGAAGCTCGGGGACCCGGTCGAGGTTCATGCACTACAGGACGTCTTCAAGCGCCGCACGCAAAAGCGCGGGTATTGTGCGCTGACTTCGACCAAGACCAATCTGGGCCATACGTTTGCGGCGTCAGGCTTGGTCAACCTGATCAGCTTGGTTCAGGCGATGCGGCATGAGACCATTCCGGCCAGTCTGCATTGTGAGACGGAGAACGAGTACATCCATTGGGAAAACAGTGCTTTTTATGTGAATAAGACGAGCAAGCCGTGGACGAAGCGGGCGGGCGCTAGCCGTGTGGGAGCGTTGAGCTCGTTTGGGATGAGCGGCACCAACGCGCACATGGTCGTCCGCAGTTTTGAAAAGAGAGGAAATACCGGTCTCCGGCATTCGCATTACTTGCTCGCATTTTCGGCGAAAACGGACGAGGTGCTGCAAGAGAAACTACACGACATGATCGCGATGCTGGAGAGTGATTCGGGCGTTGCAGGCAGTCTCGCGCAAATTAGCTACACGTTGCTGGAGGGGCGTCAGCATTTTGCCCATCGTTTGGCGGTCGTGGTGCAGGATGTGCAGGAACTGCTGCGCATTCTGAAGCAGGCACGGGAAGGTGTGCAAAATACTAATGTGTTCCGCGGCAAGGTGGCGAGCGAGAGGGCCGGAGAGTCAGCCCTACAGGAGCAGGTGCTAGAGCTGGCAGGAAAGAACGGCAAATTGGCGACGAATCCTGCGGTCTATCAGGAGCATCTGCGGAAACTTGCCGGTCTGTACTGCCAGGGCGGCGAGATCGCGGGAGACGCGCTGTTCGGCTCAGAAAGACCTGTGCGCACGAATTTGCCGACCTATCCGTTCGCGCGGGAAGAATACTGGGCTGCACTCAAGGCGGAGGCCAGCGCTCATCTGACAGCGTCGCAGTTGCATCCGCTTCTTCATCGGAACACATCTGATTTTGCGGAACAGCGCTTTTCCTCGACGTTCACGGGAGCGGAGTTCTTTTTGGCCGATCATGTGGTTAAGGGGCAGAAGGTGCTGCCCGGCGTGGCCTATCTAGAGATGGCCCGCAAGGCGGTCGAGCAGACGGCTGACCTAAAGAATATTCGCCTGTGCAATGTGGTCTGGGCGCGGCCGATTCTCGTCGGCGAACAACCCGTTGAGGTGCACATCGCTCTTTTCCCGGAGACGGGCGGAGAGGTTGGATATGAGGTGTACACCGTGCAAAACGGTGAGGAAATCGTGCACAGCCAGGGACGCGCCGTGCATAATGCGTCGGCGGAAGATGCGCCGAAGTGGGATTTGAAGGAATTGCAAGCATCCTTCATGCAGGAGCAGTACGGGGCAACGGACTGCTATGCATTTTTCCGTGCGATGGGAATGGAGTATGGGCTGGCCTTTCAAGGCATCCGGCAGGTGCAGGTGGGCGAAGGAGGCGTGCTGGCCGAATTGAGGCTGCCCTCTGTTGTCAACGAGTCACTAGCCGACTACCTTCTGCATCCGAGCCTTGCAGATGCATCGCTGCAATCGGCCGTCGGGTTTTTAATCGGGCAAAATATATTCAAAACGGCACTTCCTTTTGCACTGCAAGAGCTGGATGTCTTTGGGCCGTGTGAGGCCGAAATGTGGGCGCTCGTTCGATACAGCGCGGGCAGCCGACCGGAAGACAGGGTGCAAAAGCTTGACGTCGACCTCTGCGACAAGGAGGGAAGGGTTCGCATCCGTCTTAAAGGGTGTATCTCCCGTGTGTTGGAGGCTGGAGAGGTTGCGCAAGGCAAGCGGGCTGCTGTGTCGGAGAAGCTTGTGGAAACGAGCCAGATGGAGGTAGCTGCCTCGAACGCGAACCCTTTGCAGGAGAGAGCGATCGCGTATCTCAAGGAGCAGGTGTCCACCGTATTGAAGTGGCCGGTGAGCCGCCTTGATGCGGTTGCGCCGCTCGAACAGTACGGGATTGATTCCGTGCTAGTGATGAAGCTGACCAACGAGTTGGAAAAAACATTTGGCTCTCTGCCGAAGACGCTCTTTTTTGAGTACCAGAACCTTCGAGACCTGGCTGGCTACTTCCTCGAATCGCATCGAGCGCAACTGGTGCGGTTGACAGGGGACGAGGAGCAGGCGCAAGACGCCGCGCCGGTCCGCAAGCCTGTGGTCAAGGAGACGCAGGGACAGAAAGAGCTCACCAGCCGTCGACGCCAGCGATTCGCTTCGATGACGCATGTACAAGAAAGGGGTGCGAACAGCCGACAGGACGTCGCAATCATTGGCGTCTCCGGCCGCTATCCGGGGGCGCGCAACCTTCAGGAATATTGGGACAATCTTCGGGAAGGCAAGGATTCGATTACGGAGATTCCTTCAGAACGCTGGGATCATAGCCTCTATTTTGACCCGGACAAAAGCAAGCCGGGGAAGACGAACAGCAAATGGGGCGGATTTATCGACGGCGTGGATCAATTCGATCCGCTGTTCTTCAACATTTCTCCGCGCGAGGCGGAGATTATGGACCCGCAGGAGCGCTTGTTCATGCAGACCGTCTACGAGGCGCTGGAAGATGCGGGTTATACGCGCGAGACGCTCGCCAAGCATCGCGGGCTCGGGCTTGACGGCAACGTTGGGGTCTATGTCGGCGTGATGTACGAGGAGTATCAGCTGTACGGCGCACAGGAGACGTTGCTTGGCCGACCGATCGCGTTGGCGGGAAGTCCGGCTTCGATCGCCAACCGGGTGTCGTATTTCTTCAACCTGCATGGACCGAGCCTAGCCGTTGATACGATGTGCTCGTCCTCGCTGACGTCGATTCATCTGGCTTGCCAGAGCTTGCAGCAAGGCGGCTGTGAGCTGGCGATCGCCGGCGGTGTCAACGTTTCGATTCACCCGAATAAGTATATTTTGCTCGGCCAAGGCAAGTTCGCATCGAGCAAGGGCAGATGCGAGAGCTTTGGCGAAGGGGGCGACGGGTACGTGCCGGGCGAAGGGGTTGGAGCGGTGCTGCTCAAGCCGTTGTCCAAAGCGATTGAAGATGGCGATCAGATCCACGGCGTGATTAAGGCCAGCGCGATCAACCACGGGGGCAAAACCAACGGGTACACTGTCCCGAACCCGAATGCGCAGGCGAATGTGATCGAGCAGGCGCTGCGGCAGGCAGGACTTGACCCGAGCATGGTCTCCTACATTGAAGCGCACGGAACCGGCACCTCGCTTGGCGATCCAATCGAGATCGCTGGCTTGAGCAAGGCCTTCCAGGCCAAGGCAGACGGCAAGCAGCCAAGCTGTGCCATCGGTTCGGCCAAATCGAACATCGGTCACTGCGAGAGCGCAGCGGGCATCGCCGGGGTAACAAAGGTACTGCTGCAGATGAAGCATGGCCAGCTTGCGCCTTCGCTGCATGCCAAGGTGCTCAACCCGAACATCGACTTTGAGGCGACTCCGTTCGTCGTGCAGCAGGAGCTGGGGGAATGGAAGCGTCCGCTGGTGGAGATCGGCGGTCAAGTTCGCGAGGTGCCGCGCATCGCGGGCATCTCGTCGTTCGGGGCGGGCGGTTCCAACGCGCATGTGATCATCGAAGAGTACGTGCCGGCAGAGTCGCTGCGCACGTTTGTCGAGGTGACGCCTCAGAATCCGGCCGTGTTCGTGCTGTCAGCCAAAAATGAACAGCGCCTGCATCAACAGGCGGAGAACCTGCTCGCCGTCCTGCAGGAGGGACGATTCGCCAACGGAAATTTCGCGGATATGGCCTATACCTTGCAGGTGGGAAGGGAAGCGATGGAAGAGCGTCTTGCCGTAGTTGCAGGTTCGGTGGAGCAGCTGATTCGCAAGCTGGAGGCGTTTATAAGCGGACAGGAAGAGATCAGTAAACTGTTCCGAGGGCAGGTCAAGGGCAACCGAGACACCTTCTCGCTCTTTGCCGCCGATGAAGAGCTACAGGAAGCGATTGAAAAATGGATTCAGCGCCGCAAGCTGTCCAAGCTGGCCGACCTGTGGGTCAAGGGGCTAGCGCTTGATTGGAGCAAGCTGTGGGGCGAGGAATTGCCGCGCCGCATCAGCCTGCCGACCTATCCGTTTGCCAAGCAGCGTTTCTGGGCACCGCAGTTTGAGCGGCCGTCCGTCGTTCGAGCAGGCTTGCCGACGGATGCGCTTCATCCGCTTTTGCATCGGAACACGTCCGATTTTTCCGAGCAGAGATACAGCACGAGCTTGACGGGGCAGGAGTTTTTCCTTTCGGATCATCTGGTGAAGGGACAGCGCGTTCTGCCGGGCGTCGCCTATTTGGAGATGGCGCGCGCCGCGGTCGAACAGGCGGGCGGAGCTCCCGACGAGGATATGCAATTCCTTCGTCTACAAAATGTGGTTTGGACACACCCTGTCACAGTTAGCGAGCGGCCTGTCGAGGTACACATCGGACTGAGCGAAGAGGATGATGGCATAATCGCCTACGAGATCTTCAGCGGCGTTGACGCGAACATACACAGCCAAGGGCGTGCTGTCATTCTAGGCAAGAAGCAGGTGGAGCAGTTGCCTGTTGAGGAGTTGAAGACAGCTTGCACCAAGCGTGAGATCAGCGCGTCGGATTGCTATGAGAGCTTTGCTGCGATGGGCTTGGAGTACGGTCCGGCGCAGCGTGCGCTCAATTTGTTGCAGGTCGGCGACGGGCAGATTTTGGCTCGTTTGACCCTTCCGCCGTGCGTGATGGGAACTGATTCGCAATATGTCCTGCACCCGAGCCTGATGGACGCGGCCTTGCAGGCGGCGATTGGGTTCCAGCTCGGCGAGGCGCCATTGAAGCCGGCGCTTCCGTTTGCGCTGGAGGAGCTCGACATCTACGCTCCCTGCACGTCTTTGATGTGGGCGCACGTTTGCTACAGCGAGGGGTGCAAGCCGGGGGATAGCGTGCAGAAGCTCGACATTCGCCTTTGTGACGAGCTAGGCAACGTATGTGCGTACATGAAGGGCTTTTCCTCTCGCGTGCTGGAAAATCAGTCCGACTCGGAGGCGTGTGAAACGCTCATGCTGGCACCGCATTGGATGGAACAGGCGTGCGAACAGCAAGAGGCGACGGCCTATGCGGAGCATCTCGTGCTGTCCTGCGAGTTCGAGGTTGACGTGAAAGGGGCGCGCTGCCTGACCTTGCAAGAGGATGAGAAGGATATCGGGGTGCGTTTTGAAGCGTATGCGATGCAGGCGCTGGAGGAGACTCAGCGCATCTTGCGAGGCAAGCCCAAGGGCAAGGTGCTGGTGCAGATCGTCGTGCATGCCCATGCCGAGCAACTTCTGCTTGCCGGGCTGTCAGGCCTGCTGAAAACCGCCCAGCTGGAAAATCCGAGCTTGATCGGGCAACTGATCGAAGTTGATAAGCTCGAAGAGGTTGAGGAAAAACTGCTGGCAGAACGCGACAGCGGAAAGGAAGCCCGCATTCGCTATCAGGGAGGCTCGCGACAAGTGGCAGGCTGGCTCGAGGTTCCCGCATCAGTAGATGCAGATGCCTTTTTGAAACCGTGGAAAGAGGGTGGAATTTATCTCCTCACAGGCGGTGCAGGCGGTCTTGGACTGGTATTTGCCAAGGAGATCGCCACACAGGCGCCGGGTGCAACGCTCGTGCTCACAGGTCGCTCCGTACTGGGCGAGTCGCAACTTGAGGCGCTGTCCGAACTGGAGTCTATCGGCGCGCGCGTGGTGTACAAGCAGGTGGATGTGACCGATCGAGCGGCAGTCGAGAAGCTGTTTGCAGAGCTGCAGGTGGATTATGGCACCCTGAATGGCATCCTGCACAGCGCCGGGGTGATCCGAGACAGCTTCATCATTAAGAAAACAGCGGCGGAACTGACGCAAGTGCTGGCACCGAAGGTGCGCGGGCTTGTGAATCTTGATGTTGCCAGCCGAGATATGGCCTTGGACTTCTTTGTTTTGTTCTCTTCGCTGTCCGGCGGCCTTGGCAATCCGGGGCAGGCCGATTATGCGGCGGCTAATGCGTTCATGGATCAGTTTGCGGCGCATCGCAACAGACGGGTGGCCGTCGGGGATCGCCTTGGTCGGACGCTGTCGATCAACTGGCCGCTCTGGAAAGAGGGCGGCATGCATGTTGATCCAGAAACCGAGAAGTGGATGATGCAGAGCCTCGGCATGATCCCGCTGCGCACCAAGAGCGGACTTCGCGCCTTTTATGAAGGCTTGGCATCGGCTCAGAACCAAGTGCTGGTGATCGAAGGAAAAGCGGAGCGCATCAAAAAGAAACTGCTGCCAGCCGCTGCCTCCGTCTCGTCGTCCTCTGTCTCTGGCTCTGTCGATGTCAAGGCGGACAGCATGAACCTGCGAGAGCGTGTGCTGGGTCTGCTGACCCAGACGGTTTCCCGTCTGCTCAAGGTCGATGCAGAAGAACTGGATGCGGATGCAGAGCTGAGCGAGTACGGCTTTGATTCGATTACGCTGACCGAGTTTGCCAACGATCTGAACGAGGCGTACAAGCTTGACCTGATGCCGACGATCTTCTTCGAGCATCCGACGCTGCATGAGTTTGCCGGTTATTTGACCGATGAATGCCGAGATGTGTTCGCCTCGCGCTTGACAGCCCCGTCTACCCCGGCTGCCGCCGTGCAAGCGGAAACGGCACGGGCGGAAGTCGCAGGGTCCCTGCTGCAAGAAGCTCCTTCGACCCGGGCGGTGAGACAAAAGCGCCGCCTGCGTACCGCTGGGGTGCAGCAGGCACAATCGGCGGTGACCGAGCCGATCGCCATCGTGGGGATGAGCGGGGCCTTCCCGCAATCCCGCGACATGCAGGAGTTCTGGCATAACCTCGTGGAAGGCATCGACTGCATTTCCGAGATTCCTCCAGAACGCTGGGATTGGAGAGCGTATTTTGGCGATCCGAATACAGAAGTAAACAAAACGAACATCAAGTGGGGCGGCTTCCTCGACGAGACTGACAAGTTCGATTCGCTATTCTTCGGCATCTCGCCGCTTGAAGCCAAGCTGATGGACCCTCAACAGCGTCTTTTGATGACCTATGTGTGGAAGGCGATCGAGGATGCGGGCTATTCGGCACAGAGCCTGTCGGGCAGCAAGACGGGGATTTTCGTCGGAACGGGAAGCAGCGGGTACAGCGGACTGATCACGAACGCGAACTTCCCGATTGAAGGGTACTCGTCCACGGGCGTCGTGCCGTCGGTCGGCCCGAACCGCATGAGCTATGCTCTGAACCTTCACGGCCCGAGCGAGCCGGTGGAGACCGCTTGTTCAAGCTCGCTGGTTGCCATTCACCGCGCTGCCAGCGCCATGCAAAATGGCGACTGCGATATGGCGGTTGTCGGCGGTGTGAACACGATTGTAACTCCAGAGGCGCACATCAGCTTCAATAAGGCCGGCATGCTATCGGAAGACGGACGCTGCAAGACGTTCTCGGACGCTGCTAATGGTTATGTGCGCGGCGAAGGGGTCGGCATGCTCGTTTTGAAAAAGCTATCGGTTGCTGAGCGTGACGGAGATCATATTTACGGCTTGATTCGCTCGACTGCGGTCAACCATGGGGGACGCGCGAACTCGCTGACGGCTCCCAACCCGAAGGCTCAAGCGGACCTGCTAATCAACGCGTACGTGAAAGCCGGCATTGACCCGCGTACCATCACCTACATCGAGGCGCACGGAACGGGTACCGAATTGGGCGACCCCATTGAGATCAATGGATTGAAGAGCGCGTTCCATGAGTTGTATAGAAGAACAGGTACGCAAGAGGTTGAGAGCGTTCATTGCGGGCTAGGTTCGGTGAAAACGAACATCGGCCACCTTGAGCTTGCGGCGGGCATTGCAGGTGTGATTAAAGTGCTGCTACAGCTCCGGCACCGGACGCTGGCACCTACACTGCATTGCGAAAAGGTCAACCCTTACATCCAACTGGAGGGCAGCCCGTTCTATCTCGTGCGGGAGGTGAAGCGATGGGAGGCTCTGCATGATGCAGCCGGCCAAGACCTGCCGCGCCGCGCGGGCGTCAGTTCCTTCGGCTTTGGCGGCGTTAACGCGCATGCCATAATCGAGGAGTATGTGCCGAAGGAGCGACCGAGCTTGAAGACGGATAATTCCACCAAGAATCCGTACATCATCGCGCTGTCAGCCAAAAATGAACATCGGCTGAAGGAGCAGGTGCGGCAACTGTGCAGCGCCCTCGTCGCGCAGAAGTTTGCCGAAGAAGACCTTGCATCCATCGCCTACACGCTGCAAGTTGGGCGCGATGCGATGGAAGAGCGTCTGGCGCTGGTCGTTACGTCGGTTGAAGAGTTGGAGCGAAAATTGAAGGTGATCTTGCAAGGGCAGACCGGGCTGAGCGAAGTCTGGAGAGGGCAGGTCAAGCGCGGCAAGATCAGCTTAGCCGAAGCGGCCGCTCATCCGGAAGCGCGAGAGGCGGAGCAGATCGCCGAACTCTGGGTAAAGGGCTACTTTTCTGACTGGAACCGACTCTACGGCGAGAAGCGCCCGCTCCGTCTTAGCCTGCCGACCTATCCGTTCGCGAAGGAGCGCCACTGGATTTCGCAAGCGCAGGATGGCTATGAAGCGCTGCTGTTTGAACCGATCTGGACCGAGCAGGATGTGGTCTCGCAAACTTTATCACCATCTATCGCGCAGCATCTTGTGCTGCTTTGCGAGGTAGATGTGAAGCTTGATTCGTTGCAGTATCGCATTCTGCAAGCTGGCTCCGCTGCGCTTGTAGAACGCTTCCAAGCGTATGCGGCGCAGGTGTTCACGGAGATTCAGACCCTTCTGCAGAACAAGCCGAAGGGCAACGTGCTGATGCAGATCGCGGTGTCGTCGCAGGCAGATTCGCAGTTGTTCACTGCGCTTTCCGGCCTGTTGCGAACGGCACAGTTGGAGAACCCGAACTTCATCGGGCAAGTGATTGAAGTGAAGTCGGGCGCAGGGCTTGAAGCGAGACTGCTAGAGAATTTGCATGCCCTGCAAGATGACCACGTCCGCTATCAAAACGGCAAGCGTCTAGTTGCCGGGTGGCGCGAAGTGGAGATGGATCAAGAGAGCGCCCCGGTTCCGTGGCGCTCAGAAGGCATCTACCTGCTTACGGGCGGCGTCGGCGGGATCGGGATGATCGTCGCCGAGGAGATCGCACGTCAGGCCGCTAACCCGACCTTGATTCTCGTGGGTCGATCCCAACTGTCGGGCGCTGGTCAGGCCCGTCTGCGGAAACTGCGGGGCATGGGCGCCTGTGTGGAATACCGGCAAGTTGACGTAAGCTTTGCTCCTGAGGTGAAACGCCTGATCGAAGGCATCTGTGAAAAATACGGTACCTTGCACGGGATCTTGCATGGCGCGGGCGTCAATCGGGATCAGTTCATTTTCAAGAAAACGCAAGAGGAGCTGGTAGAGGTACTGGCTCCCAAGGTTGCAGGCGTGGTGCATCTGGATGCGGCTAGCAAAGGCCTCAGCCTCGACTTCTTTGTGCTCTTCTCCTCCGTCGCAGCCGTCCTCGGGAACCTCGGACAGGCCGACTACGCGGCTGCGAACGCATTTCTGGATGCCTTTGCGAACTCTCGCGGCGGACGCATCTTGTCCATCAACTGGCCGCTCTGGCAAGAGGGCGGAATACGCGTTGACGAAGAGACGGAAAAGCTGCTGCTACAACGTATAGGGATGATCCCTCTGCGAACTCAAACCGGGTTGCAGGCCCTTTATCGCGCTCTTGCAACCGGCAAAGATCAGGTGATGGTGTTGGAAGGCAAACGTACACAAATTAAGCAGACCTTGCACTCAGAACCGGTTCACGCAACGTCCGCTTCCTCTACGGTGCTCCTGCCGTCGCTGGAAGCAGCTCTGCTGCACATGGTTTCCGAGCTGCTCAACGTGAAGGGAAGCGAGATCGATCCGAATGCCCAAATGAAGGAATACGGCTTCGATCCGTACCTGATTAGCAAGCTGGCGCAGAAGATCAACCGTCAATACGGGCTGGAGCTCACTCCGGCTTCACTCTATGAGACCACGCTATATCAAGTAATTGAGCGCATCGAGGCACATGCAGCCAAAACCAAAGCGGCAGTGGTCGTCAAGCCTGTAAAGGAGCAAGACGCAGCACTGCGCGCAAAAACCTTGCATGCGCTAAAAGCTCTCTTCAGCGAGACCACTGGCATCCGCATGAACCATTTGGATGCAGAAGAGCTGCTGGAGAGATACGGGATCGATTCTCTGATGATCTCCAAGCTCAACCAGAAGCTCGACGTGATTTTTGGCAATCTGTCGAAAACGCTCTTCTTTGAATACCGCACGCTGGGCGCGATGACCGACTATTTTGTCGAGGAGGAACGGACGGCCTGCCAGCGGTGGACAGGGTATGAAGCTCCCGTCGTAGCGGATGCATCTGTTGTTCAGGCGCAGATAAGACATGTTGAACGGATCGCCCATTATGCGCCATTGCCGACTAAACCGAACGAGCGCGAACCAATTGCGATCATCGGATTCTCCGGCCGATATCCTAAATCGCCTTCGCTACAGCACTATTGGGAGAATTTGAAAGCGGGCCGAGACTGCGTCTCTGAGGTTCCGAGCGAACGCTGGTCGCTGGATGATTTTCACCATCCGAACCAAGACGAGGCGATGAGACAAGGCAAAAGCTACAGCAAATGGGGTGGTTTTATAGACGGATTCGCAGACTTTGATCCGCAGTTTTTCAACCTGTCGCCCCGGGAGACGATCAACATTGACCCACAGGAGCGCCTTTTCTTGGAAGAGAGCTGGAAGGCGCTGGAGGATGCCGGATATACCAAGGAGCGCATCGCAAGCCAGCACGAAGGCCGAGTCGGGGTGTTTGTCGGCGTGACCAAAACCGGCTTTGAGCTGTATGGGCCGGATCTGTGGAAGCAAGGGGAGAAGATCTTCCCGCGCACATCTTTTGCTTCCGTTGCGAACCGCGTGTCGTATTTCCTCAACCTTAACGGGCCGAGCATGCCGGTGGATACGATGTGCTCCTCTTCGCTGAGCGCGATTTATGAGGCCTGCGAGCACTTGTATCGCGGGGACTGCGAGTTGGCGATCGCAGGCGGCGTGAACCTGTACCTGCATCCTTCTACCTACGTGTTCCTCAGTGCGCAGCGGATGCTCTCGACGGACGGGCAGTGCAAGAGCTTCGGGCTGAACGGCAACGGATTCGTGCCGGGCGAAGGTGTAGGAGCAGTATTGCTCAAGCCGTTGTCTCAAGCGCTCGCGGACGGCGACCAGATTCATGCGCTGATCCGGGCCGCCCGAGTGAACCACGGCGGCAAGACCAACGGGTATACGGTGCCCAACCCGACTGCACAAGGCGACCTGATCTTTGAGACCTTGGAACGAGCCGGACTCAACGCGCGCCAAGTCAGCTACATCGAAGCGCACGGCACGGGCACAGAGCTTGGCGATCCGATCGAGATAACCGGGTTAACACAAGCTTTCCGACGCCATACGAAGGACACCGGATTTTGCGCGATCGGCTCGGTGAAGTCGAACATCGGACATCTGGAAGCGGCAGCCGGCATTGCGGGACTTGCAAAGATTGTTATGCAGATGAAGCATGGCCAACTCGTGCCGAGCCTGCATACGCAACAGTTGAATCCAAATATTCAGTTTGGGAAAACGCCGTTTGTGGTGCAGCAGGAGTTGTCCGATTGGAAGCGTCCAATGGTAGAGATCGACGGCAAAGAACAGGAAGGTCCGCGCATCGCAGGTCTGTCCTCGTTTGGCGCAGGCGGTGCCAATGCGCATATTCTCATCGAAGAGTACAGACCTGAGCATGTGTCTGAGACGCAGGCGCGGGTCACGCCACAGAACCCGGCTGTGATCGTGTTGTCGGCTCGGCAGGAAGAGCAGCTTCGCGAGCAGGCTCAGCAGTTGCTGGAAGCCATCGAGGACGGGCGAATCACGGAGGCCAATCTGTCCGATGCAGCCTATACGCTACAGGTGGGACGCGAGCCTATGGAAGAGCGGCTGGCGCTGATTGTTGGCTCTGTGCAAGAGATGACTGACAAGCTGACGCGCTATGCGGCTGGCAAGACGGACGTAGAAGACCTGTATCGCGGGCAATTCAGACGCAACAATGAGGATCTGATGCTGTTTGCCGCCGATGAAGACATGGCGCTGACGATTGAAGCGTGGATTTCAAAGCGCAAGTTCAGCAAACTCCTATCCTTGTGGGTCAAGGGATTGACCTTAGATTGGAAAAAGCTGCACGGTGCACACCAGCCGCGCCTGATCAGTCTGCCGTCGTACCCATTTGCCAAACAACGCATCTGGCTCCCGTCGATCCGTGTAGCATCGGCAGCGGCGCAGGCAGAACCAGTAGAACCAGTAGCACCAGTAGTACCAGTGGCACCAGTGGCACCAGTAGCACCAGCAGAACCGGTAACACTGGTAGCACCAGTAGCACCTGCATCGGCAGTCGCATCGGAGGGCGAAATCAAGTCAATCGGCTCGGCCAAAATGTCGTCGAACCTTTCCGCCCGAACGAACGGAATCGCGCTGCAGCCGCTGTCGGCGGTCCGTGAGCCGTTCTCGGAACGATCAGCAACTCGTCAACCGATCCAACTGTCACCTGTAGGTCAAGCGACGACGGCTCCGGCTGCTGCTCCTGCGCAGATCAAAGTGACGGTGCCAGCATCGTCTGTTCCGGCTTCTATCCCGGCAGAATCTTTACAAAAAGAGCTGCAAGCGACCCTGGCTGAAGCGCTGTTCTTGCAGCCAAGTGACGTCGACGTGAACAAGGCATTCGTGGACATGGGGCTGGACTCCATCGTCAGTGTGGAATGGGTTCGCGTGATCAATCAACAGTACGGAACGGATATTTCGGCAACCAAAGTGTATGACTACCCGACCATCCGCGAGTTTGCCAGCTATATCGCAAACGTGTTGAGCAAAAACGCACCAAAAGCAGCATCGACATCAGGGACGGAGCCTGCATCGCAAATCAAAGCTTCCAAGATAGCTCCTTCCGTCACGGCGGCCGCGCCGCACGAACAATTGCGCGAAAGTCTCGCAGACGCGTTGTTCCTGCAAGCGGCCGACATCGATCTCGACAAAAAGTTCGTCGACATGGGGCTGGATTCCATCGTTGGGGTGGAATGGATTCGCGTAATCAACCAGCAACATGGCACCGACATCCCGGCGACCAAAGTCTACGACTACCCAACCCTTCGCGAGTTTGCCGCTTACTTGAGCAAGCAACTGCAAGAGCATCCGATCGCGGAACAACCGGCAACGGAGCTCTCCGTCGACGATCTGCTCTTGCAGGTGTATGAAGGAAATCTCGGCAGCGAGCAAGCTGATCAATTGCTTCAGCAGTTCAAAATCAAGGAGGAAGTAAAATGACCAAACAAGAGATTTTTGAAGTCGTCGTTAGCAATGTCCGTGAAGTGCTCCCGGAACTGGAGGATCATTCCTTCCAGCCGACGGACCAATTGGTCAATCTTGGGGCGAATTCAGTGGATCGCGCAGAGATCGTCATGATGATCATCGAGGAGCTGAACCTGAGGGTCCCGCTCGTTGAGTTGTCCACGGCGAAAAACATCGGTGAACTGGTCGAGGTCCTCTATGGTAAGCTCCAGACCGCCTGAGTTGCTCATCACGGGCCTTGGCGTCACCTCGGCCATCGGGCAGGGCAAGTCGGATTTTACTTCCGCTCTGCTGGCAGGTCGTCATGCGTTCAGCGTGATGCAACGCCCGGGCAGACAAAAAGGAACCTCCTTCCTCGGAGCGGAGGTTCCTTTCTTGTCTCTTCCGGAGCGTTTTACCAAACGGCTGT
This sequence comes from Paenibacillus sp. KS-LC4, assembly GCF_036894955.1. NCBI lineage: Bacteria > Bacillati > Bacillota > Bacilli > Caryophanales > Paenibacillaceae > Paenibacillus > Paenibacillus sp. KS-LC4. The sequence continues at coordinate 3,733,312 of NZ_CP145905.1, read as the reverse complement.
TGCGCACACTTTCTTTTTCCGGGCAAGTGGCGCTGGCCACCTTGCAAGAGGCGTGGGACGAAGCGCTGCTAAGCACGGTCGACCCATCCCGCATCGGTCTTGTCGTAGGCGGCTCCAACCTGCAGCAGCGTGAATTGCTGCAAACATATGAATCCTACCGGGACCAGCTCGACTTTTTGCGTCCGACCTACGGCCTCTCTTTTTTGGACAGCGACCTGAGCGGCTTGTGTACCGAACAGTTCGGCATACGCGGGTTCGGTTACACGCTCGGCGGGGCTTCGGCCAGCGGACAATTGGCGGTCTTGCAGGCCGCCGAAGCGGTTCTTTCGGGACAAGTTGATGTCTGCCTCGCGATGGGAGGCTTGATGGATCTGTCCTACATGGAGCTTCAGGGATTACGAGCACTCGGCGCGATGGGAAGTGACCGCTATGCGGATGACCCAGCACGGGCATGCCGTCCGTTTGACAAGGAGCGCGACGGGTTCATTTACGGGGAAGGATGCGGCGTTATCGTGATCGAACGAGCCGAACATGCGATCCAGCGGCAGGTCCGACCCTACGCGAGCGTGGTTGGATGGGGTTTGGCGATGGATGCCAACCGCAATCCGAACCCCTCTTGCGAGGGGGAGGCTCGAGTGATTCGACTAGCGCTGGAACGAGCGGGCCTGTCACCCGAGGAGGTCGACTACATCAATCCGCATGGAACGGGATCGGGGATCGGGGATGAGACTGAATTGCAGGCTTTTCGCGAATGCGGGCTGCTCGCAGCGCGCATCAACGCGACCAAGTCGATCACGGGTCATGGATTGTCGGCGGCAGGCGCTGTGGAGATCGTCGCCACGCTTATGCAGATGAGAGCATCTCAGCTGCATCCGACCCGCAACCTGGATAGCCCGATGGACGACGAGTTCAACTGGGTTCGTGGAAAAGCGGAGCCGCATGACATGCACAGAGCCTTAAGTCTGAGCATGGGATTTGGCGGGGTTAACACCGCCATCTGTTTACAACGAGTATGAGGAGGACAACTATGGTTGCCGTCGGTATCGAAGCGATGAATATGTTCGGGGGGACCACGTATCTCGATGTCATGGATCTAGCCAGACATCGGAACCTGGACATCCCCAGATTTGAAAATTTGCTGATGAAGCAAAAGGCGGTCGCCTTGCCGTTTGAAGACCCTGTGACATTTGCAGTCAACGCGGCCAAGCCGGTGGTCGATGCGCTGTCCGAGGAAGAAAAAAACCGCATTGAACTGCTGATCACCTGCACGGAATCAGGGATAGACTTTGGCAAGTCGCTCAGCACCTACGTGCATCATCATTTGGGACTGAGCCGTACTTGCCGTCTGTTCGAGATCAAGCAAGCCTGCTATTCGGGCACAGCTGGATTCCAGATGGCAATCAACTTCATCCTCGCCCAAGTTTCGCCCGGAGCCAAAGCACTAGTCGTCGCCACGGACATCTCCCGATTTCTGGCCGTTGAAGGAGGAGATGCGCTCAGCGAAGACTGGTCGTTCGCCGAACCGAGCGGCGGCGCAGGTGCGGTGGCGCTTCTGGTCAGCGACAAGCCGCACATGTTCCAAGTTGATGTCGGAGCCAACGGGTATTACGGCTACGAGGTGATGGACACCTGCCGCCCGGTGGCCGACAGCGAAGCGGGCGACGCGGACCTCTCATTGCTCTCGTATCTGGATTGCTGCGAAAATGCGTTTCTGGAATATCAGCGCCGCGTTGCCGATATCGATTATTGCAACACGTTCCAGTACCTGTCCTTCCACACGCCGTTTGGCGGCATGGTCAAAGGCGCGCACCGCACGATGATGCGCAAGATCGCCAAGGTCAAAGGACCAGAGATCGAAGCCGATTTCCAGCAGCGCGTGGTGCCGGGACTGACCTACTGCCAGCGCGTAGGAAACATTATGGGGGCAACTGTTCTGCTCTCCTTGGCGAGCACGATCGACAACGGGCAGATCGAAGGGAACAAGCGCATCGGGATTTTCTCCTATGGCTCGGGCTGCTGCTCCGAATTTTACAGCGGCGTTGTCACCCCGCGCAGTCAAGAGGTCCTGCGCGGCTTCAAGCTTCAAGAGCAACTGAACAACCGTTATCGACTGTCGATGGACGAATATGAAAAGGTTCTCCGCAGCAGCAGCAAAGTTAAATTCGGCACCCGTAATGTCAAGCTGGACTTGAACCTGATTCCAGGCGCCCTCGCTTCCGGGCAAGCCGGACAGCGCCTGTACATGGAAGAAATATCAGAATTCCATCGAGAATACCGGTGGTGCTGATGAATACGGCTGCCTACGAGACGATCCAGGTGCGGATACAAGGCCCGGTGTGCTTTTTGCAGTTCAACCGTCCCGAGGCGAAGAACACAATCAATGAGCGCTTGGTGTATGAGTGTCGCCAGGTGATTGATCACTGTAGGGAGCAGGCATCAATCCTCGTGCTGGAGGGGTTGCCGGACGTGTTTTGCTACGGGGCTGATTTTCAAGAGCTGTATGAGAAAAAAGCGAGCGGACAGAGCCTCAATCCGTCACCGGAGCCGCTGTATGGCCTGTGGCTCGATCTGGCGACGGGCCCGTTTATCACCATATCGCATGTCCGCGGCAAGGTTAATGCAGGTGGCGTTGGGTTTGTTGCTGCCTGCGATATCGTGCTGGCGGATGAAACGGCGGAGTTCTCCTTGTCCGAATTGCTCTTCGGACTTCTTCCAGCTTGCGTGCTGCCGTTTTTGATCCGGCGAATCGGTTTCCAGAAGGCAAACTATTTGACGCTGATGACGCAGCCAATCAACGTCCGAAAAGCCGTGGAGTGGGGGCTAGTCGATGCCTGCGATGCTGAGAGCGAGACCTTGCTTCGCAAGCATCTCATGCGGCTGCGCTATGTGCCGAGGCGCGGTATCGAGCGATACAAGCGCTTGATGAACAGCTTGCCAGACGATCTGCAACGCGCCAAGCCGTTGGCGCTTGAAGCGAACCGGGAAGTGTTTGCTGATCCGCGCAACCAAGAGCTGATTTTCCGTTTTATCGAAACGGGGCAATTCCCGTGGGATAGCTGATCAATGCAAAGTGGAGGAGAACATGACGAATCCAGTGGTAGAGTGCAGAGAGATCGAGAAGGGTATCGTGCAGGTGACCTTGCAGGATCGGGATCAGAAAAATACTTTTACCGAGGGGTTGGTACGCGGCCTGATCGAAGCGTTCGAGGATATTGCCGCGAATGAACGCTGCAAGGCGGTCATCCTCACCGGCTATGGCAATTACTTTTGCTCCGGCGGCACGATGGAGGGGCTGCTGGCGATTCATGAAGGAAGAGGCAGGTTCACCGATGTGAACGTCTACGCGCTCGCCTTGGAGTGCAAGGTTCCGGTGATTGCCGCGATGCAAGGGCACGCAATCGGCGGTGGGTTTGTCGTAGGGCTGTTTGCTGACTTTGTGATCTTGAGCCGCGAGAGCGTGTACACGACCAATTTTATGCGTTTTGGATTTACACCCGGCATGGGAGCTACCTACATCGTGCCGAGGAAGTTGGGCTTCCCCCTCGGAGAAGAGATGCTGATGAGCGCCAACAATTACAGAGGCGCCGATTTGGAAAAACGGGGCGTCCCGTTCCCCATCGTTCCGCGTGAAGATGTGATGAACCGAGCGTTGCAGCTGGCGCGTCAACTGGCGGAAAAACCGAAAGTGTCGCTGATCACCTTGAAGGACCATCTGGTCCGACCGATTCGAGAGGAACTGCCTCGCGTGATTGAGCAAGAGATGGCCATGCATGAAAAAACATTCCATGAACCGGAAGTGAAGGACAGAATCATCTCTCTGTTCGGAAATTAACAAGCACTCGCCGTGCTTGCGACCATACATTTTGCTGTAAAAGAGGGGTTCAAATGAAGATACAAGACATATTACGTGCGCTTGAAGCCAAAGAGATCAGCCCTGAAGAGGCCAAACAAGCCCTTGCACAGGCTCGGTCCCACGAGTTGCAAATGTCCGCCCCCCCTGCGAATGCTGTGCGCGAACTGTTTGTTGATCCGGCGGTTCGCTTGCAGCCGCAATCTCTAGGCCATCCGTTGTTCCAAACGAGATACCGCACCATTTGGAGTTACTTTTCCGGCTCAATGTATCGAGGGATCGCATCAGAGGAGATGGTGGTGCGCATGGGGCAGGCCAGACTGCTTGCTTTTTTTGGCAGCGCCGGTTTTCAGGTGCAGGAACTGGAACCCGTTCTACAGCGCCTTCAGGCACGGCTAGGCTCGGACAAGCCGTATGGCATGTGCCTGATCGCCAACCTGAACGACCCGGACGAAGAGCGGCGTACCGCGGAATTGTACGTCGCGTATAGGGTAAAGGCGATCGAAGTGTCCGCCTTCTCCGCTCCAACGCTCCCGCTGGTCTATCTGCGCCTTAAGGGTCTGTCTCGTCAAAACGGACGTCTGATCTTTCCGCGCCGACTGATCGCCAAATGCTCACATCTGGACACGGCGCGTGTGTTTCTCTCGCCGCCGCCGGAGCCGTTCGTCCAGCAACTGCTGCGCTACGGCCTGATCAGCGAGGAAGAAGCCGCCTTGTCACGAACGATTCCGCTGGTCGACGACCTCGCGATCGAAGCAGACTCGGGCGGTCACACGAACCAAGGCGTATCGTTCTCTCTCCTGCCCGCCATCCGTGCGCTCAAAGATCAGCTCCAGCATCAGTACTGTTACCAAGAGGAGATTCTCATCGGCTGCGGCGGAGGGATCGGCACGCCGGAAGCGGTCGCGTCTGCCTTCATGCTCGGGGCTGATTTTATTTTCACAGGATCGATCAATCAATGCACGGTGGAGAGCGGGGCCCATCCAGTCGTCAAGGATCTGCTGCAGTCCGTTTCGATCCACGACACAGCGATCACGGTTGCAGGCGATATGTTTGAGATCGGCGCAAAGGTGCAGGTGTTGAAGAAAAATACCCAGTTTGCCGCCCGCGCCAACAAGCTGCACCAGCTGTTCCACCAATACAACTCGATCGACGAAATTCCGCTGTCGATCCGCCATGAGATCGAAACGAAATATTTTAAGAAGACGCTTGGGGAAGTCTGGGATCTCGTCTGCGCTTACAAGCGCACCAAACATCCGGAGCAGCTTGAAGAGGCGGCCGAGAACTCGCGTTTCAAGATGGGGCTGATCTTTAAGTGGTATTTTGCCCATTCCGCACAGGCGACTCTGCAAGGGGATGAGCAGGAGCGGGATAATTTTCAGATATTCTGCGGTCCGGCGATGGGGGCGTTCAACAGGTGGGTGCAGGGCACACCGTATGAGTCTTGGCAGCAGCGACATGTGAGCACTGTGGCAGAATTGCTGATGCGCAAGGCGTGTGAGCATCTGGAATCCCGTCAGTCCGCGTCCGTTTCGGCAGCTGGTGCACAAGCGGTGCCGAGCTTTGAAGGGGCGGCGATTGCGATCATTGGGCTGAGCGGTCAATTCCCTAAGTCCAAAAATGCAGGCGAGTTCTGGAACAATCTCGCACAAGGCCGCGACTGCATCTCCGAAATTCCGGGGACGCGTTGGTCGCTCGACGAGCACTACTCACCGGACCCGAGCACACCGGGCAAAACCTACTCCAAGTGGATGGGCGTTCTGGAGGATGCGGACAAGTTCGACCCGCTGTTCTTCAACATCTCGCCTGCCGAAGCGGAGTTGATGGACCCGCAGCAGCGGCTGTTCTTGGAGAGCGCATGGCTGGCCATCGAAGACGCCGGCATCGCGCCGTCCACTCTGTCGGGCAGCCGAACTGGCGTGTTCGTCGGCTGCGGCACGAACGACTACGGACAGGCGCTGAATCATCAAGGCTTGAACGCTCAAGGGCTGATGGGAGCGGCTTCCTCCATACTCAGCGCCCGGATTTCGTATCTGCTCAACCTCAAAGGCCCTTGTCTTGCAATCGACACCGCATGCTCTTCCTCGCTGGTGGCAATGGCCGAAGCCTGCAACAGCCTGCTGCTCGGCACGAGCGACTTGGCATTGAGCGGCGGGGTATATGCGGCTGCGGGGCCTTCCTTACATATCATGACGAGCAAGGCGGGCATGTTGTCGCCCGACGGACGCTGCTATTCGTTTGATACGCGCGCCAACGGCTTTGTGCCGGGGGAGGGTGTCGGCGTTTTGGTGCTCAAGCGCCTTGCAGATGCTGTGCGGGACGAAGATCCGATCTATGGCGTGATTCGCGGCTGGGGCGTCAACCAGGACGGCAAGACGAACGGGATCACCGCGCCGAGCGTCAATTCGCAGATCCAACTGGAGCAGGACGTGTATAAGCGATTTGGCATCGACCCGGAGACGATCTCCCTGATCGAAGCGCATGGGACGGGCACGAAGCTGGGTGATCCGATTGAAGTAGAGGCGCTGACCGAGTCCTTCAGGCACTTCACGGAAAAAACCAGCTATTGCGCTCTCGGTTCGGTGAAAAGCAACATCGGACACCTGCTGACGGCAGCCGGAGTGGCGGGGGTAATCAAGGTACTGCTGGCTATGAAGCATCGACAGATGCCGCCGACGGTGCATTTTAGCGAATTGAACGAGCACATTCGGCTCGCGAAGAGTCCTTTTTTCATTAATACGGATCTGATTCCATGGGAGGTGCCAGCCGGGATGCCGCTCCGTGCCGGAGTGAGCTCTTTCGGATTCAGCGGGACGAACGCGCATGTTGTCATCGAAGAGCATTTGGAAAAAGAAAGTCTGGCTTCGGCAGCGGGAGAAGTGGATACGCCGCTGCTCTTTGTGCTGTCTGCCATGACGGAGGAACAACTGCGGACGTATGCAGCCACGATGGCGGTCTTCCTCGAACGGGAGCGGAACCTGAGCCTTGCTAGCATCGCTTACACCCTACAGGCAGGACGCGATGCAAGAGAGATGCGGCTGGCGTTTGTGGCCTGTTCGATAGACGAAGCGCGTCAGAATTTTGAGGCCTATGCAGAGGGGCGGACACTCCCCGGTCTCTTGTCGTCGCAGTTGGGAGCCGGGCAGGAGGAGGCGCAGGGCATTGCAAACAAGCCGCTGCAAGAGATCGCCGAACTTTGGGTGCAGGGAAAGCGACTTGACTGGTCGGAGCTCTATGCCGATTTGAAACCGCGCCGTGCTCATCTGCCGACCTATCCGTTTGCCAGAGAACGCTTCTGGGTGCCGGAGATGGAGGAAGGAGAGGCTTCGATACTGACAGCCGGCCTGCATCCGCTGCTGCACAGCAATACCTCCAATCTGAAAGAGCAACGCTTCTGCTCAACGTTTACCGGACGAGAATTTTTCCTGGCCGATCATCAGGTGCAAGGACGGAGGGTGCTGCCGGGTGTCGCCTATCTGGAAATGGCTCGCGCCGCGCTGGAGCAGGCATCCGACATGCCGTCGATCTCTTTGAAAAATGTAGTCTGGGCCCGTCCGATCATCGCGCAAAACGATGCGGTGTCGGTGCAGATCGGACTGTTCCCGGAAGAGAACGGCGAGATCGGATTTGAAGTGTACAGCGGCTTGGATGGCGAGATCGTACACAGCCAAGGGCGCGCTGCACCAGCATTGTCGGACGTCGAGGCTCCAGTACTCGATCTTGCTTCTCTGCAAGCGCAGTGCGGGCAGCGCGAAAGAGGCGCGGCGGAATGCTATGACTTGTACCGCCGAGCGGGCTTTGAGTACGGTCCAGCCTTCCAAGGGATGAAGCACCTCTATGTTGGGCAGGAGATGATCTTGACCCGCTTGACGCTGCCAGCCGCCGTCGCGGGTACCGCTCGTCAGTTCATCCTGCACCCGAGCCTGCTGGACTCGGCTCTGCAATCGGCCATCGGCTTCCTGAATGACGAAATGACGCTCCAGCCGGTACTGCCATTCGCGCTGGAGAAGCTGGAAATTTTCGGGCCTTGCACCACTTCGATGTGGGCCTTCGTGCGCCCCAGTGAAGGTAACAAGCAAGGGGATAAGGCACACAAGCTCGATCTCGACCTGTGCGACGAAAGCGGAAGCGTCCGCGTGCGGATGAAGGGCTATTCCTACCGCATAGTTGGACGCGAGCAAGTAGCAGAGGCGGGGACGCTGATGCTCAGGCCGGACTGGACAGAGCGCCCTATCAATCTGCAAGCTGTGCAGACGGTGTTTGCCGACCATCTGGTAATGCTTTGCGAAGTAAACGCTGAGATTGAACAGAGCGGGATGCGCAGCATGGTCTTGCAAACAGAGGAAATAGGGCTTGCAGAACGCTTCGAGGCCTATGCAGCACATGCGTTTGAGGCAATCAGGTCGATTTTGCAAGAAAGACGTAAAGGGAAGACGCTCGTGCAGCTCGTCGTTCCGGCGCAAGGGGACGGGCAGGTTTTCGCCAGCCTCTCTACACTGCTGAAGACCGCTCAACTGGAGAATCCAAACCTTGTCGGGCAACTGATCGAGGTTGAAGATGCGAGCAACCTTAAGGAGACCTTGCGAGTAAATGCTCGCTGTGCAGGCGACGGACACGTCCGTTATCAAGGCGGCAAGCGCTGGGGAAGAGGTTGGAGTGAAGTTGAGCCGAGCGAAGAAGTGCTGCGCATGCCGTGGAAGAACCAAGGCGTCTACCTGCTCACAGGGGGCGCAGGGGGCCTAGGCCGCATTTTTGCTGGCGAAATCGCACGGCAAGTGAAAGGGGCGAAGCTCATCCTGACGGGACGGGGACCGCTGAGCGCTGAGAAACAGGCAGAGCTTCGGTCCTTGGACGCAATAGTTGTTTACAGGCAAGTGGACGTGACCGACTTCGCGGGGGTCGTGCAGCTGATCGAGAGCATTCAAGCTGAGCATGGCGCTCTGCACGGCATTCTGCACAGCGCAGGCGTAATTCGCGATAACTTGATCCTTAAGAAGACGTCAGCGGAGTGGCAGGAGGTGCTGGCCCCCAAGGTGGTCGGTACCGTTTATCTCGATGAGGCGACGCAACATTTGCCGCTCGACTTCTTCGTAACGTTCTCCTCGGTGGCTGGAGCTATCGGCAACCCTGGGCAAGCGGACTATGCGACGGCCAATGCCTTCCTCGATGCTTTTGCAGTGTATCGCAATGAACGGGTCGCAAGCGGCAAACGCTCTGGCCGGACGCTGTCGATCAACTGGCCGCTCTGGCAAGCTGGCGGAATGCATGTAGGGAAAGAGACGGAGCAGACGCTGCGAGAGACACTCGGCATGATCCCGATGCAGACGGCAACGGGGATTAGCGCCTTGTATCTGGGTATGGCTTCCGAGCAAGCGCAAATTGTTGTCTTGGAAGGCGATCTGGATCGCATCCGCGCTGTTTTTGCAAACATATCGCCGACAGCAGCAATTGAGCCAATGTCTAGGCTGGAGGAAGATCCGACTCTCCTTCCAAGCGATTTTGAAGTGAAAGCGATCGAGTATTTCAAGACGTTGCTCTCTTCTGTCCTAAAGCTGCCAGCCAGCCGGCTTGATGCTCATGCGCCTTTTGAAAAATACGGCATCGATTCGATTCTGATCATGCAGCTGACCAACCAACTGGAAAAGGCGTTTGGCTCCTTGCCGAAAACGCTGTTCTTTGAATATCAAAACCTTCGCGAGCTGACTGGATACTTCCTGAACGCCCATCGTGTTCTCATGCAGCAGCTCCTGGGTATCGGACAGCAGGAGCGAGCTGCGGTTCCCGCTTCGGTAACGGCCGCGACCGCTCCTGAGCTGCCGGCTGTCAGCATCCGCAGTCGTTCGAGGCTGGCCGCGAGCTCGACGGCTGTGCATGCAGCACCGATCGCGCGACCTGCTAAGGCGGCCAAGGGAGAACAGGACGTCGCAATCATTGGCGTCTCCGGCCGTTATCCGGGGGCGCGCAACCTTCAAGAATATTGGGACAATCTGCGGGAAGGCAAGGATTCGATTACGGAGATTCCTCCAGAACGCTGGGATCATAGCCTCTATTTTGACCCGGACAAAAGCAAGCCGGGGAAGACGAACAGCAAATGGGGCGGATTTATCGACGGCGTGGATCAATTCGATCCGCTGTTCTTCAACATCTCTCCGCGCGAGGCGGAGATTATGGACCCGCAGGAGCGCTTGTTCATGCAGACCGTCTACGAGGCGCTGGAAGATGCGGGTTATACGCGCGAGACGCTCGCCAAGCATCGCGGGCTCGGGCTTGACGGCAATGTTGGGGTCTATGTCGGCGTGATGTACGAGGAGTATCAGCTGTACGGCGCACAGGAAACGCTCCTCGGCCGACCGCTTGCCCTGTCTGGCAATCCGTCGTCGATCGCCAACCGGGTGTCGTATTTCTTCAACCTGCATGGACCGAGCCTAGCCGTTGATACGATGTGCTCGTCCTCGCTGACGTCGATTCATCTGGCTTGTCAGAGCTTGCAGCAAGGCGGCTGTGAGCTGGCGATCGCCGGCGGTGTCAACGTTTCGATTCACCCGAATAAGTATATTTTGCTCGGCCAAGGCAAGTTCGCATCGAGCAAGGGCAGATGCGAGAGCTTTGGCGAAGGGGGCGACGGGTACGTGCCGGGCGAAGGGGTTGGAGCGGTGCTGCTCAAGCCGTTGTCCAAAGCGATTGAAGATGGCGATCAGATCCACGGCGTGATTAAGGCCAGCGCGATCAACCACGGGGGCAAAACCAACGGGTACACTGTCCCGAACCCGAATGCGCAGGCGAATGTGATCGAGCAGGCGCTGCGGCAGGCAGGACTTGACCCGAGCATGGTCTCCTACATTGAAGCGCACGGAACCGGCACCTCGCTTGGCGATCCAATCGAGATCGCTGGCTTGAGCAAGGCCTTCCAGGCCAAGGCAGACGGCAAGCAGCCAAGCTGTGCCATCGGTTCGGCCAAATCGAACATCGGTCACTGCGAGAGCGCAGCGGGCATCGCCGGGGTAACAAAGGTACTGCTGCAGATGAAGCATGGCCAGCTTGCGCCTTCGCTGCATGCCAAGGTGCTCAACCCGAACATCGACTTTGAGGCGACTCCGTTCGTCGTGCAGCAGGAGCTGGGAGAATGGAAGCGTCCGCTGGTGGAGATCGGCGGTCAAGTTCGCGAGGTGCCGCGCATCGCGGGCATCTCGTCGTTCGGGGCGGGCGGTTCCAACGCGCATGTGATTATCGAAGAGTACGTGCCGGCAGAGTCGCTGCGCACGTTTGTCGAGGTGACGCCTCAGAATCCGGCTGTGATTGTGTTGTCGGCCAAAAACGAAGAACGGTTGCAGGAGCTGGCCGCACAGCTGCTTCACGCGATCGAGACACAGCCGTTCACAGATGCGGACCTAGCCGATATCGCCTATACCTTGCAAATCGGTCGAGAAGCGCATGATGCGCGCATGGCGCTGCTCGTTGACTCGCTTCAAGACCTCGCGACCAAGTTGCGCGCCTGTGTGTCCGGCCAAGAGGATGTCCCAGCCCTCTATCGTGGTCATGTCAAAGCCAATCGAGACACCCTCACGCTTTTTCTTGCCGATGAAGAGCTTCAGGAAGCCATTGAAAAATGGATTCAGCGCCGCAAGCACGTCAAGCTCGTTGACCTATGGGTGAAAGGATTGGAGCTGGACTGGAACAAGCTCTATGGCGAACACAAGCCGCGTCGCATCAGCCTTCCGACCTATCCATTTGCCAAACAGCGCTACTGGGTGCCGAAAGGAATGATGGGGGCAGCACGAGCTCTGATGTCTTCGAGCGTCGTGGAAAACCTTGAAGTGCTGGCCCCAGTCTCGACGAATCTGCAAGCAAGGGTGCAGGAGGTAAGCGATGGCATGCTCAACATCGAACTGTGCGACGCCCAAGGGAACATTTGCGTTCGCCTGACTGGACTGCAGGCCGAGCCCGTACAAGCGAAACCTGTACAAGCGAAACCTGCAAACGCCAAGAAGCAGTTGGAATGCTTTGAGTTGATGACCTTCCGCGAAATCTGGCAAGAGCAATCCCTGCCTTCTGTCACAGCCCGGAACGCTGGAACACTTGTCTGCTTCCTGTCCGATCCGGCATTGCAGCGGACGGTACGGGAGACGCTCAAGTCCCTGAGCCCGAGCCTGCAAGTCGAGTTCATCGCCCAGGGTAGCTCAATTCCAGAGTCCTTCCAACGCATGCAGGAGGAGCATCGAGACGTCTTCGGGATGCTGTACCTGTGGCCGCTTGAAGACAAGGCTCTAATCAGAGAGTATTCCATTATTGTGAACATTCTGAAGTCCCTCGACGACTCTGGCCTGAAGCCCGAACGCCTGCTGCTGGCTGGGCAATTCGAGAACGGAGTGGAGCGAAGCTACTGCGAATCATGGATCGGCTTTGAAAGATCTTTGGGTCTAGTGCTGCCTAACACGAAGGTGATGGCGGTTTTGCACGCGGGCTCTTTCTCGCTTCAAGACTGGATGCTGCTGCTCTGGCGTGAACTTCATGCCCCGCAAGCGCAAAGCATCCTTTACGAATCAGGCAAACGGCACATCTGCGCTGTCCATCCGACCCGCCTTGAAGCAGGCGGGCGCAAGGTGCGAGTAGGCGGTACCTACCTGATCACCGGCGGCCTTGGTGCGCTCGGCTACCTGTTCGCAGAGCATCTAGCCCAAAAACAGCCCGTGAACCTCATCCTTACCGGCCGCTCCGAGCTAGATGAAGAGAAGCGCAGCAAGCTGAGCGAGTTGGAAATGCTGGGCAGCCAAGTTTTCTACCTGCAAGCGGACGTATGTGACGAAGAGCAGATGCGAGCCGGGCTGGTCCGTGCACGCGATCGCTTCGGACCTCTGCACGGCGTGCTGCACGCAGCAGGCTTGTCCGGGGACGAGAGCCTTTTTGCCAAGGACATTAAGGCGTTTGAACAGGTTTTGAGCCCAAAGATTGCAGGAACCCTGCTGCTCGGCGAATTGCTGGCGGAGGAGACCGATCTTGATTTTGTCTGCTACTTCTCCTCGACATCCGCCGTGCTGGGCGATTTCGGTTCCTGTGACTACGCGATCGGCAATCGCTTCCAGATGGCCTACGCGCAGCACCGTCATGAACAGCGGTTGCCGGGTCAGACGCTAGTGATCAACTGGCCGCTTTGGAGAGAAGGCGGAATGGCTCTTGATGAAGGAGAGATTACGGCGAACTATCTGAAGTCGAGCGGACAGCGCTTCTTAGAAGCGAAAGAGGGAGTGGAGCTCTTTGACCTGATCCTCTCCCAGAACGATGTGCAGCAGCTTGTGCTCGTCGGGCAGCCAAGCCGAGTCAAACGCTTCCTCGGAATAGCTGAACAAGCGTCGACAGCGGTTCAACCCACTGCATCGCCGACTGTCAGCTTATCGTCAGGCACAGCGATGCGTCCAGAGTTGCAAGGATTTTCGCTTGAGCAATGCATCGAGTGGGATCTCAAAGAACAGGTCAGCCAAATCCTGAAAATCTCCCGCGACGAACTCGATGTCGAGGAAAATCTGGTCGACTTCGGGTTTGACTCGATCAGCTTGGCCGAGCTTGGTAACCGTCTTTCCAAAAGCTATGGTCTCGAAGTGACGCCGACTATGTTCTTCAGCCACTCAACGATGGAAAAATTGACCCTGCACTTCCTGCGCGAACACGAGGCGTTGATGACAGAGCACTACCTTGAACCGACTGCCGAACCAGCCTCAGAAGCGACAATCGGAACGGATGTCGCTCCGGCCCGGCAAGAAGTCGCAGTGACAAAAGAGATTTTTGTGCCGCCGGCGACATCAAGCGTTCACGAGCCGATCGCCGTGATCGGGATGAGCGGACGCTTCCCGCAAGCGGACAATGTGCAGGACTTTTGGCAGAACCTCAAAGCGGGCAAAAACGTCATAACCGAGATTCCTACGGATCGCTGGGACTGGCAAAGTGATTATGAAGAAGGCAAAATCACGTCCAAATGGGGCGGATTCGTAAAAGACATCGACTGCTTCGATCCGCTTTTTTTCGAAATATCGCCGAGAGAAGCAGCGTATATGGACCCCAAACAGCGCCTGTTCTTGGAGGAAGCATGGCATGCGCTCGAGGATGCCAGCTACATGGGCGATCAGATTCGCGGCAAGTTGTGCGGCGTCTACGTTGGTGTCGAAGAGGGCGAATATGGCTTCCTCACAGGGGATGGCGGCTCGCTCAACGGCAATCAAAATGCGACATTGGCCGCTCGCATCGCCTACGCCCTCGACTTAAAGGGGCCGAATCTGGCGTTGACCGCTGCTTGCTCCTCCGGGCTCGTGGCGCTCCATCAAGCCTGCCAAGCCTTGCGAGCAGGGGACTGCGACGTGGCGCTGGCCGGCGGTGTCAATCTCTTGATTTCCCCGATGATCTACAAGGGGATGAGCAAGATCGATATGCTGTCCCCGGACGGACACTCGTATGTGTTTGATTCGCGTGCGAACGGATTGGTCCCGAGCGAAGCCGTTGCCGTAGTCGTGCTCAAGCCTCTGTCCAAAGCGATCGCTGATCACGACCAGATCTACGGCTGCATCACAGCGACCGGAGTCAATTACAACGGCCAATCGAATGGTATTACATCGCCGAACCCGGACGCTCAAGCCGAACTGATCCGCAGCGTGTATGACCGTTATGAAATCGATTCGTCTGATGTCCAGTTCGTCATGTCGCACAGCACCGGCTCGAAGCTAGGCGATCCAGTGGAAATTCAAGCGCTGACCAGTGCCTTCCGCAAGCCTGGCGCTCAAGCCCGGAACTGTGCGCTCTCCTCAATCAAGCCGCTCATCGGGCACACATTTGCTGCATCGGGCATCGTCAGCCTGATCAGCATGCTGATGGCGATGCGCGAACGCACACTGCTGGGCTTGCACGGCTTCGAATCGAGCAGCGAGTACATCCGCTTTGAGGAAAGTCCGTTCGTCGTCAGTACCGCGAACCGAGCGTGGACGACACAGGAAGGCCGCCCGCGAGTCGGAGCGATTAGCACGACAGGAATCAGCGGCACGAATGCTCATGCCGTGATCGAAGAATACATTCCGACCGCGATGGCTGTGCAGATAGTACGACCGGACGCGGCACAGCAACTAGTAATTCTCTCGGCTCGAAACCACGACCGCCTTCAGCAACTGGCGGCTCGTCTGTCCGAGCATCTCGCGAGCGAAGCAGGCCAATTCCTGACGCTCGCTCAGATCGCCTACACGCTCCAAGTCGGTCGCGAGCCGATGAAAAAGCGCGCAGTCTTCATCGTCTCTTCCAAAGAAGAACTGCTGCAGCGCTTGCAGAAATATATCACCTCGTCTGTTGTGGACGAGACACGTCCTGCACCGGATCGCCACCAAGCCAGAGCCCTTGTGGAAGCCGCGCTGCAAGAGCACAATCTTGAGCAGTTGGCCGCTCTCTGGCTCTCCGGCTGCAAAGTGCCGTGGCAGCGACTACATGATGGTAAGAATGTGCAGCGCGTCTCGTTGCCGACTTATCCATTTGTGAAGCGTAGATGCTGGTTGGATGGGGCGAAACCGCAAGTAAAGAAATTTGCCATCTCCAACAAGGCGGCCGAGTTTTATACGCGCATCGTCGAAAACGGAGACTCCGGCTTCCAAGAAGAGTATCTGACCTTCTGCCCGTTTGAGGAAAAAATCCCTGGCTTCTCGATCAGCCGCGTTTACCTGAACCCGGAACAATATCCCGCCGAACTAGAGATGGTGCGCAGCAAGCAGATCGAGATGCGCCGCGTGCTGTTCAGCCGAGGCGATTTTCAGCGCGCGCAGGCTCTGCTCGACATCGGATGCGGTCATGGGACAGACGTGATTCAGTTGGCCAAGCGCTACCCGCATCTGAAAACCCAAGGCTTTACGATTACGGAGGCGCAGGCGGATCTTGGCAATCGGAGAATTCAAGAGCTGGATTTGGACAAACAAGCAGTCATCTTCCATGGCGACAGCTCGAAAGACCGATTTCCAGGTCGCTACGACATAATAATAGGGATTGAAGTCAGCTGCCATGTCCCTGGCAAGCAAGGGCTATTCAAGAACATGTCCTCGGCCCTCAACGAAGGGGGGCAGGTGCTGATGATGGACTTCGTCGCGAACCTGTGCGGAGCCATTGCCGATCCGAGCATCGACATCTACATCCCGACAGTTCAAGACTGGATCGACCTGCTGGCGGAGCATCACCTCGTTCTTGACGAAGTGATTGATGTCTCCAAGCAGGTTGCCAACTCTTTGCATGATCTTGAGCACGAGGAGAATACGAAAGGTTTGCCCGAAGTCGTACAAAATTCCATTCGGAACTTTGCGAATAGCTCGATCGCGCTTGAGAAAGGCTGGATCAGCTACTGTTTGTTCGTCATTAGCAAAAATTCAGCTTTCAGCTCGGCAGAGCTGCGAGAGCTCAACGCAAAGCAGATGTCCAACAGGACGCCGTATCCGGAAGCTCGGCGCCACATGCTGCAACAAATCTAAAGGAGTGAGGGAGCATGAGTTACGGGATGACCAGAACGGAGATCAAAGAGATCCTATTCGAGATATTCGAACAGACCTTGGGTTTGGAACGTACCGAACTGGAGCAAACGGATACATTAAAGGAACTGGGGATCGGATCACTCAATGCCGTTGAACTGCTCGAAGCAATCAACATCCGGTTCGACCTCAGCCTGCCGACCAGCATCGTATTTGAATGTGCAGAACTTGAGTCACTGGCGGTTTACATGGAAAAGCAGCTCCATACCCTCGTACAACCTGCAAAACAAGCACAGCCGACGATATCGGGACCAATGCCGACGCTATCACCGACACCAGCACCAGCACCTACACTAGCAACGAAATCAGCAACTACTCCGCTAGTTAGCGATGCACGGGCCAAGTCTGATGAGATCGCCATCATTGGTCTGTCCGTTCGAAGTGCAGGGGCGAGCAATCAAGAAGAATTCTGGAACCTGATTCGCGACGGAAAAAAATGCATTAGCGAAATGAGCGATCCGAAGCAGCTGGAGTACATCCAAGAGCATTCGTCCAATCCGTTTCCGATCAACTATGGCATGATGGCCGACATCGACTGCTTTGACCCGCTCTTTTTTAACATCTCGGCCATCGAAGCTGAGAAGATGGATGTCACCCAGCGTATTTTGCTGGAAGAAGCGTACAAATCTTTAGAAGATGCCGGCTATACTCCGACGCAGCTGCGCGGGCAGCCCGTCGGGACCTTTATTGGAACGGCGGGTTCGTCGGCGCTCGCTCAAGATTTTTCCCATTATTCCATGCTCGGATATGACATCAGCATTCTAGCAGCCCGTATGGCGTACTATTTGGATCTGAAAGGGCCGGCGCTGGCGGTGAACACGGCTTGCTCCTCTTCGATGGTGGCGGTCGACCTTGCCTGCCAGCAGTTAAAGAGCGGGGAGATCAATCTCGCCATCGCGGGCGGAATTACGGTCTACAGCCATCCAGGCTCGTTCATCTCCATGCACAACGCCGGGATGCTGTCACCCAGTGGCGAGTGCCGTCCGTTTGATGATGGAGCGAACGGCATCGTCGTCGGCGACGGCGTCGGGGTCTTGATTCTCAAGCGTCTACGCGATGCCGAGCGGGATAACGACCACATTTATGGTCTCATCCGAGGCAGTGGCACCAACCAAGACGGCCAGACCTCCGGCATCACCGCGCCGAGCTTCCTTGCGCAGAGCCAGCTGCAAGAAACGATCTACCGCAAGTATGAGATCGACGTGGAAGACATTCAATACATCGAAGCGCATGGCACAGGCACCAAGCTGGGCGATCCCATTGAGATTCACGCCCTCAACAACACCTTCCGCAAGTTCACGACTCAGAAAGGCTTCTGCGGAATCGGTTCGCTCAAGGCAAACATTGGTCACACGACGGCTGCTGCAGGCGTGCTGGGCATAATTAAAGTCTTAATGAGCATGAAGCATGGAGAGATGCCGCCCTCCATCCAGTATGCACAGGGCAACAAGCATATCGACTTTGCCAACAGCCCGGTCTATGTCAACACAGCTCGTCGCGAGTGGACGCCAAACCGAAAAGGCAAGCGACTGGCTGCCGTCAACTCGTTCGGCTACAGCGGCACGAATGCGCATGTAGTAATCGAGGACTATCCCCATGCGTCGCGTGCGGTTTCACCGGCGATCAACGAAGCGATGCCTGGTCTGTTTGTACTGTCGGCCCACAGTGCAGAATCTCTGCAAGCCAATGCCGATGCCGCACTTCGCTACCTCCGCTCTCACCAGGACGTCTCGCTTTCCGACTTCCTGTATACCTACCAAGTGGCGAGAGAGAGCATGTCACAACGGCTTGCTATCGTTGTCAAAGACCGGGGCCAGTTGATCGGCCAGCTTGAACGCTACCTAGCAGGGTCTGGCAAGTCTGGGGAAGTCTTCGTGGGCACCGTCAGTAAAAACGGCAGCGTCAACGGGATCAATCTGGCCGACACCGAAGAGGGGCAAGCGTTCCTGCTCAGCCTGCTGCACAACTGCAAGCTCACGACGGTAGCAGAACTGTGGGTCAATGGCAATCGGATCGACTGGGAAGGGCTCTACCCGGCGGGGGCGGTCAAGCGACTGACTGGACTGCCGACCTATTCGTTTGCGAAAGAGCGCTACCCGTTGCCTGCGTATGAAAGCGTGCAGATAGGCTTCGGCAGGAAGGGGAAATCTGCCGTCAATGCCTTGCATCCGCTGCTTCATCGCAACACGTCAAACCTGAACGAAATGCGCTACAGCACCTTCTTGTCCGGCGAGGAGACCTTTCTTCGCGATCAGTTGGTGCCGGAATTCGTCCAATTGGAGATGGCGCGAGCAGCTGTGGAACAGGCTTCCTGCGCTGAGAACGAAGGCTGTACCCGCCTTCGTTTGCAAAAAATCGTCTGGGGGTCGCCGCTCACAGTAGGTGCAGACGGGCTGCAGGTGCATATTGCACTGTACATGGCCGCTAATGGCGAGATCCCCTTTGAGATTTACAATGACGAGGAAGAGCTGTACGCATCAGGAAGCGCCGTGCTGATAGAGGACGAAGCGCCGCTCCTCGATGCGTTCACCTTGCGGGAGCGAGGCGCACGCGTCACGCTGCCGATGGTGCCTTCGGAGTTTCTGCTCCATCCGCACTTGCTGGATGGCGTGCTGCAAGGCAGTTTGCCTGTCACCTTGCAAGAAGTCGTAATCTATGCCCCTTGTCCGGCTTCCATGTGGGTTGTGGCAGACGAAGGCAACTTCACGTTTTGCGACGAACAAGGCATTATTTGTTTACAAATCAGCGGTATGTTAACGCAAAATAACCGTCCTCAAGCGGTTATTACATCCACCGAGCCGTTTGTTTTGATGACCTTTGAGGAGATCTGGCAAGAACAACTCAGCAACAGCCACGCACCGTCCAGCTTAAACACGCTGCTCTGCTTCCTCTCGAATGTGGAGGCTCAGCGTGTGGTCATGGAAGCGGTGCGGGCGCTAAGCCCGCAGACGCAGGTTCTTTTCTGCGCGCAGGGAACTTCATGCCAGCAGGCACTTCGCAGCGTTCAAGAACAGCAGGGGGAAGTTGATGCCTTGCTATACCTTTGGCCGCTTGAAGACGCGTCGCTCGTAGAGGACATGAAGCCGATCCTCGACATCGTACAGGCTCTAGCGACGACGAAGCTTAAAGCCAAGAGGCTGCTGCTCGTCGGTCAGCACCGAAATGCGACCGAGCGTGCGTTCCTTGAATCATGGATCGGTTTTGAGCGCTCCTTGGGCTTGGTGCTTCCAGATACCCGAGCGGCTGTCGTGATACAAGAAGCGGAGGCCGTTTCTTTGCAGGAGAACATGCATCTTCTTCTAAACGAGCTCCGTGCTTCCAAAATCGAAAGCGTCCTCTACCAAAACGGCAAGCGTCACGTTTGCAAGGTGCAGCCGACCCGCATTCAAGCAGGCTCATCCACCTTGCTAAAATCGGGCGGCACTTACCTGATCACCGGCGGTCTGGGCGGTCTGGGCTACCTGTTCGCCGAGCATCTGGCTGGCAAGCACCCGGTCAATCTGATTTTGACCGGGCGCTCTGCGCTTGATGCTGCCAAACAGGCGAAGATTGAAGCGCTTGAAAAACGAGACAGCCACGTCTTCTATCTGCAAGCAGATGTCTGTGATCGCACGCGTATGGAGGAGGGGCTTGCAGAAGCCCGGTCAAGGTTCGGCCGTATTCACGGCGTCCTGCATGCTGCCGGCCTCGTCGGAGCCGAGAGCATTCTCGACAAGGATGACCGCAGGTTCCAGCAAGTGCTCGACCCGAAGGTTAGAGGAACGCTTCTGCTCGACGAGCTGCTGCAAGGAGAGCCGGAACTTGATTTTACCTGCTACTTCTCCTCTTCGTCGGCGATCATCGGAGACTTTGGCTCTTGCGACTATTCAATTTCCAACCGCTTCCAAATGTCCTATGGCGAGCTGCGCAAAGGGACAACATTCGTCATCAACTGGCCGCTTTGGAAAGCGGGGGGGATGCATTTTGAGAAGAAGGAAAACACGGAAGCCTACTTCAAGACCAGCGGTCAACGCTTCTTGGAAGTGGAAGAGGGCCTTGCGATTTTTGACCGCATTGTGTCGCAGAACCGCACTCAGCATCTTGTGATGGTCGGTCAGCCTAGTCGCATCGAACACATGCTGGGCCTCGCGAAGTCGGCGGTGCCCACTCCGGTGCCAGTGCATTCCGGCAGCAGCACCTCTTCAGGCAAGGGAAGACGTCCGGAGATGAAGGGATTGACGCTTGAACAGTGTGTGGAGTGGGATCTCAAGGAGCAGATCAGCTCCGTTCTCAAAATTCCGCCCACCAAATTGAATGTCGATGAAATATTGGCCGATTTTGGATTTGATTCAATCAGCTTGGCCGAGTTTGCCGGTTTTCTGTCGCAACGCTACAGCATTGCCGTGACACCCGCCTTGTTCTTTGATCATTCCACAATCAGAGCTATAACCCAGTTTTATGCGGCCACGCATGGGGAGGCCCTGCGCGACTTCTATCAAGAGCAAGTCGAATCCGCAGTAGCGATTGCGGCAGCACCTGTCACTCCAATCGTCAGCAGCCTGTCCAAGCGCCCTTCGCGCAATAAGATCGACAAGGCTCGATTCGCCGCCGGAGCAGCCGTGTGCAGTGGGCAGGAACCGATTGCGATTGTCGGGATCAGCGGCAAATTCCCGCAGGCGAGCAACGTGCAGGAGCTATGGAAAAACATCCGAGATGGGAAGGAAGCAATCACGGTTGTCCCGTCTGAACGCTGGGACTGGCGGGAAGAGAAGGGGACGGGCAAATGGGGCGGATTTGTCCCGGACGTTGACCGCTTCGATCCCTTGTTTTTTAAAATCTCGCCCAAAGAGGCGGAGTACATTGATCCGAAGCAGCGCATGTTCCTGCAGGAAGCATGGCATGCACTGGAGGATGCCGGCTATATGGGTGAGTGCATTCGTGGAGCCGCCTGCGGCGTCTATGTCGGGGTGGAAGAGGGCGAGTACGGGTTTTTGGCCGGAGAGGACAGTCCGCTGAACAGTAACCAGAACGCCACGCTCGCGGCCCGCATCTCCTATGCGCTCAACCTCAAGGGCCCGAACATGGCGATCACCGCCGCCTGCTCGTCCGGACTCGTCGCGATTCACCAAGCCTGCCAAGCTCTGCGCCAAGGCGAATGCGACATGGCGCTAGCCGGCGGTGTCAGCCTGTTGATCTCGCCAGTGATCCACAACGGCATGGGCAAGCTCGACATGCTCTCCCCGGATGGCACCTGCTTTGTGTTTGACGGGCGTGCAAATGGTCTGGTGCCGAGCGAAGCGGTAGCTGTCGTCGTACTCAAACCGCTGAGCAAAGCGCTGGAGGATGGTGATCAAATCTACGGCTGCATTAAGGGCAGCGCTGTCAATTATGATGGCCAGACGAACGGCATCACCGCGCCGAGCCCTGCGAGCCAAGCTGAGCTGCTTCATCAAGTCTACAAGCGCTTCGGCATCAACCCGGCTGACATCCAATATGTGCTCTCTCACAGCGTCGGTTCCCGATTGGGAGACCCCTTAGAGGTACAGGCGCTCATTAACGCTTTTCGCAGACACACCGATCAATCGCAATATTGTGCGCTCGGCTCGATCAAGCCGTTGATCGGGCATACATTCGCTGCATCCGGCGTCGTCAGCTTGATCTCTATGCTGATGGCGATGAAAGAGAAGATAATTCCGGCTTTGCACAACTATGAGTCAAGCAACGACTACATCAACCTGACAGACACCCCGTTTGTGATTTATACCAAGAACAGATCATGGACCACGGCCGATGAGCGCCCGCGCCTCGGTGCAGTCAGCACAACTGGCATCAGCGGCACAAACGCGCATCTTGTGGTCGAAGAATACATCCCGGCAAAGCCAGAGGGGGTCGATCACGAACCGACAGATGCGCCGCAGATCATCGTCCTCTCCGCGAAAAATCGCGAGCGTCTTGCCGACGTTGCCGCACAACTGCTGGCGTTCCTCGAAGCCGATGACAGCTTGAAGCTGCATGACATCGCGCACACGCTGCAAGTCGGCCGAGACGAGATGGAGGCGCGACTTGCGATGGTGGCACAAAGCTGCGACGAGATGATGCAAGGTTTGCGAGGCTATTTGAAAAAAGGCGACGCTCCTATCGCGCTCTATCTCGGCGACCTGAACGAGTCTCATTCCGAGCTCCATGATATTTTGGCCGTGATCAATGGAGAGAGCGTTCTTCGAGCCTTGCTGGCAGAGGGTAATCTTGGAAAGCTAGCTCTGTTCTGGGCGAAAGGTGGCAAAATTCCTTGGGAGGCGCTGCAAGGCAGAGCGTCCGCCCGTCGCATCTCCTTGCCAACCTATCCGTTTGAGCGCCGCCGCTGCTGGCTGACCGCCCCGGCAATAGCAAGAAGAGCGCTGACAACGCAGAGTCTGCCAGCAGTTGCTGCAGCTTCTGCTTCCGGGGCGGTTCCCGGCTCGGAGGAACAGGCCCCCGCCATTGCGGAGGATCTGCGGGAGCGAGTCATCGGCATAATTTCCGAACTCGTGGGGCTCACGCCTGCGGAGCTTAAGGTGGACAAGCCGCTCGACCACTACGGGTTCGACTCGATTCTGTTCATGCAGTTGCTGCAGCAAATACAAACGCAAATCGACCCGTCCTTCTCCTTCGTCAAGCTGAGCGAATGCAAATCAATGGAAGATCTGATGCGGGAGCTGGTCCCCAATGGGGTGACCAAGGCGCAGCCGAAAGCGGAAATTGTGAGCCAGACTATTGCAACGACGCAAGCACCGCTTGCAGCACCGCCGGCCCACAAGCCTGTGCAGACCAGCTTGTCGCAGTTCCCGGAGCTTGTCCTGCTGAACCAAGCTACGGAAGGCTGTCCGATTTTCTGGATGCACGGGACGGCAGGCGGCGTCGGCATTTACTCGATGATCGCCAAAGTGAGCAGCAGACCCTTCTACGGCATTAAAGCGCGTGGGTGGATGAGCAACCGTGCCCCGATTCGAGGCATATACGCGATGTCCGCGTACTACGTGCACATCATTCAAAGCGTGCAGCCAGAAGGGCCGTATGATCTCGGCGGCTATTCGCTCGGCGGACTCCTCGCCTACGAAGTGGCTCGTCAGTTGCAGGAGCTGGGGCAGAAGGTAAACTCCATCGTGTTCCTCGACACCTTGTATTCGGACAAAATCTACACCAAGACCATTTTGCCGGAAGCGATGTTTAATAGAAAAACCGCGATCTTGCAATCGGTCAACATGTCCTTGCTTACCGAGATTCAGCACGAGCCGGAGAAGATACCGACTACATTGATTCACCGTGATGATCTGGACCCGACGCTCTCGGATGAGGAATATTCCCAGCAGTTGCTGACCCTGGCTCGCGAGCGCGGCTACAAGCGCACGGATGACTACCTGTTCACGATGATTCAGAGTAGTTCTGATGTGCAGGAAGCGATCGACCGCAGCGGATTTACTATTTTGCCGATGACCAATCCGCAAGAGGTCAGCGCCTATTTCTTCCGCAACAAAAGCGGTACGTTCCTCGGGGCACTGGAACCGTACTTTAAAGTCAAGACGAGCCCCGTGTTCGATCAAGGGGATTATTGGTCCGAATTTGAACGTCAGATTGAAGATTTCCACCTATACGACATTGACTCGTCGAACCACATGATGCTGCTATCGGAACCAAAAGCAGCTGCTTCGATCCTTGCCTTCTGCCAAGAGCTCTACTCCGCATCCGGGCCGGACGCGACGTTTCTTGTATCGTTTGCCCACGAGCATCGCAGCTGCGTCGGAACCACTTCATAACGCCAAAAAGGGATTCTCACGACCCGCGTGAGCATCCCTTTTTTGTCTTCAAAATGAAGATGGGTCTGAATTTCCGTTTAGTGGCTCTATTCACCGCCTGTTTGTCCTCTGCTTCGTTTCGTTTGGGATGGGGCGTTCCCTAGGTACGCCTTCACAAGCGCGCCTTCATGGAACGGTAATTCGGCAAAATTTGCTTTTCTCAGCCTTCGCAGACACGTCCTAGTCTTTTTTGATCGCGAAGGTCAATTCCGCTTCAGCGGCCAGCTCGCCTTCGACATAAACAACGGCCTGTCCTTTGCCGATGACGCCTTTGAGCTTCGTAATGGAGACCTCGATGCGCAGTTGGTCGCCTGGAAAGACTTGGCGGCGGAAGCGAGCACCGTCAATCCCTGCCAAGAAGGCGATCTTTCCTTTAAAGTCCGGCACGCTCAACATCGCGACGCCCCCAACCTGTGCCATCGCCTCGATGATCAGCACCCCCGGCATCACCGGAAATTCTGGGAAATGTCCTTGGAAAAACATTTCGTTGATGCTGACATTTTTGATCCCCACTGCCTTGTGACCTTCTTCTACCGATTCAATTCGATCGACAAGCAGGAACGGATAACGATGCGGCAGCGTTTCGAGAATTTGGCTCGCGTTCATGAACAGACACCCTCCTTTTTTACCATATTTGGTAATGTATATAAGTATTATAGCATTCACAAGAGGAGAAAAGAAGGCATCAGTGAGGACAGGCCCGCGTTCACGCCCGACAGCGGGTGGCTCTCGCTTTTTTTTATCACATTGAAAATTCAAAGCGGCAGGGGCATCACAAGGTAGTTAAAAACTACTTTTGGGATCGCCCCTTTTTTCTTGTTTTTACCTGCTGCGGCGTGACTATCTGATTCCTGTTTTTCTCATACTAAAAGGGAAACGAACCCAAAGTACAGATAAAGGACTGATGACGGATGGATACGACGCAGCGGCAGCCTCTCTATTTGCGTTTGCGCAAGCGAATTGGGATACGTCCCGAGAAGGAAGTGACGCTTGGGCAGGCGGCGAGGCTGCTTGGCGAGTCCGAAGAGCAGGAACGGCGTCTGGGCCAAATCGTTCTATATCGTCACAGCAAGCCGGACGGCAACCGCGTCGTCATCGATCTGCTGCAAATTGTCAGCCGGCTGCGCGAGCTGGAGCCTAGTTTGACTATTGAAGCCTATGGTGATCCCCAAGTGCTGGTTATGATTGCGGATAAGCCGCCAAAGCCGCGCATTCCGCTGCTTATTTTTTCATGGCTGCTGCTGTTTTTCGGCGCAGGACTGGCGATTATGAACTTCCATACGGATGTCAGCATGAAGGAGGTCCATATTCGAATCGTCGAGCTGATTACCGGAGAGCATAATGAGCATCCGCTTTGGTTTCAAATTCCATATTCCTTCGGCATTGGGCTTGGCATGGTGCTGTTTTTCAACCATCTGTTCCGAAAAAGATTCAATGAAGAGCCGAATCCGCTTGAAGTAGAGCTGTTCACCTACCAGGAAAATGTGAACGCCTATGTGATCGCTGACGAGATGCGTAAAAAAAATGATCGCCAAACCGCTCGGAGTGAGGACGATGCTTGACCTTCCGATTCATGCTTTTATTGTTATGCTGGGCTTATCGGGAGGGCTTGCGGTAGGCAGCGGACTGGTGGCGCTGCTAACCGTGCTGGATCTTATTCCGCGATTAGCCCAAATTGCCTATGCCTACAGCATGTCCATTTGGTTTGAAACGGCGGTAATAAGCGGTGCGGTTTATTGGACATTTGCAGATTTTTTTAATTGGAAGCTTTCGCTTGCGGGCATTACGTCACAAATCGCTGTCGGGCTGCTCAATGGCATATTCGTCGGCTTGCTTGCGGCGGCGCTGACGGAAGTATTGAATGTGTTTCCCATTCTCGCCAAACGCATCCATCTATCGGACTATTTAGTTGGCCTTGTGATGGCGATGGTGCTTGGGAAGACACTTGGTTCGCTGCTGGACTGGCTTTGGTATCAATGGTAGGGAAATGGTAGGGAATGAGCAGGGTTATGCTGGAGAACTGAGGTGAGGGAAGAAGATGGATAAGGATCAGGAGCAGCACAATGAACCGGGTCAAGATTATAGGCAGGCGAGCATTCCTGGCATGATGAAGCTGGAAAATGAGCAGGACACCGAAGCGGGCAGGGAGAAGCATTCTTCCGGTAAAAGTGAGCGAGGCTGGCGGCAGGTGAAGGGATTTATTCATGCCAAGCAGCTTGTTGACGGAAATAAGGAGAACCCGCACGCGGAGAGTAGAAGCGATCACCAGCAAAAAAGGGAGGAAGGGCAGAATGGCCACGATCAGCCGCTGCATGCCCGTTCTAAAGCGCAAGGCAGCAGGCAGGGACAGCGGCAATCGCAGGGAGGAGGGAAGTCGCAAGGCAAAGAGCGAGGGCAGGATGGTCGCGAGGAGCGTATTCCTTCGGAATTGGATGATGTATTGGAGCGGCTAAAAAATGAGCTTGGCTACGGCAGCAGCTTCGATGTTGTCGTACGGGAAATGATATTCGGCGAGCGGCGGGTCGCGTTCGTGTTTATGAATGGTCTGGCAAAGGATACGCTGCAAACAGAAGTGCTGAAGCGGCTGACCTACTTGCAGCCGGATGATTTGTCCTCCGATGCGTTGCATGCCTTTCTCGATATGTATGTGCCAGCCTCTCAGGTCAAGTCCGAGCAGGATTGGAATAAGCTGCTGACGGGCATCCTCTCTGGCGGAACGGCGCTGTTCATCGACAAGGAGGCGACGGCGCTGCTTATTGACGCCAAAAACTTCCCGGCACGTTCGCCTGACGAGCCAAGCCTGGAGCGGGTCGTCCGAGGCAGCCGCGACGGCTTCGTCGAAACGCTGATGATGAATGTTTCACTGGTCAGACGAAGGCTGCGTGATCCGCAGCTGCGATACGAGCTGATGCAGATCGGCGAGCGAACACAGACGGATGTATGTATCGCCTATGTTGCTGATTTGGTAGATAAGGAATTGCTTAAATCCATTAAGGAAAAAATTTCGATGGTCAAGGTTGACGGCATTCCGCTTGCCGACAAGCAGCTGGAGGAGGCGACCGTCAAACGAGGCTGGAGCCCATTTCCGCTCGTCCGTTATTCGGAGCGACCAGACGTCGTAGCCTCACATTTGCTTGAAGGGGCAGTTGTCGTCTTCGTGGATACCTCGCCCAGCGTCATGATTTTGCCGACGACGTATTTCGATCTCGTACAGCATGCCGAGGAAAATCGCCAGACGCCGTTTATCGGCACCTATTTGCGCTGGGTGCGGTTTATTGGCATTTTCGCCTCGCTTTTTCTGCTGCCGCTCTGGCTGCTGTTCGTTATCCATCCAGAGCTGAAGCCGCAGGCGCTGGAGTTTCTCGGACCATCGAAAACAGGCAAGCTGCCGCTGCTCGTACAATTTTTATTGGCGGAGGTCGGCGTCGATCTGCTGCGGCTCGCCTCCGTGCATACGCCAACTTCGCTGGCGACGGCAATGTCGCTCGTATCAGCTATTCTCATTGGCGATATTGCGGTTCAGACGGGCATTTTCGTCAATGAGGTCATTTTGTATATGTCGGTTGCGGCCATTGGAATGTTTGCGACGCCGAGCTATGAGCTGGGGCTGGCGAACCGCATTGTCAGGCTTGTGCTAATTACGCTTGTTGCTGCCTTTCAGGTGCCGGGCTTCATTGTCGGAACGACGGTTATCCTGCTGTTTTTGTGCATGGAGCGTTCGTTCAATCGTCCTTACATGTGGCCGTTCATTCCGTTTGATTTCCGGGCGATGATGAATATCATTTTCCGGACACCGGTGCTGCAAAACCGCAAGCGGCCCAATCTGCTGCGGCCCCAGCAGCTAGATAAAATGCCCGAAACGGAGTAAAGCCGTAAATAATGCAAATGACTTGTTAAATTATCCATTACGCTTGCGGGTAGATTGCGATATACTGTTGCTATTGGTGTAAATCGAATCTATTCACATATGGAGGAATAATAACAATGTACTTGCATGGAACGAGCAAAGTTAATGCTCAGGGGCATTTGGAAATCGGCGGCTGTGACGTAACGGAGCTGGCAAAAGAATATGGTACGCCGCTATATATTGTAGATGAGGCGCTTGTGCGTCAGCGTGCAAATGAATACGTGACCGCTTTTCAAAAATCCGGCCTGCAATTTCAAGTGGCCTACGCAAGCAAAGCATTCAGCACAATGGCAATGTGTGCGCTTGCCGAACAGGAAAACCTGTCGCTGGACGTCGTTTCCGACGGAGAGCTTCATACAGCGCTGAAAGCGGGCTTCCCAGCAGCGCGTATTCATTTCCACGGCAACAATAAATCGCCGGATGAAATTAATATGGCGCTTGATGCAGGCATCGGCTGCTTCGTAGTAGATAATTCTACTGAGCTTAAAGTGCTTAATGCGCTGGCGAAGGACAAAGGCTTGACGGTTAAAATTTTGCTGCGGATTACGCCGGGTGTTGAGGCGCATACGCATGACTATATTTCCACAGGGCAACAAGATTCCAAGTTCGGCTTCGACTTGACGAATGGCGCGGCTAAACTGGCGATTAAGGAAGCGATGGAGCTGTCCAATCTGGAAGTGCTTGGCGTTCATTCCCACATCGGCTCGCAAATTTTTGAAGTAGACGGCTTTAAGATGGCTGTTGAAAAAATGTCGGCGTTTGCCATTGAAATTCGCCAGGACCTTGGCTTGACGTTCAAGGTGATCAACCTTGGCGGCGGCTTCGGCATCCGTTATGTAGATGGAGATTCCCCGCTTCCAGTTGCTCAATACGTGGCAGCGATTACGGATACGCTCATTTCCAGCTTTACGGCAGCGGAATTCCCGCTTCCTGAAATTTGGGTTGAGCCGGGCCGCAGCATCGTTGGCGATGCAGGCACAACGCTTTATACAGTTGGAACGAGCAAGGAAATTCCAGGCGTACGCAAATATATTGCGGTTGATGGCGGCATGATGGATAACCCGCGCCCTGCGCTTTATCAATCTGTATATGAAGCGGTGCTTGCAAATCGTGCGAACGAGGCAAACGAAGAGACGGTTACCGTAGCGGGCAAAGCTTGCGAAAGCGGCGACAAGCTCATTATTGATCTGGAATTGCCTAAAGCAAACAGCGGCGATCTGCTTGCAGTATTTTGCACAGGCGCTTATAATTATTCGATGGCGAGCAACTATAACCGTTTCCGCCGTCCAGCTGTCGTATTTGTCAAAGATGGTCAGTCTGATCTTGTCGTTCAGCGTGAATCTTTGGACAATATTGTCGGCAATGACTTGCTTCCGGCAAGACTTCGCAAAACAGCCCTTGCGAAATAAGGGTTAAATTTGGTAACGTAGTCTTATTCGGATATAGAAAGGTAGATGTTTAATAGATGGCAAAACAAGCGAAAATTACAATGGCAAACGGAGCAGAGGTTATTATTGACCTTTTTGATCAAGATGCGCCTAACACAGTTGCAAACTTCGAGAAGCTTGCAAACGATGGTTTTTATAATGGTTTGACTTTCCACCGCGTAATTCCGGGCTTCGTTGCTCAAGGCGGTTGTCCTACTGGAAATGGTACAGGCGGTCCTGGTTACACCATTAATTGTGAAATCAACCCGAACAAGCATGAGCGCGGATCGCTTGCAATGGCACATGCTGGACGCAACACAGGTGGAAGCCAGTTCTATATCGGCTATGCGCCACAGCCGCATTTGGATGGCGGACACACGGTATTTGGCAAGGTAGCTAAAGGCATGGAGCATGTTGATACGTTCCGCCAAGGCGAAAAAATGGAAAAAGTTGAAGTCGTAACGGTTTAATCGTTGCGGGAGGGCCGTTTGTTTTTTCGATTCGTCGGAAAAATAAACGGTTTTTTTATAAAAAATACACCCTAACAGCTGCTAATTGAGAAGCAGAATCGAAAGCTCTTGCTTTTTCAATTTTGCGGTGGTAACATTTCTTCAGAGTTACATTTTAAAAGTAAGTGAACATTTTTAAAAAATATAATACAGTGGCTTTCCTTCGGGGTCGGGTGAAATTCCCAACCGGCGGTGATCAGGAGGCTGTCTAAGCGCTTGGAACGATGAAGCGACAGATGTGCTGCCTGTCAGTCCGTGACCCGTATACAATGATTTCAGAGCGTGTGAGCGCATGAGCTGTTGTATGCGGCTGACCTGGTGCAATTCCGGGACCGACAGTACAGTCTGGATGGGAGAAGGAGACACTTTCAAGGCGTGATTTCATGCTTATTTGCCTGCGCTTTTTTTTCGCTGGGTAATTAGGTCTGTTAAAAACGATTATTTGTGTACTTGAAAGCGGGTCTCTAAGATAAACTCTCATCTCCGTTGGCTATGTTGCTAATGGAGGTTTTTTGCGTTGATGGATATTTTGAATGACAGCTATTATATGAGCTTAGCGCTGGATATGGCAGAGAAGGCGGCTGGACAGACGGATATTAATCCAATCGTTGGCTGCGTCGTTGTAAAAGACGGCCGCATTATCGGCATTGGAACGCATCTCAAGCGGGGAACGGGGCACGCTGAGGTACATGCCTTGCAAATGGCGGGCGAAGAGGCGGAGGGCGCTACAGCCTACGTGACGCTTGAGCCTTGCAGTCATTTTGGCAAGACGCCGCCTTGCTGCGAGCGCCTTATTGATGCCAAGGTGGCAAGGGTAGTCGTAGCCACGACAGATCCGAATCCGCAGGTAGCCGGGCGGGGTCTTGAACGGCTGAAGGAATGCGGCATAGAGGTTGAGGTGGGGCTTCTAGGGGAACGCTCCAACCAAATGAATGAAAAGTTTAATAAATATATTACTACGAAGCTGCCGTTTGTCACCCTTAAGACAGCGAGTACACTCGATGGGAAAATCGCTTCCCGCACCGGCGACAGCAGATGGGTAACGGGCAGTGCTGCAAGGGAGCAGGTGCATACGCTGCGCCATCAGCATATGGGCATCATGGTCGGTATCGGCACAGTGCTAGCTGATGATCCGCAGCTCACAACAAGAGCGGACGTTCCAGCGCTGCATCCGGTGCGGATTGTCATCGACAGCAGTCTCAAGCTGCCGCTCACCGCGCGCGTAGTTACGGATCGGACGGCAAGAACGATTGTTATTGCAACTGAGCAGGCGGATGACGTCAAAGCGCAAGAGCTGCTGGCTGCTGGCGTCGAGCTCATTCGGGCAGGCACGGGAGAGCAGGTTGATTTGGCGGAGGCGATGAGAAAGCTTGGCGAGCTGGAAATAGGGTCAATTTTGCTGGAGGGCGGAGGCAAGCTCAATGGCGCCATGCTAACAGCAGGACTCATCGACAAAATCATGATTTATATGGCAACCAAAATCATTGGCGGAGCAGCGGCTCCCGGCACCTTTGATTTTGAAGGCTTTGAAAAAATGGCGCAGGCTATTGAGCTTGAGCGCACACAGGTCGAGCAAGCGGGAGCTGATATTTGCATAAGCGGCTACCCGGTCTACCGTCCTGTTTAGAGAGGAGGGTTAGCCGTGTTTACGGGTCTGATTGAAGAAGTCGGCAAGCTGAAGCGAGTGGTCCAGCAGGGCGAGGCTATGGTATTGACAATTGCCGCCTCCCGCGTGCTTGAGGGTGTGGCGCTGGGCGACAGCATAGCCGTAAACGGCGTGTGTCTGACGGTCATCTCCTTTACAGGGAGCACCTTTGACGCGGATGTGATGCCGGAGACATATCGGCGCTCTAATCTTCACCAGCTAAAGCCCGGTGAACAGGTCAACCTGGAGCGTGCGATGCTGGCTGGAGGGCGTTTTGGCGGCCATATGGTGCAAGGACATATTGACGGCACAGGTACGA
This sequence comes from Paenibacillus sp. KS-LC4, assembly GCF_036894955.1. Classification (NCBI taxonomy): domain Bacteria; kingdom Bacillati; phylum Bacillota; class Bacilli; order Caryophanales; family Paenibacillaceae; genus Paenibacillus; species Paenibacillus sp. KS-LC4. The sequence continues at coordinate 3,701,308 of NZ_CP145905.1, read as the reverse complement.
TCACAAAAAGGGCAACCGACGCCAATGCCGTTATATTCAGCATTAAGCTGAACGATGCGGCAACACTGAAATATGTCATTCCTAAAGGCTCCATCACAATTGACGGCATCAGCCTAACCGTTGTCGACACGAATGATGCTGGCTTCTCAGTGTCGGTCATTCCGCATACGCTTGGCGAAACGGCTTTGCTGGATAAGCGCATAGGCGATTCCGTAAATATCGAATGCGATATCATCGGCAAATATGTGGAGCATTTGCTGCATTTCAAGCCAGCTCGCGAGGCTTGCGCGACTTCCGGCAGTAAAGCTGGCAAGGCAGACGGAGCGAAGCTGAGCTATGCTTTTTTAAGTGAAAATGGATTTATGTAAATAAGAATAGATGTTTTTAGTTGAAGTGGTGAACGATCAGGGAGGGAAGCTTTATGGGACAGCAGGATCAGCCTTTGGAGAAATCATTGTTTAATACGATTGAGGAGGCACTGGAGGATTTGCTGCTTGGCAAGCCCGTTATCGTTGTAGATGATGAAGATCGTGAAAATGAAGGCGACCTCATTGCGCTGGCCTCAATGGCGACGCCTGAAGTGATCAATTTTATGATTACGAAGGCGCGCGGGCTAGTGTGCGTTCCGATTACCGCAGAGCGGGCGGAGCAGCTTGAGCTGCCGCCGATGGTAGCGCGCAATACAGATTTTCATGGCACGGCATTTACCGTTTCCGTTGACCATATTTCGACAACGACCGGCATCTCTGCGCATGAGCGCTCCGAGACGGTCAAGTCGCTCATTGACCCGAATACGAAGGCAACGGATTTCCGCAAGCCGGGTCACATTTTTCCGCTAATTGCGAAGGATGGCGGTGTGCTCAGACGGGCAGGCCATACAGAGGCGGGGATTGATCTGGCTCTTATGTGCGGTTCAGAGCCAGCAGCGGTCATTTGCGAAGTTATTAATGAAGATGGCACAATGGCAAGATTGCCGGATTTGGTTGAGTTTAAGCATGAGCATGATCTCAAGCTTATTACGATTCAAGAGCTGATTGTATACCGTAATGCGAAGGAAAAGCTCGTTGAGCGTGTCGTCGAGGTTAATATGCCAACGGATTTCGGTAATTTTAAAGCGATTGGTTTTACGAATGAGGTAGATGGCAAGGAGCATGTCGCTTTTGTAAAAGGCGAGATTGATCCAGAAATTCCGCTGCTAGTGCGCGTGCACTCGGAATGCTTGACGGGTGATGTATTCCATTCGCATCGCTGTGATTGCGGACCGCAGCTTGCGGCAGCGCTGATGCAGATTGAGGAGGCCGGCAATGGCGTACTGCTCTATATGCGCCAAGAAGGGCGCGGAATCGGCCTAATCAACAAGCTCAAGGCTTATGTGCTTCAGGAGCAGGGGCTCGATACGGTCGATGCTAATTTGCAGCTTGGGTTTGCGCCGGACTTGCGCGACTACGGCATTGGAGCACAAATTTTGCGCGATCTCGGCATTCGCAAAATGCGCCTGCTCACCAACAACCCGCGAAAAATTAAAGGGCTGGAAGGGTATGGGCTGGAAGTTACTGAGCGTGTGCCGATTCAAATGGAAGCGAATAAGGACAATGACCGTTATTTGCGGACCAAGCAAGCGAAGCTCGGCCATCTGTTTCATTTTACGGATCAAAATCAAGAACAACAATAATCGTACACTCATTATAAAAATGAATTGGGAGGAATTTAATTATGCCACATGTATACGAGGGACATTTAGTATCAGAAGGCTTGCGTTACGGAATCGTTGTTGGAAGGTTTAATGAATTTATTGCGAGCAAGCTGCTTAGCGGAGCGCTTGATGCGTTTAAACGCCACGGCGCATTGGATAACGAGGTTGAGGTGGCTTGGGTACCGGGAGCTTTTGAAATTCCACTTATCGCGCAAAAGATGGCAGAGAGCGGCAAATACGATGCGGTTATTACGCTGGGTGCCGTTATTCGGGGATCAACACCGCATTTTGACTACGTGTGCAACGAGGCGGCCAAAGGAGTGGCGGCTGTTGGCTTGAAGACGGGCGTACCGACGATTTTTGGCGTATTGACGGTTGATTCCATTGAGCAAGCGATTGAGCGCGCAGGAACAAAAGCTGGAAATAAAGGGTACGAAGCTGCTGCCAGTGCAATAGAGATGGCTAATTTGACAAAATTGCTGCATAATTAAGCTTAAGGCTTGCAGCTCGTGCGAAGGGCCTCTGACAAGAGGCTCTTCTATTTTTAGCGTAAAGGATAGATGCTGCTCTTTGGCAGCTGTTGTTTACGCTTGCGAGTAGCGCGGCGATTTTATCGGAAGATTAGTCGGGAGGAAATGGCAGTGTCAGTGCTTTACAAGCTGGAATCTTTCGAAGGACCTCTGGATTTGCTGCTGCATTTGATTGATAAAGCAGAAATTGATATTCATGAGGTATCAATCAACGAGATTACAGATCAGTATATGGACTATTTGAATGCAATGACGGAGATGGAGCTTGAGGTGACCAGTGAGTTTCTCGTGATGGCGGCTACGCTGCTAGCCATTAAGAGCAGGCAGCTGCTGCCGAAGCCGCCCGTGTTTGAGGAGGAATATGAGGACTGGCCAGATGATGGCCTTGACCCGCGCGATGAGCTCATTCAGAAGCTCGTTGAATATCGCAAATTCAAGCAAATTGCCGAGCAGCTGCGGGAGAAGGAAATGCAGCGGAGCCTCGTTTTTTCGCGTGAGCCGGAGGACATGACCCCCTTCTTGCAGGAGCAGGACATTAACCCGCTTGAGGGGCTGCATGTGTCTGATCTGGTGGCGGCTTTTCAGCGTGCGCTCAAAAAGGCGGCAAGGCGCCAATTTGTAGCGACCGTGCAGCGGGATGAAATATCCGTAAAGGATCGGATTCGCGACATTGTAGAGGTGCTGCGGCAGTTTGAGACGGTGCAGTTTTCAAAGCTGATTCGTGAAAATATGGACAGGCATGAAATCGTCGTTACGTTTTTGGCAATTTTGGAGTTGATGAAGATGAAGCATATTCGTTGTTTTCAGCATCAGCTGTTTGATGATATTGTAATTCATTGGAGAGGGGATGCGGAGGACAGTGGATTATCAGAAATTGAAGTCGATTATTGAGGGCCTGCTGTTCATGGCAGGCGATGAAGGGCTGACCAAGCGGCAAATTGCCGATATTATGCAGTTTGATGCCGAGCTTGCTGCCGATTTGGTATATGAGCTGCATCGGGATTTGGCCAGGGAGGAGCGAGGCGTTCAGGTGACGGAGGTTGCCGGTGCTTATCGGCTGACGACTCATCCTGATCATGCCGCTTATTTTGAGCGAATGGCCTACACGCCTACACGTTCGCAGCTGTCGCAAGCAGCGCTGGAGACATTATCTATCGTGGCTTACCGCCAGCCCATTACCCGTATTGATATTGAGGAAATTCGCGGTGTCAAAACCGATAGAGCGATTCAGTCGCTCGTCTCCAAAGATTTAATTGAAGAGGTTGGACGCGCGGAAGCGATTGGTCGTCCTATTTTGTATGGCACGACCAAAGCGTTTCTGGATTATTTTGGACTGCCAAGTATTAAAGCTTTGCCAGAGCCGAAGCATGTCGATGTGGAGGACGCCCTTGAAGAGCAGACACAAATGCTGTTTGAACGCATCGGCGAACGGCAAATGACGATTGACGAGATTCCGCCGAATTAATCAGGCTTGCAGAGAATGAGATTTGACCGCCGGGTCATACTATATTCAACCCATAATAGGAAAACGGAGGAAGCACGATGCCCGGAAACCTTTACGGCTTGATGACGGCGGCAGGTCTCTTTTTTTTGTTCTTATTGCTGCTTGCCCTTGCTTCGCCGGTGCGTGTATATGGAAAGCTTAGAAGGAAGGGCGAGCTTGACCATATTGATGTGCGAATTGTAGGGCTCTATGGACTGCTGCATTATAAGGTGAAGATCCCGCAATTGAAATTGCAGGGAGCTACAATCCGGCTGCATGAGCAAATTAGCACCAAGCAGGCAGGCGTGGAGCATTCCAAGGAGCAGCAGGGGAAAATTGACGCCGAAAATGTACAGCGATTTATTGAGAAAATGAAGCATGCGCTGGAGGTAACCGAAAATTTGCGAGGCTGGGTCAGGCAGCTGCTGAAAAAGGTGCAATTGACCGAATGGAAATGGTCGACAACGGTAGGCGTTGGGGACGCGATGTGGACAGCCATGACGACTGGGGCTGTATGGTCGATTAAAACGACGATGCTGGGTGTCATATCACAGTTCGTTTTGCTTAAAGCCGATCCGGTGCTTCAAGTGCAGCCGGTGTACCAAGGGACTTATTTTCAGACGGAATGGCAATGTACGGCCAAGCTTAGTATGTTCCATGCGGTAAAATCTGGCCTTAGCTTGCTATTCAGACTCAAAAAAGGCTCGCATGGCCTCCAAATGTGGCACCAAATATTGTTCAAATAAGGGATAAGTATAGCTGTATATGCCGTTTCACCTCCGTACATACAATGCGGGGCTGCGGGAAACATTATTAGCGTAGCCTGCATTAAATTGATTTGTACAATTAGGAGGAGATGTCGTGCACGAGCATCCAATACAAGGCCTTATGCAAACAGCAATGGAAAATATTAAAGAAATGGTCGACGTCAACACCATTGTTGGCGACCCTGTACAGACACCGGATGGCAGCATCATTATGCCGATCAGCAAAGTAGGCTTCGGCTTTGTCGCCGGGGGCAGTGACATGCGGTTCAGCGGTGACAGTTCCGCTTCGTCGAGCAGCTCCGATGACAGCCACAAGGCGACAATAGCTGCGCCATTCGGCGGAGGAAGCGGGGGAGGCGTATCGATCACGCCAATTGCCTTTCTCGTTGTTGGCACCCAAGGCGTCAAAATCGTGCCGCTCGATAATAACACGCATCTGCTGGAGCGAATTATTGATTCGACACCCTATGTATTCGATAAGGTGCAATCCATGATTCGCAGCTCGTCTGGTGGCACGAGCCAATTAGCAGGCACGAATATGAATTCAGGGTACATGAGCACAACAGACACAACCATTATTTAAGGCCAAGGCTGCCCGCAAGGGCAGTTTTTCGTTTAAAGGATAACATTCGATGAGCCGAGTCAATAAAATACCGTTCTTTTTTACACGAGAGGGATGTGGCTTTGCTGAGAAGGGCATAGGTCAGCTACACTTTACAGTCTTATTTTTACGAGACAAGCATATAGTGTACAAGGTGTTCAAAAGTTTGTGGGTAAGGAAAGTGTACTCCCTTGTTTGGTAAATTTACAAATTAGGAAAGGGGCCGCGAACAATGATTAGCAATGTAAAAATAGCTCGTATATCGCTCTTGTTTGGTTTGGCGTTCTGTTTGTTAGGGACAAGCCTGCCAGCGTCAGGCTACGCGGCTGAACCAGAACCGCTAAGCACACATGCATCAGCATCGGCGCTGATTGATGTCACCTCGGGCAGATTGCTCTACAGCGAGGACGGAGACAAGCCGATGCTTATAGCCAGCCTAACCAAAATTATGACGGCTATTGTAGCGATAGAGCATGGCAACCTGTCAGGCACCGTCAAGACGGGCAAGCGTGCGGTAGGCAAGGAAGGCTCCTCGATTTATTTGCAGCTTAATGAGGAAATGAAATTGCAGGACATGCTCTATGGCCTCATGCTGCGCTCGGGAAATGATGCAGCAACCGCAATTGCCGAGCATGTCGGCGGTTCAGAGGAAGGGTTCGTTGTGCTGATGAATGAAAAGGCTGCTTTTCTGGGAATGACGAACTCCCAATTTAAAAACCCGCATGGCCTTGATGAGAAGGGGCATTATTCCTCAGCCAACGATCTTGCTAAGCTGACTGCATATGCGCTCCGCAATCCTGTATTTGCCGAAATTGTCAGCACACCCGTCAAGCAGGTGCCAAATCCGCATGAGCAGTGGCAATATAAATGGGTGAACAAAAATAAAATGCTCCAAATGTATGAGGGCGCAGATGGCGTTAAAACTGGCTACACGAAGCAGGCGCTGCGTTGCCTTGTCAGCTCCGCTACCCGAGGCGGCCAGCAGCTGGCAGCTGTCACGCTGAGCGATGGAGATGATTGGGCGGATCACCGCCAAATGCTTGATTGGGGCTTCAAGCATTATCCATTAGCTCAATTAGCGGGCAAAGGACAAGCGCTTGCCGGCTATCCTTACGCTGTAGGGCAAAGCTTCAGTTACCCTCTAACGGAGGAGGAAAAAGGCCAGCTGACTTCACGACTTGTCGTGGTAAATAAAGCAACGACGCGTTATGCATTAGGCGAAAGAGGAACGCTGGAGTGGTATATGAATGAGGCGAAAATAGGAGCTGTGCCCATTTATGATACGGGAAGCAGCAGACTTACGCTTCCTGAGCGCAAAAAGGCAGAAGCGGATGTATTTTTCAACGATGGGGTTAGGAAAGAAAGTTATTTGGCAGCGGCTGGCGTAGCCATTCGGGCGTTATTTAGATGATATAAGCTTGCTATACCAAACTTAATTGAATCTGAAACGGCTGCTGCTTGAATATGCACAAAGCCGCCGTTTACGCTTGACTGCTTGGGGAGGCGGGAAGCATGGTTAATTTTATTTGGCTGTTTTTAATTGTCATTAGCGTCGTCGTTGGTGCTTTCAATGGCAAAATTGATGCAGTAGCGGGGGCAGCGTTCACAGGAGCGCAGGCTGGCGTGACGATCAGCTTCGGTCTGATCAGCATTATGGTGTTCTGGCTAGGAATGATGCGAATAGCGGAGGATGCAGGCCTGTTGAAAAAAATGGCAAAGCTGCTCGGCCCCATCGTTCGTTTGTTATTTCCGGATGTGCCCAAAAACCACCCGGCACTCGGTTATATTATGAGCAACCTGAGCGCCAACCTTTTCGGATTAGGCAACGCGGCAACGCCTATGGGCATTAAGGCGATGCAGGAGCTGCAAAAGCTGAACCCTGATCCGGCTGTCGCCACTCCAGCCATGTGCACGCTGCTCGCGTTAAATACATCCAGCATTACGCTGATTCCGACTACATTAATTGCCATTCGCATGAATTACGGCTCGGCGAATCCTGCGGAAATCGTCGGAACGACGCTCGCCGCTACGTGTATAGCTACCACTGCGGCGATTGTGGCTGATCGCTGGTGCCGGAGCAGGCAAAAGCCGCCTATTGTCAAAGGTCCGTCCCAGCCTCTTGCCCCAGCAGTCAAACCGGGAGCAGCGGCAGCATCGGGAGGAGGTGGCGGCGTTGCTTGACGCTTTTACAAGAGCATCGGCATGGCTCATACCTGCTATTATTGTATTTATTCCACTTTATGCGGCTTTTCGCAAAGTTCCCGTCTATGAGACATTTACTGAAGGGGCCAAGGATGGCTTCGGTACAGCCATTGCAATTATTCCCCATCTCGTCGGAATGATGGTCGCAATCAGCATGTTTCGTGCTTCGGGCGCGATGGATTTTATGAGTGGCGTCGTTCGCCCGCTGTTCGATTGGCTCAGCATACCTAGCGAGGTATTGCCGCTTGCAGTGCTTAGGCCGTTAACTGGAGCAGGGTCTCTTGCTTTTACCGCAGATCTGATTCAAACCTATGGGCCGGATTCAATGATTGGGCGAATTGCTTCTACGATTCAAGGAAGCACAGATACGACGCTTTATGTGCTGACCGTTTATTTTGGAGCGATTGGAATCCGAAAAACCAAATATGCCCTTAAAGTGGGCTTGTTTTCCGATCTGGTCGGTTTTTTAGCAGCAATTTTCATTTGCATGTACATATTCGGTTAACAGCGCTTGTGCTTTGCGCCTCATATCGTTATGATAAAGTTTGAGGTGAAAGTATTGGAACGTTTACAGAAAATATTAGCGCAAGCGGGCATCGCATCCCGGAGAAAATGCGAGGAAATGATTTTGGCTGGAGTGGTTGAAGTTAATGGCGAGAAAGTGACTGAGCTCGGTGTGAAAGCAGACCCTGCTGTTGATGTCATACTTGTGAATGGCAAGCCAATCCGAAATGAGAAAAAAGTATATGTGATGCTGAATAAGCCGAAGGGCGTTATTACGAGCGCGAGCGATCCGCAAGGCCGCAAAATCGTCTCCGATTATTTGCCAGGCATCAGGGAGCGCGTCTATCCGGTAGGTCGCTTGGACTACGATACGGAAGGGCTGCTGCTGCTCACGAATGACGGCGAGTTCGCCAATCTTCTGACCCACCCGAGCCATCATGTACCGAAAACCTATTATGCGACAGTAAAGGGCGTGCCGCACGGAACGCTGCTGGATCAATTGAAGAAGGGCGTTAAGCTGGAGGACGGCATGACTGCTCCTGCTGAGGTGGAGTATCAGGACGTGAATACGGAAGAAAACACATCAACTGTCCGTATTACGATCTATGAGGGCCGCAATCGTCAGGTTAGAAGAATGTTCGAAGCGATTAACCATCCAGTTGTTCGCTTGAGAAGGGTAAAGTTCGGCGAGTTGGGCCTGAACAATTTGGCAAGGGGGCAATTTCGCCATCTGACGCCTGTCGAGGTGAAGGAGCTGCGCGAGGCCGCCCGCAAGTCACATAAAGTTCATAAAAAGTAGACGGCGGCAGCGGCAATTGCCGCCAGCTTTTCGTTATAATGGATCTATCTATGTAGACACACTAACTGAAATGCAGGTGATGAAAGCTCTATGAAATCGTCACGCAAAATGATGCAAATTGTCATATTGACCGCCGTACTCATTATCGGGGGATATGCGATTGGAACAACTTTGTTTGCTTCCGATCAAGGCGGGGGCGTTCCGAAAGTGGGGGGAACACCTCCTGAGTTTAAGCTTGTAGATTTACAGGGCAACGTACACCAGCTGTCGGATTATAAGGGCAAAGCGATTGTCGTTAATTTCTGGGGAACCTTTTGCCCGCCATGCGTGAAGGAAATGCCGGAATTCGAACGTCAATTTGCTAAATGGCAAAAGGATGGCCTCGAAATTCTGGCTATTAATTTGAGCGAGGATACACTCACCGTTAACAATTTTGTCCATCAGTTTGAGCTGAACTATCCGATATTGCGGGATGTGGACCGGAAGACGGAGCGAGAGTACGGACTAAGATCGTATCCAACGACTTTTTTCGTTAAACCGGATGGTACAATTATGGATATTACGGTTGGTGGAATGACTGAGGCATATATTGATGAGCGAATAGAGAAGCTGTTAACGTATTAGGAGGTTTCTTCCGTGTTAGCTATACATAACACCAAGTGTGAATGCGGTCATCAGAACGCGGTTGGAACGGTGCTGTGCGAAAGCTGCGGCAAGCCGCTGATGGAGGACCAGCAGCAAAGCGAGCCGCTAGAAATGCGTTATGACGGCATTGCCCGGCGTTCGCAGAAAAAAAACCAAAATCCAATCGACCGGATTTGGAGTTTTTTTTCTTCCGTAAAAATTGCGATTTATTTAATAGTGCTGACGTTTCTCGGCGCTACTCTTGGAACGATTTACCCGCAGGAAAACACGTTTATTAACAATTTTGATATAGCGGCTTATTATGAAAGTACATATGGCACACCAGGCAAAATCTATCATATGCTAGGTTTGACGCACACGTACGAGTCCTGGTGGTTTATTACGCTGCTTGTAATGATTGGGACGTCACTCGTCATTTGCAGCCTGGATCGGATTTTGCCGCTTTATCGGGCGCTAAGCAAGCAGCAAATTCGCAAGCATCTACAGTTCATCAATCGGCAGAAGACGGTTTATTCCGCAAAGGTGGATGAGCCTGCCGAGGCATGGGTGGAGCAGTTTGCGGCTCAGCTAAAGCGGAAGCGCTATCGTGTTCATATGGACGGCTCCGCACTGCTTGCGGAGAAAAACCGATTTAGCAGATGGGGACCTTATATTAATCATATCGGCCTTATTTTGTTTCTGCTGTCGATACTCGCCCGCAGCCTGCCCGGCTGGCAAATGGACAGCTATATAACGATAGCTGATGGAGCGACTGTACCAATAGAAGGCACCAACTATTATGTTAAAAATGAAAAGTTTACCGTTGACTTTTATACGGATGACGAGCTTCCGCCGGAGCTGAAGGGACAGGCTAGGGCGAAGCTTTATGAAACGGCGGCTGTGCTTTATACGTGTACAAGCGGCTGCGAGGCTGGCGAGACGCCGGTGCTGGAGGAAGTAGCGAAGCATAATATTATCGTCAACAGCCCGCTGAATTACAAAGGCTTGAAGCTTTATCAGTTTGACTTCGATCTGACGCCGAGGCTCATAAGCGTCAAGCCTATGCTGATCAACAAAGAGACGGGCGAGAAATACGGGCCGTTCGAGTTGACGATGAAGGATGCTGCGCTGAATTATGAGCTTGGCCCATACAAAATGCGGCTTATTGCCAATTACATGGACTTTGCAGTTGGCGAGAACGGCGAACCGACGACGCTCGGGCGTGAACCAAATGCACCAGCATTCGTCTTTCTGATTACCGGTCCGGGACTCCCTGAAGCGGGACAGCCTTATATGTATTTTCCGATGCAGAAGGACAAGGAGAAGTTTGGGCAGGATCAAATTAATGGCGCATTAGCAAGCAAGTTTGAGATCAAGGTTGACGGGATGCAAAATGTCAACTTCTCAGAAGCTTCTACCTCGCTTAATGTTCGTGTGGACAAGGCGCTGGATTTTGTCTGGGTCGGTGCAGCTATATCCATGATCGGCTTGTTGATGGGCTCATACTGGCAGCATCGTAGAATTTGGCTGCGCATTGACGATGGTCAGCTTTCGCTTGGCGCACACACGAATAAAAACTGGTATGGCATGCGGTCGGATGTGGCAGGCGCGCTTCAAAAGATTGGCGTGACCGTAGATCCAAAGTCGCTAGATAACGGAGGGAATAACGCGTGAGTTTAGTTGATTTGAGCAGTGATGCTTTTATAGCCGCTTTTTTTCTGTATTGCTTTGCCTTTTTATTTTATGTCATTGCGATTGCGGGTAAAAAGTGGAGCAATCGCGATCCGTTTCAGCATGAGAAGCGCTGGGGAAGCATTGCGTTTATCATCTCAAGCTTGGGGCTGGCAGCCCATCTGACCTTCTTTTTCACAAGATGGGCAGGAAGCGGCCAAATTCCAACGAGTAATATGTACGAATTTATGACGTTTCTCGGCATGGCGATCATGATTGCGTTTACGATTATATATGCCATTTATCGTAAAGCGCTGCTGGGCATGTTCTCCCTGCCGCTAACCGTTATTATCGTAGCTTATGCCTCGGTTTTTCCACAGGAGGTTCAGCCGCTAATTCCAGCGCTTAACTCCATATGGCTCAAAGTACATGTCACGACAGCTGCGCTTGGCGAAGCCTTTTTCGCCGTCGGTTTTGCTGCCGGACTTATGTATTTGCTGCGGGTTGTTGATTTCAATAGCGAGACGAAGGAAGCGCGGAGATCGCGTTTTTGGGTAGAGTTCTCGCTATATACGATTGTTGTTATTATTGGTTTTCTGGTTGCGGTATTTGGTTTCCGCGCCGCAGGTTATGAAGCGCAGTTCTCACAGGAGATGTCGATAGTTGATTCCAAGGGAATGGAGTCGTCTAAAGTCGAAACGGTTAATTATACCCTGCCTCCGCTTGTGAAGCCTTATAACAGCCAGGTCGTCCATGCTGATAGCTTCCTTGGCATGACCGACACGAAGCTGGAGGCGCCATCTTGGATGAACGGCGTAAATGCAGGCCGCAAGCTCAATACGGTTATTTGGTCGATTATTGCTGGAACGATTCTGTACGGCTTGCTCCGCCTCGTATTCCGCAAGCCGCTGGGAGCCGTTATTCATCCGGTCATGGAGGGGGTAGACCCGGATGATCTGGATGAAATCAGCTATCGCGCCATTGCGATTGGCTTTCCGATTTTCACGCTCGGCGCGCTCATCTTTGCCATGATTTGGGCCAATATTGCATGGGGGCGGTTCTGGGGCTGGGACCCTAAGGAAGTTTGGGCGCTTATTTCCTGGCTTTATTACAGTGCTTATTTGCATTTCAGATTGTCGCGCGGTTGGCAGGGATTGCGTTCCTCCTGGCTCGCGGTCATTGGCTTCGTCGTTATACTGTTTACGCTTGTTGGTGTAAATCTGGTAATAGCGGGTCTTCATTCTTACGCGGGAACGAATTAATCGCGATTGGGAAAGGGGTTAGTGGATATGTCTAATTTCGCCAACCGAATTTTGGTTGTTGACGATGAAGAACGGATTCGCCGTTTGCTCAAAATGTATTTAGAAAAGGAAGGCTATGTCATTGATGAAGCGGAGGATGGGGAATCCGCTCTGCAAATGGCTACAGCTACGGACTACGCGCTGATTTTGCTCGACGTCATGCTTCCGGGCATTGACGGCGTGGAAATGTGCTCCCGCCTTCGTCAAGTGAAGGCGACGCCTGTCATTATGCTGACAGCGAAAGGCGAGGAAATGAATCGCGTACAAGGGTTTGAGGTGGGGGCTGACGATTATGTTGTTAAGCCATTTAGCCCGCGCGAAGTCATTTATCGGGTTAAGGCGATATTGCGCCGCTCCTCAGCCACTGCCTTTTTGACGAAGGAGGTCAATTCCAGCAACAATATCGTATTTCCGCATTTGGTCATTGAGCATGATGCTCACCGTGTAACAGCGGCAGGGCAGGAAGTAAGCTTGACGCCAAAGGAATATGAGCTGTTGCACTATTTGGCTGTTTCGCCAGACAAGGTGTTTTCCCGTGAGGAACTGCTTAAGGATGTATGGAACTATGAGTTTTTTGGTGATCTCCGAACCGTAGATACGCATGTCAAGCGTCTGCGCGAGAAGCTGAACAAAGTTTCGGGCGATGCAGCAGCCATGATTACAACGGTGTGGGGCGTCGGCTACAAGCTTGAGGTGCCAAAGTAATGAACTGGAGGAAGTATTCTCCTTTTCTATTGTGGCATAGCGTCGTAGGCAAGCTATGGGTGACGATTATTTTGCTTGTGGCGGTTGTACTGCTGACGCTTGGCGTGTTTCTTGTTCCTTACATTGGGTATTTGTTTGAAAAGGATGCCAGCCATGAAGTAATGCTGCTGTTCGTCATCGTTGCAGTCATTGGTTTTCTGATGTCTACGTTTTTTGCCTTCTTTCTATCGCGCAAAATTCAGCAGCCGTTATTGGAGCTGAAGGAGGCTGCTGATTCCATTTCGCAAGGGAATTATCAGATGCGGGTGAAAATTCGCTCAAATGATGAAATTGGCGAGCTGGCGAATACGTTCAATCATATGACTGAGCAGGTCGATAAGCTCATTCATGATCTAAATCATGAGAAGGAGCATTTGTCGAGCATTTTGCGCAGCATGGGTGACGGTGTAATAACATTCGATGCTGAAGGCGAAATCATTTTAACAAATCCGCCGGGACATTTGCTTATAAACCGCTGGGCTGAGCTTAATCAGGAGTGGGGCGATGCTTTTTACGATAGCACAAAGCCCTACTCTTCTGTTCCTGGGCCGCTGCTTGATATATTCGAGAAGGTTATGGACGAAGGCCGCGATGTTTCGAATAAAGTATACGTGCACAACAGCATGTGGTCGGTCGTGATGGCTCCGCTGCTGCGCGAGGGCGTTGCCCGTGGAGCGGTCGCCGTTATTCGAAACGTGACGGAGGAGCATAAGCTGGAGAAGCTGCGGCGGGACTTTGTGGCGAATGTTTCGCATGAGATTAGAACGCCTCTTTCGATGATGCAAGGCTACAGCGAAGCGCTGCTTGATGATATTGTGGCATCTCCAGAGGAGCGTAAAGAGCTTGTACAGGTCATATATGATGAATCACTGCGTATGGGCCGGCTAGTCAATGATTTTCTGGATATGGCGCGCATGGAGGCTGGGCATGTGGAGTTGAACTTGCGGCAGGTCGATTTGCTGCAAATTATAAGGCGTGTGCATCGCAAGTTCCAAGTATTTGCCAAAGAACGGGAAGTCATGTTTAAGACAGAGCTGCCTGATCTACCGCTCTTGCTGCTAGGGGCGGATGAAGATCGGCTAGAGCAGGTGCTGACCAATTTGCTGGATAATGCGCTGCGGCATACGCCGCTGGGCAAGTCCGTGACCATTGCGGCAAGCCAAATGACGATTAATCAGACCCCTTTTATTCAAATGCAAATTAAAGATGAGGGTCAGGGCATTCCTAGCGAGGATTTGCCATATATTTTCGAACGGTTTTATAAAGCGGACAAATCGCGCAAGCGAGGCACCTCTGTTGGAACGGGTCTCGGCCTTGCGATTGTCAAAAATATTATAACCCAGCATAATGGGCAAATCGAAGTAGACAGCATACTCGGCAAAGGCACGACCTTTACGCTGTTGCTGCCTGTCGAAACGAAGCATTAGCTGTCAAGGCGCTCCTGTCGGAGCGCTATTTTTTGTTGAAAAGAAGCATTAAATCTTGTTGCTCGTGAAACATTTTCATAAATGAATAGAGCTTGATTGAAAAGCAAAAACCCCTAAGTGGTCAATAAAGAACACGTAGGGGTTTCTTGCATAAGCTTAAAGTCTTTATTAAATTTTGATTTCTTTTGCAGTGTTCAGTTCAGTTAAATTTGTAAGCTGCTCAAGAACCTCTTTCGGTGTTCCTTTGTCAACACGCAGCACCATAATCGCGGAGCCGCCCTCCAGCTGACGACCCACCTGCATCGTTGCGATGTTCACGTCATTCGTGCCCAGCAGCGTACCTACGCGACCGATAATACCTGGTTTATCGTTATGCGAGATCAGAATCAGGTTGCCTTCTGGTGTAACATCGACAGGGAAGTTGTCAATTTGCACAATGCGAGGACCGTAACCTGTAAGAAGTGTACCTCCAACGACGCGATCTTCCTTCTTCGTGCGCAGCGATACGGTTACGAGATTCGTAAAGTCCTTCGAAATATGCGATTTTTGAACGACAATGTTGACGTCGCGTTCTTTCGCAAGGTGCAAAGAGTTGACAATATTAACTTGCTCTGTGCCAAGGTGATGGGACAGAATGCCTTTGACAACGTAGCGAGTCAATGGCTGTGTATCTACTTCCGCAAGGTCACCCGAGTAGCCGACAACGATTTCCTGTACAGGCCCGTCTGTCATTTGGGCAATAAAGCTGCCCAGCTTTTCTCCAAGTATGAAATACGGTTGAAGCTTGCTTTGCAGGCCAGCCGGAATTGGCGGCATGTTGACTGCATTGCTGAACGGCTCATCACGCAAAATGTGCAGCACCTGCTCCGAAACATCAATCGCAACATTTTCTTGGGCCTCTACTGTCGATGCGCCAAGGTGAGGCGTTACGATAATTTTCGGATGCTTCAGGAATGGGTGGTCCTCAGCAGGAGGCTCTACTTCGAATACGTCGAAAGCGGCTCCAGCAACGATGCCTTGATCAATTGCATCAACCAAAGCAATTTCATCAATGATGCCGCCGCGAGCGCAGTTAACGATACGCATACCAGGCTTCATAACAGCAAATTGGTTTTTGCCAATCATATGATGAGTCTCTGGTGTAAGCGGGGTGTGCACGGTCATAAAGTCCGCGTTACGGACAATTTCTTCCACCGATGCGAGCTTAATGCCAAGCTTCTCTGCACGTTCCTCCGTCATAAACGGATCGTAGCCGAGAATGTCCATGCCGAAAGCTTTAGCACGTTTTGCAACCTCGCTGCCAATACGGCCCATGCCAAGAACGCCAAGTACCTTGTTGCGAAGCTCTACGCCAAGGAAGGATTTGCGATCCCAAACGCCATTGACCGTTTTCATATACGCTTGAGGGATATGGCGGGCTACAGCCATCATCATGGCAAAAGTATGCTCGCAGGTTGTAATCGTATTGCCGTCAGGTGCGTTAATAACGATGATTCCGCGCTGGGTTGCAGCTTCCAGATCAATATTGTCTACGCCAACGCCTGCGCGTCCAACGACTTTCAGAAGCTTGCCAGCTTCCATAATGCGCGCTGTTACACGCGTTTGGCTGCGAACGAGCAGAGCGTCATATTCGCCAATAATGGCGACGAGCTCGTCCTCGCTTAAACCTGGTTTTTTATCGACAATGATATCTTCCGCGTCTACAAGCTGTTGGATGCCCAGATCGCTGATAGGATCGGATACTAGCACTTTAAACATAAGTAGATTGCCCCCTAAAATTTTTGCGATTGTAAAATCATTTCGTAAGCTACAACAGGTGTGATACTAAAATAAAAACCGCCCTTGCACACGGATGCATGTGAGGCGAGAGTTTCATATCATCAAACGGCTGCTCGAATCATGTCGAACGAACAGAAAGGATAGCCTTTATCATTTTAAAGCATTAACATGGACAATTGCAATCCTCAAACTTGATCAAATGTGAAATTTTTTGATATGATTCATGCATTGCCTGCTTAAATAGATAAAGGGGAGAGACGAAACATGAGCAATTGGGAAGAGATCGAAGCGAATGCTTTTTTGCAGCTTTTGGAGAAAGGGCAGATAGAGGCAGCGCAAGTCATTGATGTTCGTGAGTCATTTGAATGGGATTATTATCATCTGGAGCAGTCCACGCTTATACCGATGAATACAATCCCTCAGCAATTGGGACAATTAGCGGATGACAAGCCGCTTTATATCGTATGCGCACATGGTGTTCGCAGCGCAAATGTATGCGGATATTTAGAAAAACAGGGCTATGGCAGCCTCCTCAATGTGACGGGAGGAATGGCGGCCATTGCCCTGCTTCAAGGGTTCCAATACGATTAGCGCAAGCGGTTCGCTTAAGACGAGGTCTTGGTGAAGAAAGGCAGCAGCGGCAGCACTTCCTTGCTGTACATTTGCTCTGAGCCGCTGCTGTAGTCGCCGCTGCGTACTGCGGCTGTATTTATTAACAGCTCAGCAATGGCAGCGATGGAGCGGATTTTCATTTTTTCCGCTTGCCCCGTCTTAATGAATTCATCGATTCGGATAACCAAATCCTGTGGATAGTAATTTGTTAGCTGCTTTTGTGACAGCAAATGGTCCGCCATTAGTTTGTTTTTCACAATGAGGGGCAATTTGTTCCACTTGCTAATTTCCAAAATATTTGGGAATTTGTATTCGTTAGGAATATCACTATTTACACCAGCCCCCCATTTCATCATCGCGCTGTAATACGATTGCTGCGAGGACAGGGTTTGCTTCACGGCTGCTTGGTAAATGGAATCGTCATCAACGGCTGCGATGAGCTTGGCAGAATTGAGCGTCTTCGCTTTGTTTGCTGCTTTAGTAGACGTTTGCTCAAACAATTCAAGGCTTTTAATGACGCTCGCCTGTGCTTCACCGAGCAGTGGCGATTGCTGCATATTGAAGGAGGCGACCTCGGCTGCCGTTTTCTTGGCTAGCTTGGACAAATCCTTGAAAAGGGCAATGCCATCAGCAGAATCATCCTGCTCAAGCTTCTTCATCGCATTGAACCATTCGTTTTGGAATTCACGGTAGGGCAGAAATACAGTATGATAGTAGGAGACGAGATCTTGCTGCTGATAAGGAGTCGACTTGGCTTTTGCCTCACTGTTTAGCTGTTTCATTTCGTAGCTGTTTTTTGTCTGCTCACTGCCGTACTGTACACCGTAGAAAAATGCGCCAACTGCGCAAACCAGCATGAAAATAAAACCTATGCTGTAAAACATGGCGGAACGGGTTAGCTGCTTTTCCATAACAAAACTCCCTTTTTATGTATGTATTCATTATTGCTCTCTTTTGCAGCCTGTGCGTACAGGTGAATTTACTTCAAAAATACGAACCTCCAGGACGGGCGGGAAGTTATGAAAAAATTCGACATCCGTAAAATACGAGTGCGCAAGGTGACCGTTGACGAGCTTGACGATCGCATGCTGCTCATTAATTTGTACATGACGCAAGCACTTACTTTTATTATCGGCTTGATATGGATTTTATTTCAGCGTCAAAGCATAATTACTTTATTTCATTTTCCGAAAGAGCTAGCTGTCGTATGGTTTGGACTAGGCTTGGCGGCGGTTGTACTGCTTGTAGATTTGTCTATATCCCGTTTTGTCCCTGATGAAGCAACCGATGATGGCGGTGTGAATGACCGGATTTTCCGCGAACGCCCAATTTGGCATATTATCGTATTGTCGTTTGTCGTCTCAGTATGTGAAGAGCTGCTTTTTAGGGGGGCTCTGCAACATGCGTTTGGGCCGTATTGGACAAGCATTATTTTTGCAGCCATTCATGTTCGGTATTTAAAGCATTGGATACCAACTGGACTTGTATTTTCCATAAGCTACGGCTTAGGATGGATTTATATCCAAACCGGCAGCTTGTGGGCCCCAATTCTTGCGCACTTTGCGATAGATATGATTATGGGCTTTATTATAAGATTCAGGAGGGAACCGAAAGGGCAATTATGAGCAGGGTACAAAAATTCGGGAAAGCCGCGCGCAAGGGACCGTCGCCCGAGAGAACGGAAGCTCCCCGAACGGATGAAGAGGGAAGGGAAATCCTTCCCCCTAGACGGAAAAAGTTCCCATCGGGCGCCAGTAAAATAACGAGATGGTATTATAATGTTTTGTTTTTCCTCTTTGTGAGCTTGGTCGGCTTATTGTTCTGGTATGGAGTGAAATATGCGAATTAAGCTGCTGTAGCGGTTGCTGCTCCAGCGCATTAATTCGTTTGCCCCGTATCAATTGTTGCCGGATCAATGAAGCCATAGCCCTCGTCTTCAAGCTGCGTCAGCAGCTTGTCAAGCGCTTCAGCGGTCCAGGCCAGCTCATGCATTAAAATGTTGGCGCCCGGATGGAGCTGCTCCATCACATTCGCGACAACTTTATTAGGATCTCCGGGAGATTTCTGCTCCCAATCAAGCGAACCGTTGGACCACGTCATGTACAGCATGCCGTGGTTTTTGACGATTTCTTTGACGCTATCGTTGCCGGATCCGTAAGGCGGGCGGAAAAACTTCGGCGCTTCGCCAGTTAGCTCCATGACACTAGCCTGAACATCAGCAACCTGCTGCTCCACTTTAGCGGCAGATTCTTTTTTTAAATTGATATGGTCCCAGGAATGGTTGCCGATCGTCTGTCCGCGCTCATGAATGAGCGAAAGCAATTCAGGATTCGCTTTCACCCGATAGCCGTTTACGAAAAAAATCGCTTTGGCCTTATGCTTATCGAGCGTATCGAGCAGGCTGGTCAGCACCTCCTTGTTGTGCGGCCCATCATCAAAGGTCAGCAGTACGACTTTGTCCGGCGTTGCTTGTTCTAATGGTTTAAAGCGGTATACGCTGTCCATTTTGTACAGCTTGGCTGCTGCTTCGCTTGGCAATGGTGTTGCCTCGGCTTCTGCACTGGGCGAGCCTGCTTGCTCATTTTGCTGAATTGCTGGAGAAGCGGGCTGCAATTGCTCAGGTGCTGGACTTTCCAGCGCCGCCTCACTTTCCTGCGGCAGGCTGCTGCCTGTAGGGACAGCCTGCTGGCTGCAAGCGGAAGCAACTAAAGCGGCTCCCAGAACAACAGTGAGCGCTGCGGTCATTCGTTTAAGCATAATGAACCTCCATATATATTGTAGTTGTCAATGGGTATTATTGTAGCATAATCAATAATGCTGTGTTTTGCAGCCTGCCGGATTTCCTTTATTAAGCAGGATAATTAAAGTCAGGCAAGCCACAATAAAAGGTGAAATCGAATATGGAATGGGGATTTTTTAGGCCCTAAATCAAGGAGGTTTTGTCCTACTATGAGGCTAAGAGGGTTTCTTCTCGGAGGGCTTGCCGGAGCAGCGGCTGCTCTCTATGTTGCCCGCAAGCGTCCAGGTACAGCTGCACTTGCAGCGGGCGTGCTTGCAAGCGCCTGCTCCTCGATCAGCAACAAGGCGACGTCTCTGTGGAACAACAATTGGACGCAAAAGGCTGTAAATACAGCCCCAAAGCGTACAGACGATACCGCCGGAAAATACGGCGACGGCTGGGTTCAGATTGAAGCAATGATGAACAGTGATCCGAAGCTGAAACAGCAAGCCGAGGAGATTATGGCGGAATCGTCGAACAAGACACATTAACCAACAGTTTCTGGAAGGAATCGTTTGAACGAGGCACTGAAAAAGTGCAGATTCGAACGATTCTTTTTGCCTATTTTAGGTGCAATCCGAGTATGAACATGATAAAGTAGTTACATAGTTTGATTTGACCATTTTGGTCACATCTTCTTATTAATTTCATACGCTGTTACAACAGATGCTGCAGAGGAGGATCCTGTCATGAAGATCGAACGACTTAGTCAGGACAAGATAAAAATATTTCTGACGTTCGACGACCTGCTGGAACGAGGGATCCAGAAGGACGACATGTGGCGCGAAATTCCAAAGGTGCACGAACTATTCAGTGAAATGATGGATCAAGCATACAGTGAACTTGGATTCGATGCCAGCGGACCGTTAGCGGTCGAAGTGTTTGCCCTGCCGGCCCAAGGTATGGTCGTGATTGTCACTCGCGGCAAAATGAACGGGAGCTCTGAAGAGAGAACTTCTGATGATGATGACGCAGATGACGAAATTTACGAAATGGAAGTGACGCTTGAGCAAAGCGATATCGTCATGTATTCCTTTCGGGATTTCGAGGATGTTATACAGGTTTGCAGACAGCTGCAAGCCGCTGCCCTGACAGAGGATGGGCGCCTGTATGCTTACAATAATAAATATATACTGGCGCTGGAACCGGCTTTGATTGAAACGTCCCGCCATAATGCCGTTATTGCCTTGCTGGCTGAATACGGTGAAGCCACATCGGTCACTTATGCGATGCTGGAGGAGTACGGGAAAGTCATTATGCCTTCCGAGGCTGTGAAGGAAATATGCACTCATTTTTTCAACTAGGCCTTGCTTGAGCGAAGAGGGAATCATGTACGGAGCATCTGCAGGAGTGTCGAGCCTGCTGATGCTCTTCTTCTTTTTGTGACGATAATAGGTATATCGGATGCGCTCGGAGCGTTGTATAATGAAGAGGGGCTGAATGTCCTTCATTTGTTGGACAAGCTGGATTCAAGCAGCATGCTGCTGGTGATGAATTCGAAATAGATATGAAATGGATATGCGGGTTGCCGCTTATGTGGCGATTAGCCTTAAAATAGAGGAAGCCTCCCTTTATCGGGGGCGGGTGCAACATGGGGGTGAACAACGACGATGACGTGGATTTCTGTCTTGACAGCTGCAGTGGCACCGGGAATCGCGCTGCTGACCTATTTATATTTAAAGGATAAATACGATACGGAGCCGATTCATATGGTCGTCCGGATGTTTTTGCTGGGTGTGCTGATCGTGCTGCCGATCATGGTTGTGCAGCGTGGCTTACAGCTGTGGTGGGGGGACAATCCGGTCGTTTTTTCCTTTGTGCAATCGGCTGGCGTAGAAGAGTTTATAAAATGGTTTGTGCTTTATCATTTTATTTATAATCATACGGAGTTTGACGAGCCTTATGACGGCATCGTTTATGCCGCCTCCATCTCGCTCGGATTTGCGACGCTCGAAAATGTGATGTATGCCTTCCTGACACCGGCCACGTTCGGATCGCTCATTATGAGAGCGCTGCTGCCGGTATCGGGGCATGCCCTATTCGGCATTATGATGGGCTATTATGTAGGCAAAGCAAAGTTCGAAAGCGATGGCAAAAAACGCAGAAATTATATCATTGTATCGTTTCTGCTGCCTATTGTGCTGCACGGCAGCTATGACTTGATCATGATTACGATGCGGTCCAGCTGGATCTGGTTCATCATTCCGTTTATGGCCGTGCTATGGGTCGTTGGGCTTCGAAAGATGCAGCGGGCCAATTCGCGCTCTCCGTTTCGTTTTTTGAAGAAGGAAGAAGAGGTTAAATTGTAACGATGCCGTCCATACTGACAGCTAGAGGAAATTTTTTTGATAAGCTGGAGGTAAGGATGGAAGCAGTCAGAGTGAAGGTGACTATTCGCTGCAATGTATGTGGCGAGAAGTTCGTTTTGCGCGGCAAGCGCGAAAGCAGCGGCGTGGATACGGGTTTCAAGCAATGCATCTGCAACAACATCGACGATCTTGATATTGAAGAACATACTTTCTAACCAAATTGAATGCATAAAGCTCCTTTCTGCAAACCAAACTAACACCAGGTTTGCACAAGAAAGGAGCTTTTTGTATGGTTTATAAACGGATTAGCGCGGTGTTGTTCCCGATTGCTGCGATTTTGCTGGTCGGTTCGCTCTATTGGGGCTATCAGGAGCATCAGGAGAAAAACACGGTTTTGATGAAGGCGGAAAATCAGTATCAACGGGCGTTCCATGATTTAACCTACCATGTGGATAAGCTGCATGAGCAGCTTGGTCATACATTAGCCGTTAATTCCACATCACAAGCTTATCATCGAAAAGGGCTCGTTAACGTATGGCGGCTAACAAGCCAGGCACAGAACGAAATCAACCAGCTTCCGCTTTCGATGCTTCCATTTGACAAGGCGGAGGACTTTTTGTCGCGGATATCCAATTTTGCTTATAAAACTTCCGTTCGCGATTTGACTAAGCAGCCGCTTTCTGAGGATGAATTCAAAACTCTCAAAACGCTGTATGCCAGCTCAAAGGATATTTCACAAGATTTGCAGAGCATGCAGGAAAAAGTGCTCTCGAATCATTTGCGCTGGATGGATGTCGAGCTGTCATTGGCTGCGCAGCAGGCCAAAGGCGACCAGACGATTGTGGACGGCTTCAAGGGAGTCGATAAAAAGGTAAGCGAGTATCCGGAAATCAACTGGGGTCCTTCGGTGTCGAGCATGTACGAGAAGCGCACAATTAGTATGCTGAGTGGCAAACAGGTAACGCCGGATGAAATTAAGCAGCGCGCTATCAAGTTTGCCGGCAAAAAAGGCGAGGGCAAAAGCGTACGCATAGAGGAGAATGGCAAAGGCACGGAATATGCTTCGTATTCCGCAGTATTGTCCGAGCATAAGTCCGGTAATGCGATTCATATGGATTTTTCACAAAAGGGTGGTCAATTGATCGCTTATATGGATCCTCGCGAAATTGGAGAGAAGCAGCTAAGTGCCGAGCAAGCCCGGGCTGCGGCCGAAAAATTTTTGAAAGAGCATGGCTTTAATGACATGCAGGCGGTCAGCTATGACGTCTATGATAATGCGGGAACGTTCAGCTTCGTCGGCAATCAAGGCGATGTGCTGATTTACCCGGACAAGCTGACGATTAAGGTTGCCCTTGATAATGGAGATATAGCGGCTTTGCAGGCGAATGAATATGTTTTCGAGCATCATAAGCGGACGCTGCCTAAGGCAGGCATCTCCAAAGCAGACGCGCGCAAGGCGCTGAATCCACAAATGAAAGTGTCGAAAGAGCAGATGGCGCTGATCAAAAACGATGATGGCAATGAAGTGTTATGCTATGAATATACGGGCCGGATCAACGATAGTGATTACCGTATTTACATCAATGCCGATAGCGGCATGGAAGAATCCATTGAAGTTTTGTCTTCGCTTGATAAAGTGGCAAGTTCCGGTAAATAACCTTATGGCTCCTCTCTATATGTCGTGTTATAATGACAGCATTATAGGGGGGAGCTAACTTGTTGCCAAAAATTAACCAAACGCTATTTTTCCAAATTGCTTCTTCTGATGAAGCAGAAGCTGCGATTGAGTACAAGGCGCGTATTGCCGAGGTGCTGGATGAAGGCTTTTTGATTGAGAACCCGATAAATATCCAAAATGGCAGAATGAAAAGGATGTTTTTGGGCGACGAGCTTTCGGTCTATTTTGTATCGGAGGACGGAATCAAGCATTTTTTTAATTCCCACGTTCTTGGATTCCGGGAAGATGTCGTTAAGCTGGTCAAAATCCGCAGGCCGGAGCTAGATCAGATTACAAAGGTGCAGCGGCGCAATTTTCTTCGGGTAGCTGCGGAGCTTGAAATCGCAGTGAAAACGCCGGATCACGTGCGCTTCGTGGCGCTTACAGATGATGTTGGCGGCGGCGGAATTTCGTTCATTTGCGATGGCAAATGGCAAATTTCCCAAGGTCAGGTGCTGGAGTGCTGGTTGCTGGTTCCTTATAAAAATGGCTCTATAGAGCATGCATCCTTTACCGCTGAAATTGTACGGGTGGAAAGTCTTGAGACAGGGCGCAAACAAGCCATGATTAAATTTGCCGGTATTAATGATTCTGACCGCCAGCGGATTATTCGTTATTGCTTTGAGCGTCAGCTTGAATTCCGCAACCGCTGAATAGGGCTTGTACCCTCTAGGCATGCTATCCTTTAATAGGGATAGAAGGGATTGATTTCATGGTTCGAATGAGTGGGCGAAGCCGTAAACAGCAGGGGGGACAAGCTCCCAGCCGGTCTTTTTCAGCTCGGTTTGATCAAATAGGAAAAGGGCTCGGCATCGTGGCTGCCGCTCTGCTTATCGCCTGCTTGCTTGCGCAAACGGCGCTGCAAAGCAGCGTGGTAAGACACTTGCTATCAGGAGCCGAGCGTATGGAAGGGACCCGTCTGAAAGGACAGGTTTCTTCATAATGCGTACAAATAAGTGACAGCAGGGCGTAGGGGGTTTTTGCATCCGCTCGTATAGTGTGGTATAATTTTCACGTCCGCAGGCAAAGCCTGCTTTTTTATTGAGAGGTTAGCGTCGCATCTGTCACGGTGTATTAAGCCAGCCTTCTCGTCATAAGGGGGGTTGACTTTAAGTGATGCAGCAAGACGGTGACGGCGAGCGGATCAACATTGCGATTGATGGACCTGCTGGAGCAGGCAAGAGCACAGTAGCGCGTAAAGTTGCCGAACAACTAGGATATGTATATATTGATACAGGTGCTATGTATCGAGCCGTGACCTATAGTTCGCAGCTGGCGGGTATTGAGCCTCAGGAAGCTGGCAAGCTGGCTGACCATGTGACGCATCTGGACATTAAACTCCAGGCAGGCAACAATGGACAGACTGTATT
The DNA here is from genome assembly GCF_036894955.1 of Paenibacillus sp. KS-LC4. Taxonomy (NCBI): domain Bacteria; kingdom Bacillati; phylum Bacillota; class Bacilli; order Caryophanales; family Paenibacillaceae; genus Paenibacillus; species Paenibacillus sp. KS-LC4. Next base: position 3,676,396 of record NZ_CP145905.1, on the reverse strand, counting down.
TTTGAATGGAGAAAATGTCACCGAGCAAATTCGTTCACGTGATGTGACGCTCAGTGTGTCTCATTATGCTGCGAATGATGCAGTTAGGCAATTTCTTGGCGCTGCTCAGCGTAGGCTGGCTGAGGAGAAAGGCGTTGTAATGGATGGCAGGGACATTGGCTCCCATGTGCTTCCGAACGCTGAGCTGAAGGTTTTTTTAACGGCATCCGTTGAAGAGCGTGCGCTTCGCAGGTATAAGGAGCTAGCAGGCAAGCAGCCGGTTACGCTGGAACAGCTTGCGGAGGAAATTTCGCAGCGGGACCAACTGGATGAACAGCGGGAGATTTCGCCGCTTGTCCGCGCTGAAGATGCTATCCTGCTGGACAGCACGACGATGTCGATTGAAGAGGTCGCCGAGGCTATTGTCAAATTAAGCAGAACCAAATTGGCGGGGGCGAAGTAAACTATGTTATACCTGTTGTTCCGATTTCTTCTCCGTGTGCTTTATATATGCCTATTCCGTCTTGAAGCCAAAGGGCTTGAGAATATACCTGCTGATGGGCCTGTTATTCTATGCGCCAACCACGTCAGTAATTTTGACCCGCCTACAGTAGGTGTCAAGGTCAAACGGAAAGTCCATTATATGGCGAAAGCCGAATTGTTTAAAATTCCAGTTTTCGGACCGCTCATTCGAGCATTTGGAGCTTTTCCTGTCAAGCGCGGAGGCGTCAGCAAAGAGGCGATCAAATCATCGATCACCCTGCTGAAGGAAGGCAATGTAATGGGAATTTTCCCGGAGGGCTCTCGCCGCAATCAAGGCGGAGAAGCGAAGAAGGGAGCCGCGATGATCGCGCTTCGCAGCAATGCGGTTGTTATTCCTGTGGCAATTGTGGGTAATTATTCCTTGTTTCGCAAAGTAACGGTTTATTATGGCAAGCCGGTTGATCTTACCGCATTTATTGATGATTCCTCACCGGATAAGCTGGACCGTCTGACTGATGCGATTATGAAGGACGTTCGCGCTCTTATTGCAGCGAACCAATAAACATAGCTGTTTTAAATGCTGCTTAATGTTTTACTTTAGAACGTTGGCGGATTTAAATAAATTTGTAAGTTGAAAAGTTGTTGGATGAATTGAGGAGGTTATTTCAATGTCAGAAGAAACCAATGTGCAAGAGTCCGCAGTAGCGGAAAATCAAGAGGCTATGGATAATTTCGTATCCTTGAAAAAAGGGGATACAGTTAAAGGTTCGATCGTCAAAATCGAAGATAACCAAGCTTACGTAAGCCTTGGATATAAATATGACGGTGTTATCCCGATTCGCGAACTGTCCGCAGTTCAATTGGATAATGCAAACGATGCCGTACAAGTAGGCCAAGAGGTTGAGCTTAAAGTTATCAGCATTGATGACGAGAAAGAAAAGCTTGTTCTTTCCAAGAAAAGCGTAGATGGCGAGCGCGCTTGGGATGCGCTTCAAGCTCGTTTTGAGAGCGGCGAAGTATTTGAAGTTGTCGTGGCTGACGTTGTAAAAGGCGGCCTTGTCGCTGATGTTGGCGTGCGCGGCTTTATTCCAGCTTCGATGGTTGAGCGTCATTTTGTAGAAGATTTCAGCGACTACAAAGGCCGCACACTTCGCGTAAAAGTGAAAGAAATCGACCAAGAAAACGGCAAAGTTATTTTGTCTGCGAAAGAAGTATTGGACGCAGAATTCGAAGAAAACAAACAAAAATTGATCGCGGCTATTGAGCCAGGCCAACAGCTTGAAGGTACGGTTCAACGTTTGACACCATTTGGTGCATTCATTGATATCGGCGGCGTTGACGGTCTCGTTCACGTTTCCGAGCTTTCATGGCAGCACGTTGCTCATCCTAAGGATGTAGTAGCTGAAGGTCAAGCGGTAACGGTTAAAGTTCTTAAAGTTGATCCTGCTGCTGGTAAAATCAGCCTGAGCATTAAAGCTGCTCAACCAGGTCCTTGGGAAACAGCTGGAAGCCAATTCAACATTGGCGATATCGTAACAGGTACAGTTCGCCGCCTTGTTACTTTCGGCGCATTCGTTGAAATCGCTCCAGGCGTTGAAGGTTTGGTTCACATTTCCCAAATCGCTCACCGTCATATTGCAACTCCATTTGAGGTATTGCAAGAAGGGCAAGAAGTTCAAGCGAAGGTTCTTGACTTCAACCCTGCTGAAAAACGCGTTAGCCTGAGCATCAAGGAAACAGAAGAAGCTCCTGAGCAACCGCAAAAGCCAGAAAGACAACAACGCGAGCGCGCTCCTAAACAAGAGGAACTGAACAATCCTAATGTTAGCTTGAACAGCCAAAGCATGAGCTATTCGCTGGCTGAGCGTTTCGGCGACAAACTGAATAAATTGAAATAATTCTTTTACAGGTATTTTTCGAAAGGCCAGGCAGCTGCTTGGCCTTTTGTTTTTTTTATATGAAATTATATACCTCATGCAAAGGGGGATATTATGACTATACATAAGCAATTGGATCTTATTAATCAAAAGCTGAAGACTGCTGCCCAGACCGATCCAGACCATCAGCTATTTGGGGCGAAAGCTCATACTTATACAATGAACAGTCCGCTTAGTCTCGATGAGCATCGTCAGTTTGAGCAAGCGAAGGGCGTCAGTTTGCCTGAGGAATTTTCAGCTTTTTTAGTGCTAAGGAGATTTCGCAGGAAACGATTAGCTTCTTAATAGGCGTAAATGCGGGAACTTCCATAGCCTGCGAAGCCTGTCGATGCAGGTGCTTGCAAAAATGAATGTCGCTGAGGCGGAAATTTTCATTAGGCAGGAGCTCACAAGCAGCCATGCTGAAAATCGTTTGCGTGCCATACAGTGTATTCATTGGTATATGCCAAAAGGAGATCAGCGCTTTAATCAGGAGTTAGTTGCGTTATTTTCACAAGAGTCAGATGAGGTGGCGTTTCGCTTCATCTGTTATAAATTGAGGTTGTTCCTAATGTTTCATAATTAGGAATAGCCTCTTTTTTTTGGCGCATAATAGCTTCACGTGGGGTGATTTGACTGTGAACGAAGGATATTTGTCGTTCTGGATTATGATTATAGCTTTCATATTAATAATGACAGGCTGGGCGGAATATGTCGGAGCAGGGCGCTCCAAGTTGATCGTTGCTGCCTTATGTCTACTTGTGCAGCCGTTTCATTATCAGACAACTGTTTATGGGACAGCCATTGAGATTTATGGAAGTGTTATCGTTACGGCAGCTGCGGTCTGCTGGGCGCTGCGCAGAAGTGCAGCTGGAGAATCCAGGCGCTACCTGCTGTTATGTGCTTGCTTGACCGGTATTATTTTGGGCGGCACGCAGAAGCTGTATCGGCTTGATCCGGTGTTCTATTGGCTTGTTCCCGTTGCTGATGGAGGTCTGCTAGGCGGACTGCTCGCAGCTGCTTTTTCGGTGAAGGCGGGCCATCAATTTGGCCTATTGCTGCTCGCGGCCATAATGGCGGAATTGGCAAATGGGCTGTTATCAAGCGGCGGTTACATGGCTAGAATTGGCTCCTTGGCATGGTGGGACAGCTTTTGGCTTGCTTTTGCTTGTGCGCGAATCATCAGCATAGCTTTCTATTTGCTTCGCGCTTCTTACAGCAAGCTGGCTGAAGCGGGCTGGAGAAATAAAGGAGGGAGCTCCCCGAAATGAGCCACTATTTAATGGAAAATAAGCATCTGCTAGGAGTATTGCTTGGAATGGCATTCGGTATTATAGCAAGGCTGCTCATGCTGAAAACCGATTATCGCCAATATCCGACTTATCCTCACGGCAGAATTATCCATATTTCGCTAGGCGTTATTGCTGCGGCGCTTGGGGCAGTTGCTGTTCCGGCGCTATACAGTAAAGACTATACGGCCATTACTTTTTTATCGCTAGCCGCACAGCAATTTCGCGATGTTAGAAAAATGGAGCGCGAGACGCTGACGAAGATTGACAGCTTGGAGCTCGTCAGCCGTGGAGCAACTTATATAGAGGGTATCGCTATGGTGTTTGAAGGCCGCAATTACCTCGTCATTATGTCATCTCTGCTTACTAGTCTTTTCGCTGTAATGGTCAATTTATGGGTTGGCCTGCTGGCAGGAGGAATATCGCTGCTGATCGTCCATCATTTTCGTTCGGGCAAAACGCTGTCGCACATTGTTACGGCTGAAACAGCCGAGGTGCGCGTGGATGGACCGGATTTGCTCGTCGGCGATATATATATTATGAATGTGGGGCTTAAGTCTAATCAAGATACGATTCGCGAGCGCGGAATGGGCTTTATATTGACGCCTGTCAATGCGAACAGCAAGGTTACCATTGGCAATTTGGGCCAGCGTCAAGCGATACTTTACGATCTGGCTACGATGCTGGGGGTATATCGGGATGATGGCGAGCCTTCCCTAATTCCTATGGCAAAGCTCGATATGAAGGATGGCAGACTTGCCGTATTTATGCTACCGCAGGACAAGGACAAGAGCAAGGCGCTCAAGGTGATCGGTCGCGTACCGATTCTCGAATCGGCTGTGCGAATGCCTACAGAAGCAAAAGTCAATAAGCAGGAGGGCTAAAGATGGCGAATATTGTTGCAGTCGTTTCGAGCAATCGGGATGTTACAGGAGGCGGTGCGCCGATCTTTTTTGCAGCCAGTGAGCAGGAGCTGGAGCAGACTGCTTTTCTTCTGGAGAAGATTTTGAATGCGAATGCCCACAATTTGAAAAATGGCGTCATTATCCTCGTCAATCACCTTTAGCATGAAAAGTTAGCCAAGGCGGCTGTTTTTTGCTATGATGGTAAGCGTGAGAATTACTGAAGGAGTGAATTAAAAACTATGGCAAGACCTATTATCGCCATCGTTGGACGCCCGAATGTGGGTAAGTCTACCATATTTAATCGGATAGTCGGCGACAGGCTGGCAATTGTAGAAGATAAGCCGGGGGTTACGAGGGATCGGCTGTACGGCACCGGAGAATGGAATGGCATAGCCTTTAATATTGTAGATACAGGCGGCATTGAAATTGATGGTGAAGATGAAATTATGAAATCGGTTCGGATGCAAGCCGAGCTGGCAATTGAAGAAGCGGATGTCATTATTTTTATGGCAGATGCGAAAGCGGGTCTCACCCATTCGGATGAAGAAGTGGGACAAATGCTGTTTCGCTCCCGCAAGCCTATCGTACTCGCGATTAATAAGGTGGATAATGCGGGACGCATGGACGAGATTTATGAGTTTTATGGCTTGGGCTTTGGCGAACCAATTGCGATTTCCGGCTCCCATGGTATGGGTATTGGCGATTTGCTGGATGCTGCCGTATCCAAGCTTCCAGAAATCGAAGATGTCGAATATGAGGATGATGTTATTCGCGTTGCCTTAATTGGACGTCCAAACGTAGGAAAATCCTCGCTCGTTAATGCGCTGCTTGGCGAAGAACGCGTTATCGTCAGCAATGTAGCAGGTACAACTCGCGATGCCATTGATACGCCTTTTGAGCGCGATGGACAGAAGTACGTGCTGATTGACACAGCTGGTATGCGCAAGCGAGGCAAAGTGTATGAATCGACGGAAAAATACAGCGTTATGCGTGCGATGAAAGCGATTGAACGCGCTGACGTTGCCCTCATCCTGATTAATGGTGAGGAAGGTATTATTGAGCAGGACAAGCATATTGCAGGCTATGCGCATGAAGCGGGCAAGGCGTCTATTTTTGTCGTCAACAAATGGGATGTCGTCGAGAAGGACGAGAAAACGATGCAAGCTTTCTCGCAGACGATCCGCGACCACTTCCTGTTTATGTCGTATGCGCCAATTGTTTATTTGTCCGCGCTTACGAAGTCCCGTCTGCATAAGCTGCTGCCTGTCGTGAATCACGTATCGGAGCAGCATGCCTTGCGGATTCAGACGCATCTGCTGAATGATATTGTTGGAGATGCGGTTGCTTACAACCCGCCGCCGACTGACAAAGGCAAACGTCTGAAAATCAACTATGTAACACAAGTGGCGACAAAACCGCCGACGATTGTCATTTTCGTCAATGAGCCAGAGATGATGCATTTCTCATACGAGCGTTATTTGGAAAATAAAATACGGGCAGCGTTTAATTTTGAAGGCACGCCGCTACGTTTATTTACACGTCGCAAGTCAGACGAGGATTAGGGGAGAAGAGGCGTGCTGTACTCAGCCATTGCAGTTATTATCAGTTATTTATTAGGTTCCGTTTCATTTAGCATCGTCATCGCGAAATGGCTGAAAGGCATTGACATTCGCGAGCATGGCAGCGGCAATGCCGGGGCGACGAATACGATTCGCGTGCTTGGTAAAGGGCCAGGTATAACGGTCTTTTTGCTGGATATTGCAAAAGGGGTAGTCGCCGTGCTGCTGGGCCAGTGGCTTAGCGGGGGCGACGCTGCAAGCTGGACACCTGTATTATGCGGTCTTGCTGCTATTATTGGTCACAACTGGCCCATTTGGTTCCGTTTCAAAGGCGGCAAAGGCATAGCGACAACCGTTGGCGTTATTTTAACGCTTGCGTTTTTGCCAGCGCTGCTTGCAGGAATTGTTGCTATACTTGCGATTGCCATTACACGCTACGTATCGCTCGGTTCTTTGCTGTTCGCAGCATTGACGCCGATCTTTATTGCTTTGTTTACTTACTCCTTGCCGCTGCTTTGCGCAAGCCTTGTATTATGCGTATTCGCGTTTGTCCGTCACAAGACGAACATTATGAAGCTGCTGAAGGGAACGGAGAACAAGCTTGGCGCAAAGAAAGGAATGTGATTCCAATATGGCAAAAGCAAAGTCTGAGCAAGCGCGCCGCGCAGCGGTGCTTGTAGCAGGAAGCTGGGGCACAGCGCTTGCTTCCGTTCTGGCTCGCAACGGCTATGAGGTGTTGCTGTGGACGCGTAATGCGGAGCAGGCAAGCCGCATTAATGAAAGCCGCACTAATGCTAAATATTTGCCGGGCGTAACGCTTCCGGAAGGTCTTCAGGCAACGACCGACTTGCAGAAAGCGCTCAACGGAGCGGAGCTTGCGCTGTTCGTTGCTCCATCCGGAGCGATGCGGGAAGTGGCGAAGCAGGCAGCTCCTTATCTTGCAGCCGAGACGCTTTGCGTGCATGCAACGAAAGGGTTTGAAGCCGAGACGCTTAAGCGGATGACGACGGTGCTTTCCGAAGAGCTGGGTCGTGCGCCTGAGCAAATTGTTGTGCTGTCTGGTCCGAGCCATGCGGAGGAAGTGATTAATCGCCAGCCGACAACCGTAGTTGTCGCTTCGGCAAATATGAAAGCAGCCGAGCAAGCACAGGATGCTTTCATGACCTCCGATTTTCGCGTTTATACGAATCCAGATGTCGTGGGCGTTGAAGTAGCTGGCGCGATTAAAAATATTATCGCGCTCGGTGCCGGCTTATCAGACGGGCTCGGCTTTGGCGATAACGCCAAGGCGGCGCTGCTGACGCGCGGGCTTGCAGAGATCGGACGCCTTGGCGCAGCTATGGGCGCCAATCCGCTCACCTTTGCAGGGTTAGCGGGGGTTGGCGACTTGGTTGTTACTTGTACGAGCCAGCACAGCCGTAACTGGCGCGCTGGGCATATGCTGGCGGACGGCACGCCGCTCGCTGAGGTGCTTACGAAGATGGGCATGGTCGTCGAAGGCGTTCGTACGACGCGTGCCGCGCATGAGCTGGCAAAGCGCTATGAGGTTGAAATGCCGATTACTGCGCAATTGTACAAGGTGCTGTTTGAGGAATTTCCGCCAAAAACAGCCGTTGAGCATCTGATGGGTCGGCTAAAAACCCATGAGATTGAAAGCATCGGCTAAGACAGGCGCCTACACCAAACGATTGCACTGCTCATATGATATCCCATCGGAGCTGAAGCTTAAGATCAACTAGCTGATGCGATTGCGATGGGAGGTAAAAAGCATGGGGAAAAATATTTCAAAAGACGTGCTCGGCGCAATTAATAAAAAAACAGGCAAAAACATCTCTGAAAACTCGGTCAAGAAGCTGGCCAGCGGTGTAACGGATTCGACGATGCAGAACGAAGCCGAGCTACGCAAGCTGATCAAGCAAGTGTCTGAGATGGCGAAGGTGCCTGTGGCGGAATCGACTATAAATGATATTGTCAAAGCCGTTAAGGCGACCGGCATGAATATGAACAGCATGGAATCGCTTATCAAAATGATGATTAAGAAGTAACAAATCTTTTTTATGAGGGCAAAAGCGCAAAGCTTTGCTGCAGCGGAGCGATCCCGATGCAGCCATTTTGCGCCTTTTGTCCTTTTTTGCAGTCAATGATATAATATGGGTTGCATTTATTACATTGGTGAAGAGTGGGAGAAGAGTCGACTATGGATGCTATGATGAAAATGTGGGTTTCGCTGATCGGCATCGGCTTAATGGCTATTTCGGCGGTAATCATTACATTTGCCCGAATCAAGACGAAGGGGATTGTTAAATTTATTTTATCGCTTATTGCTTTTGTTTTGCTGCTCATTGGTTTTATTTGCGGAGTTATTTCCATTATTTAACGGTTATACGAAAGGCATACATACATCCAGATAGAGAAGGGGACGGTTGCGCTTATGATTGAGCTTACAGGGAGAACGAGAACGGCAATTGTAGAAGCGGAGGACGGACTGTCGCTGCTGGATTTAGCGATGAAGCATAATGTGGATTTCGCTTTCTCCTGCACGCGCGGCACCTGTGCCCGATGCCGCTGTCAAGTGATTGAAGGAGCTAGCGGGCTTGAAGGAATAACGGATCAGGAATGGGATCGCATGGACCCGGAGGAGTTTGAAGAAGGCTATCGCCTTGCTTGCCAAGCGATTGTAAAGTCGGTCGATGTGAATATTAAAGCAATCAATAAAACATATTTTTAAAAAACATGCCGTTTAGTTGTTAGAATAGCGCCGCCATTATGTTTAATAAAGGAAGTGCAAGTGATGAGCATTAGAGGACGAATCGAGCAAGCGCTGGCCTCCATTGCCCAGCTGACAGCCGGAAGCGGCGCCCCTTGGGTTGTTGGGGGCAGCGCAGGGCTTATGCTGAGAGGCGCGGCGCTGACCAGCGAACCTAGAGATTTGGATTTATACACCGATGAGGCTGACGTCGATTGTCTTCATGCCTTGCTTCAGCCTTTTGCTACAGATATTCCAGTATTGGATGAGACGGGTATATACCGTTCCAGGCTGAGTCACTATCTCATTGACGGCGTGACCGTTGAGCTTGTAGGCGGGTTCGTTGTGCGGGCACATGATAGCTGTTATGAAACGCAGGTGCGTTCGCTGCTGCTGCCTTACGCAGAGCAGATGACGGTTCGCGGAGGCTCTGCTCTCGCTGCTACAGTAACGGTTGTACCGCTCGCTCATGAGCTATGGTTTAATGTGCTGCGTGATCGCCGGGATCGTTATGAGCTGATCATTGAAGCGTATTGCGAGGATGAAGTCCGCCATTCACCAGCGCTTGAGCAACTGGAAAGCCGCAATCAGCTAAGCGCAGCGCTGAAAGCACAAGTGCGCCGCTGGATTGCGGAGCAGCGGGTAGGGCAGCTGATATGAGCGCCGAGGTGACGTTTCTGCCTGCTGGCAAAACAATCAAGGTGCGCCCTGGCACGACGCTGCTGGACGCTGCAAGACAAGCAGGTATTGCGGTAAGAACGCGGTGCGATGGCAAGGCTGCTTGTTTTATGTGCAAAATGGAAGTAAAGCCGGGCAGCGAGCTGATGCCGATCGGCGATGTGGAACGGCGCAAGCTGGCAGGCTTGGAAGATGGCATGCGGCTTTCCTGCCAGGCGCGCGTGAAGGGCAAAGTGCAGGCTGAAATTCCGATGGACCCGCTTCGCGCGGCGGTGCTTAAGCAGCTGGCGAGGCAGGCTGAGGAAGATGATAAGCTTTGGTAAGGCTTTGAAAGATAGGGGGACGCATGAAAATGTTTAATTTTATGTTTGCGCATTTCATTAACCGCGAGCTGTGGCTTCGGAAGGCAGCGCTGCTGGCAACTGCCGCGGCTCTATTGGTGTTATCCGGCTGCATGTATCCGAATGATCGACTATCGCAAAATCAAGGCGCTCCGAAAGAAGCCGTTCGTAATGTACAGGCGGCGATTGATGAGTATATGGCAGATACGGGTGTATTGCCTATTAAGAATAGCACGTCTGAAACGCCGTTATATGAGAAGTTCATTCTGGATTTCATCCCGCTGCAAGGAAAAGGGTATTTGAGCGATATTCCGTCAGCGGCGTTTGAGAAGGGCGGCAATTATTATTTTCTAATTACGGATGAAGAAACAGATCCTAAAGTTCGGCTGATGGATTTGCGTATTTATCAGCAGATCAACGATATTTCGAGCTGGGTGCAGGCGTACTCCACGGCTAATGCGGGCAAGCTGCCGAAGGGCGACGAGGCTTATCCGGGCTTTTATTACGTGGATTACAAGCTGCTTGGCAAAAAAGCGCCCGCGATTGTCAGCAGCTACTCAGGCTTGACGATGGCGGCAATGCTCGACGAGAAAGGTCAGGTTTATGCGGATTATGGCCCTGATCTTATGCAGGCGATCCAGAAGGAGGGCAAAACGTCCTTCGACGCCGATTATGACTTGCGCCAGCTGTTGGTTGAGCGGGATGTTTTTGTGCCAGTAAAGGCGCCCGTCTATTATTGGGCAGATGGACAGCCGAAGGCGATATCGTAAATCTGTAAAGATTTGATCTTCATAAATTGTGATAGAGGCGTCCTCCAAGCTTGATTCTTCGAGAATCGGTTTGGAGGTTTTTTTGCTGTATTGGCATACTGTAGCTGTATTTCTCATATAACTCAATCTTGGAAGGGCAAGAGCGTGACTTAAGCTTTAAAAGATTTGATAACAATCGTCATAATTGGAGAGCTGGAACAATAGGATATTACTAGTCCTAAAAGCTGTACGAGTTGCGTCGCTGGCCTGCCCTCTTGTCCGGTGGAAGGCGGCGAACCGGGAAATCAATTGGGAGGGGATATTCAGTGGAGAAAGTAGACATTTTCAAGGACATAGCCGAACGTACCGGTGGGGATATTTACCTCGGTGTTGTAGGGGCTGTCCGCACGGGTAAATCAACGTTCATTAAGCGGTTCATGGAAACGGTGGTGCTCCCTAACATTACGAGTGAGGCTGATCGTGTACGTGCCGTAGACGAGCTGCCGCAAAGCGCCGCGGGCAAAACCATTATGACAACTGAGCCGAAATTTGTGCCAAACCAAGCGGTGCAATTGAAAGTAGCCGAGGGGCTGGAAGTAAACATACGGCTGGTCGATTGTGTCGGCTATGCGGTGGAAGGCGCGAAGGGCTATGAGGATGAAAATGGGCCGCGAATGATTACAACGCCGTGGTTTGATGATCCGATTCCCTTCCAAGAAGCCGCGGAAATCGGGACACGTAAAGTTATTCAGGAGCATTCTACATTAGGTGTAGTCGTGACGACTGATGGCTCGATCGCTGAAATCCCGCGCAGCTCCTATGTAGAGGCCGAGGAGCGGGTCATCAGTGAGCTGAAGGAAGTAGGCAAGCCCTTTGTGCTGATCATTAACTCGACGCGTCCGCGCAGCGAGGAAGCGCTGCAGCTGCGCTCCGAGCTTCAAACGAAATATGATATTCCGGTCATTACGCTCAGCGTAGCAACGATGGGGGAAGAGGAAGTTATTTCGGTATTGCGCGAGGTGCTCTACGAGTTCCCTGTTCATGAAGTCAACGTAAATCTGCCAAGCTGGGTGATGGTGCTGAATGAAAATCACTGGCTGCGCAGCAACTATGAAAACTCTGTCCGCGATACAGTTAAGGATATTCGCCGTTTGCGGGATGTGGACCGGGTAGTAGCGCAGTTTATGGATTACGACTTTATCGCAAGAGCGGGACTTAGCGGCATGAACATGGGGCAGGGTGTAGCCGAGATCGACCTGTATGCGCCGGATGAGCTGTATGACCGGATTTTGATGGAAGTGGTGGGCGTAGAAATTCGCGGCAAAGATCATTTGCTTCAGCTGATGCAGGAGTTTTCCCATGCAAAGCGGGAATACGACCGCTTCGCCGAAGCGCTGGAAATGGTCAAGGCTACTGGCTACGGCATTGCGGCTCCGACGCTGGCTGAGATGGCGCTGGAGGAGCCGGAGCTCATTCGTCAAGGCTCGAGATTCGGCGTAAGGCTGAAAGCGACTGCACCATCTATCCATATGATCCGCGTTGATGTGGAATCGGAATTTGCGCCAATTATTGGCTCTGAGAAGCAGACCGAAGAGCTTGTAAGATATTTGATGCAGGATTTCGAGAGCGACCCGATCAAAATTTGGGAGTCCGACATTTTCGGCCGCTCGCTGCATTCCCTTGTAAGAGAAGGTATTCAGGGCAAAATTGCGATGATGCCGGATAACGCGCGCTACAAGTTGCAGGAAACGCTGGGCCGCATTATTAACGAGGGGTCTGGCGGCCTCATCGCCATTATTTTGTAACGCATCTAAACCTAGTTAAATGCAGCCGTTGCTTGAGAGGCCGATCAGGTCTTCGAGCAACGGCTGTTCTGCATTTGCGGACGTTTGTGCTCAGGCGGCGAGGGCTTTGAAAATGAGGTTGCAATTTTTGAAAAGCGTTACTATAATGACAATTGTTGCGTCAAACGCGTTTTTTCGACAAAATATTAAATTCCGATTGACATAGTGGGATAAAATGATATGATTGCAAGGAAGCAATATAATGATGATGGTAGAGACATGAGACGGGGAGAGGGAAAGAACATGAAACAATGGGGTAAGCTTTCATTAACAATTTTTCTAGCTGCGGTATTACTGGTTATTTCGGCCTGCGGAGCAGCAACAAACAATGCGCCTGCAAGCGAGGCATCGGTTTCGCCGACAGCATCAGCGGAAGCTACAGCTGACAATGCAGCTGGCGGCAGCACAGATTTGGCAGCTCTAAAAGGTAAAAAACTTGCGCTCGTTATGCAATTTAATACAGGAACCTTCTCGTCCCAATATGTAGAAGGGGTGAAGGAGCAAGCCGAAAAATTTGGCGGAGAAGTAACGGTTTTCGCATCCGACAATGATTTGGCGAAAATGTCCTCAAACCTTGATGCAGCAATCAACCAAGGCTTTGACGGCATTTTGATTGACCATGGACAAGCAGCGGCGCTCGAAGCGGGAATTAAAAGAGCGAAAGAGCAAGGCATTTCTGTAGTCGTGTTCGATGCAGACGTGAAGGTGGATGGCGTGCCTGTATTGCAGCAGGATGACCAGAAAATGGCTGAAATTACGCTTGAGCAGCTTGCTAAAGATGCTGGCGGCAAAGGAAATATCGTTAAAGTATGGGTAGCAGGCTTTGCGCCAATGGAGCGCCGTCAAGTGGCCTACAAGCAGTTCCAAGAGAAATATCCGGACATCAAAGAAATTGCCGCTTTCGGTAATGCCAACAACCCGGCACTGGATACACAATCGCAGATGGAAGCGATTTTGCGCCAATACCCGAATAAAGGCGATATTACAGCAGTATGGGCAGCTTGGGATGAGTTTGCTAAAGGTGCTTCCCGTGCTATCCAGCAGGCTGGCCGTACAGAAATTAAAGTTTATGGCATTGACATGAGCGATGAGGATCTGCAAATGATTCAAGACAAAACGAGCCCATGGGTCGCTTCAGCAGCTGTTGATCCTAAAGATATCGGCCGTGTGCAAGTTCGTATTTTGTACAAAGAATTTAAAGGCGATGCGAATGAGCCTTTAGTCGTTCTGGAGCCGGTATACGTTCACCGTGATGCGTTGCCAGAAGAGAAAGTTAGCACGACGGACCTTTCCAAGCATGTAGAAGGCTGGGGAAGCAGCACACAAGGCTATGAGGATTGGATGAAAGATTTGGAAGCATTGAAATAAGGGCTTACCCTAAGTAATAGGCACATGCAGGGATGGAGAGATGCAAACGATGAGTGCAAACAAACAATTGCAAATGAAGGGAATCCGGAAAGCTTTTTCCGGCATTCCCGCTCTCCGGAATGTTGATTTTATCTTGCAAAGCGGTGAGGTTCATGCGCTGCTTGGCGCCAATGGCGCGGGCAAAAGCACGCTGATGAAAATTTTATCAGGAGCCTACAGCCAGGATGAAGGAACCATTGTAATCGATGGACAGCAAGTTCATATCAGTTCGCCAGGGGATGCCAAGTCATTGGGCATCCATTGTGTTTATCAGGAGGTTGATACCGCACTGGTTGCACAGCTAAGCGTAGTGGAGAATGTCATGCTGGATCGCATTTCGGCAAATGGAAGCAAGGCGTGGTTGAACTGGGGCAAGCTGGAGAAGGAGGCAGAGGAAACTCTGGCTCGTTTAGGTGCGCGTATTCCCGTTCGGAGGAAGGCAGCAGAGCTGACGCTTGCGGAGAAACAGCTCGTATTAATTGCTCGTTTGTTGACCGAGAAAGCTAAATATGTCATTTTTGATGAGCCGACCGCCCCTTTGAGCTTGGAAGAAGCGGAGCGGTTATTCCGTGTTATAGCCCAGCTAAAGTCAGAAGGTATCGGCATCGTATTCATTTCCCACCGTTTGCCGGAAATATTTCAAATTTGCGACCGAATAACCGTTATGCGTGATGGGGAGAGAATCGTCACCGAGGCGGCATCGGCCATGACGATGCAGGACGTCGTGATCGCCATGCTCGGACGAGTATTCGAGGAGGAGTACCCAAAGCTTGAGGCTACAATTGGGAAGCCGCTTCTGAACGTTACACGTATTCATAGGGGACATCAGGTTAAGGATGTCAGCTTTGATGTGAAAAGCGGTGAAATCGTCGCGATAGTCGGCCTTGTAGGAGCGGGAAAAACCGAGTTATCCCGGCTGCTGTTCGGTGCAGACAAAGCGGATGGAGGTACGGTAAGCGTAAATGGACAGGCCGTCAATTTGGCCTCGCCAGCAGATGCTTTTAAAGGCGGGCTTGTACTTGTGCCGGAGGAGCGCCGCAAGCAGGGGATTTTGGTAGAGGAGTCGGTGAAAAATAATCTCAGCTTGCCGATTTTGAGCGCGCTATCCAAGCTCGGCTTTTTGTCAGGAAAGCGTGAGACGAATAATGCTGAAGCTATAATTGGGAGGCTTGGCGTCAAAGCCTCCTCACCTGAGCAAAAGGTCGCACATCTGAGCGGCGGGAACCAACAGAAGGTGTCCATTGGCAAATGGCTGCCTACCGGCGCAAGCGTGTATTTGTTTGATGAGCCAACTAAGGGCGTTGACATCGGCGCCAAAAGCGATATTTTTAAAATTATCGGTACGCTCGCAACTCAAGGAAAAGCAATTGTGTATTTGACCTGTGAATTTGCCGAGGCGATCGGTATTGCCGACCGCATTATGGTGATGTGCGACGGGAAGCTCGTCAAGCAGTTTGGACGTGGTGAAGCAACGCAGGAGAAGCTGATGCTATATGCCAGCGGTGGAAAGGATGAAACGGTGTAATGGAGAAGTTTTCAAGCTTTTTATTTAAATATGGCTCGCTTATCGTTATTGCCATTGTCATTTTATTTTTCTCATTATGGGATGAGCATTTTTTCACTTATGCCAATCTTTCTGATATTTTGCGTTCGATTTCCATTGTGACCTTTGTTGCGATTGGCGTAACCTTTTCGCTGACGGTAGACGGCTTTGACTTGTCGGTCGGTTCGACGGTGTCACTGACAACGGTTGTAACCGCCGCTATGATGGTGTGGTTTCAGCAGCCGCTTATCGTTGTACTGATCGTGGCAATCGCGATCGGCGCCTTGGTAGGGCTGCTTAACGCGCTGCTCATCGTCCGCATCCGAATTCCGGATCTGCTCGCTACGCTTGCCGTGATGTACATTGTAGCCGGTATTCACAAAACGTATACGAAGGGCTACTCGATTTACAACAATATGCCAATGCCTGACGGCTCGACTGCGCCTGGCGTTTTCAACAGCTCCTTCCTGTGGCTGGGCCAAGGCAAAATCGGGCAAATTCCGGTACCTGTTATTTTGATGGTCATTGCTGTTATAGTCGTTCATCTGTTTTTCAAATACAGCAAATGGGGACGTCAAATGCAAACGACAGGCGGAAACGAAGAAGCAGCCCGCTTGTCCGGCATTCGCGTTCGCCGCATTCGTACAGCCGCCTATGTGGCTTCAGGGGTCTTCGCTGCGATTGGCGGGGTATTGTTCGCCGCACGTGTTGGAACGGGACAAATTGACGCTGGAGCGCCTATGATGATGGAGGCCGTAGCGGCCGTATTTGTAGGCTATTCCGTGTTTGGCGCGGGCAAGCCGAATGTGATCGGTACTTTTTTTGGCGCACTGCTGATCGGGGTGCTGCTTAACGGATTGACCATGATGAAGGTGCAGTATTATTCCAATGATATTATCAAAGGGGTTGTGCTCGTTTTGGCACTCGCCGTTACGTTCATTCATCTGAACAAACGCCGAAATGGGTAGCCTATTTTAATGAGAATCGTGAAAAAATACGGAAACGTGCTGAAATACTTGAAATTGCCAAACGGCTGTATTACTATAGGTTTGGTAAATGCATAGAAAACTATGGCATGTATATTTTTAGGTGATTCCGTTAATAAGAGGGATAAGATGACTCTTCATTTGCCTAATAGGGAGGTGAAACGAATGAATAAAACGGATTTGATCAACAAGGTTGCTGAATTATCCGATCTGTCCAAGAAAGATGCGACTAAAGCAGTTGATGCTGTATTTGATGCCATCTCTGATGCGCTTCAAGGCGGTGACAAAGTCCAATTGGTTGGCTTTGGCAACTTCGAGGTTCGCGAGCGTCAAGCTCGTAAAGGACGCAATCCGCAAACCGGTTTGGAAATTGATATTCCGGCTAGCAAAATCCCGGCTTTTAAGCCAGGCAAATCGCTTAAGGATCTCGTATCCAATTAGTAGCAGCATTCGTTAAATCGGCGTCCGGACGTTAGCGTTCGGGCGCTTTTTAGATAGACATGCGTTTATAAGTGTGACACTTATAAACGACCTGTCTATCAGAGAGGAACGACAAGGGGGATGGAAAATGGAGCCGACAAACAGCGATTTTATCGTCATTAAGGCGAAGGATCAAGGGGTACAGGTTATTGGACTGACCCGCGGACAAGATACGAAGTTTCATCACACCGAAAAGCTGGACCGCAACGAGGTGCTGATCGTGCAGTTCACAGACCATACTTCAGCCATTAAGGTGCGGGGAAAAGCGGTCATCATGACGAAGCATGGCCAAATAGAGACCGATCAATAGCGACCTGCCGCTCCCTTCTGCCTTGATGCAGGGCGGGAGTTTTTTTATGCAAAAACAGCCGCTCCAGGCATAGGCAAGGCCAAATGTTTGTACAATGGGTATGAGGACATATTCGCGCGTACACACTTGGTATAAAAGGGTGAAACGAGCTTTTGTCACAAAATTGACAAAGCCGTTTACGCTTGAAATATAAGAATGAATGGGGCATGCAGCTCATCATAAGGCTTATATTTTTACGCGAAACGAGCTTTTGCCATTAGAATGGACAAAGCCGTTTACGCTTGAAATATAAGGATGAATGGGGCATGCAGCCCATCATAGGGCTTATATTTCTACGCGAAACGAGCTTTTGTCACTAAGTGGACAAAGCCGTTTACGCTTGAAATATAAGGATGAATGAGGCATGCAGCTCATCATAGGGCTTATATTTCTACGCGAAACGAGCTTTTGTCACTAAGTGGACAAAGCCGTTTACGCTTGAAAGGGGCGGTTATATTGCGAGTGGCCAGGCCTTATTTGCTGTCGCTGGTTTTTGTGCTTGCTGTAATGGCGGGGCTTTCCCTGCTGCCACATATGAGAAAGTCCGAGTCGGGCAGTGAGATAGCCGTATTTCGGCCAACTGCTGCAACAAGGCTGACGAACAGCAATCTTGTTGATATGATGATTGGCCTAAAGCTGGCTACGCCGATTAGGCGGGTGGAGTGGGAGAGCTCACTTCTGACAGTGGAGTTTAAGGTGAAGGCGGGAAGAGAGCTGCCAGCACAATGGACTCGCGATGTTGAGCAATTGCTGCGGTTGTCATTTGCCAGAATGGAAAATGTGAACCGGGTGCTGATCCGCTACGCTGTGCCAGCAGAAGAGGCAGCATTGCAAAGCAATGCAGGTTCTGCGGGAGGAGAGCGTACAGGGCAAGCAGACGGCACGGTGAAATCACGGCTGCTGCTTGCGATGGACATTCGGCGTACAGACAGCTGGCTCGCAAGCCTTGGAGAGCTTGGCAGCGCTGATCCGCTGCATGATGAATTATGGCGGAAGAGGCTGCGTATGAGCAACACATCAGAGTGGACGAAATGGGATGGGCCGGTGCCAACTTATTCTACCAGACCTGCTGCGGAATAAAGATTAATGGCCTGCTCCGTCTTTCCGCTTGAAAAAATGCCAATCCTGAGGGCAGCTTCATATGCGTCTTACATAAAGTTGTGCTATAATAGTTTAGATTATTGAGCGGCAATATCTGCTTCTCTGTTCGGAGGCTTACCCCATGAAACCGTATCGTGTACCACAATTAGCGAAGAAGTACGTCGATTATGACATGATTCAAAACCATACGCAGCTTCCTGCTTTTCCCGATTCGCGTCTGCACCTGCTTCAAGCTTTCCTTAGCGAAACCCGCTTTTATGCGGAGAAGGCTGAGCTATTCGCACTGGTGCTGTCTTTAGTGCAGCTAGGACTGGATACGCATGATGAGATTGATGTAGAGGATGGAAGCCGCTCGGAGCGCGAGATGCGATCAAGGCAGCTCAAGGTGCTTGCCGGCGATTATTTCAGCGGCCGTTTCTACCAGCTGCTGGCACAAGCCGGAGAGATTGCAATGATAGCCAAGATCAGCCAAGCGGTATGCGAAGTCAATGGGCTGAAGATTACCCTTTATTTACGCATGCAGCAAGCTGCCATTCAGGCTGATGATTATTTTAGCAGCATGGTGCAGCTGAAAAGCGGCCTGTTTCTTGCCTTTCAAGATTTACTGGAAGGTGCGGCAGCCCTTTATTGGACGGAGCTGCTCCACGCTTTAAGCTGTTGCGAGATTGTGCTGGAGGAGCTTGCTCGCTGCAAGGTGCCGGCGCGTTTTCACCAGAGCTGGGCCTACTGGCATGTTTTGCAGGTAGGTACGGATGAAGAGCAGCTAATGCTGGAAGGTCCGCAGATGGACGCCGGTTACGTTAGCGGCTTGTTTAACAAATATGATATTCATGCTAAGCTTGCGGCGCTGCTACAGCGGGCTGTGGAAGATGTCCGAATGATTGCGGGCAAGCTTGAATCAGACAAGCTGAATCAAGAGCTGCAGCGCATTTTGGATGCAGTGCTTTACAAAATTGCGGGTTTTGCTCCCGCTCTCAACGAGACGAGGTGACCTTAGACGAATGGATGCAAACTCCAAGGGGCATGTGCATGCAGTATTTGAAAACATCGCTCCCAAATACGATTTAATGAATGACCTGTTAAGCTTTCGACGTCATAAGGCTTGGCGGAAGTTTACGATGCGCAAAATGAATGTACAGCGCGGCCAGACTGCGCTTGACTTGTGCTGCGGTACCTGCGATTGGACGATATCGCTAGCCCAAGCTAGCGAGAGCGGGGCCATAAGCGGACTTGATTTCAGCCAAAATATGCTGAATGTCGGTTACGAGAAAGTGAAGCAGCTTTCGCTCGACAAGCAAATTACGCTTGTGCAGGGCAATGCGATGCAATTGCCTTATGAGGATAATTCTTTTGATTATGTAACGATTGGTTTCGGCCTGCGCAACGTGCCTGATTATTTACAGGTGCTCAAGGAAATGCACCGCGTTGTGAAGCCGGGCGGACAGGTCGTATGTCTGGAGCTTTCTAAACCAAGCTGGCAGCCATTCAAGGCCTTATATTATTTATATTTTGAACGAATTTTGCCGATGATCGGCAAGCTGGTAGCCAAGCGATTCCAGGAATATAAGTGGCTGCCGGATTCATTAAAGCTTTTTCCTGACCTAAAGCAGCTTTCGGCACTGTTTGAAGAAGCAGGGCTTGAGCAGGTGAAGGGCTACCCGCTGACTGGAGGCATTGCTGCGCTGCATATAGGCATAAAGGAGAAGAAGCCAACATGATTCGCAAAATACGCATTATTCTTGAAATGATAAAGTTTGAGCATACGATATTTGCGCTCCCCTTCGCTTTTATGGGGGCGATTCTGGGCGCTGTTGTCATGGAGCAGCGTCTTCCTTCTTGGGCGGAAATCGGCTGGGTTACACTTGCGATGGTAGGTGCCCGCAGCGCTGCAATGTGTCTTAATCGGCTCATTGATGCTGCGATTGATTTGCGCAACCCTCGGACAAGCAATCGGGCTATTCCGGCAGGCTTGCTGAAGTCAGCGGAGGTGCTTTTATTTACGATTGTTTCCTTCGTGCTGCTCTTCATTGCTGCTGCTAATCTGGCTCCGCTTGCGATGAAGCTGCTTCCCATTGCGGTCGTAATGCTAGTGCTCTACTCTTATACGAAGCGTTTCACTTGGTTGTGCCATGTTTTTCTCGGACTAACGATCGGTTTGTCGCCGCTTGGCGGCTGGGTAGCTGTTACGGGCGGCTTTAACACGGCAGCATGGGTGTTTTATGTAACGATTGCCCTATGGATTGCTGGCTTCGATATCGTCTATGCAACGCAGGATTATGAGTTTGACCGGAAGGAAGGCTTGAATTCCATTCCTGCCCGGTTTGGTGTAGCGAAGGCGCTGTGGATTGCCCGCAGCTTCCACATAGTGACGGCAGTAGGCTTTGTTACTTTGTTTTTGATGACAAACTTGAGCTGGCTTTATTTGCTTGGAACGGTGCTTGCAATTATTATGCTTTTCTATCAGCATTGGCTGGTGCGTCCAAACGATCTTTCCCGCGTTCAGCTTTCGTTTTTCGGAATGAATGGCACTTTAAGTGTCGTTTTGTTTCTGTTTGCTATTATTGATTTGATGGTATTGCACAAATGGTAGGGGGCAGAGCTGCTGGCGCAGCAGGCAGATGGGTAGTCGGAATAACCGGGGCGAGCGGCTCTATCTACGGCATACGGCTGGCAGAGGAGCTGCTCAAAGCGGGCTTTGACGTCCATCTCGTTGTAACTGAGGCTGGCTGGAGAGTGCTCAAGGAAGAGCTGGGCTGGGTGTCGAGCCGCAGACAAGCTGCTGTCGAGCTGCATTTTGCAGAGGCTGTGCAGGCGAAGCGGCTTGTTTTGCATCCGAATGCAGATATAGGGGCTAGCATTGCCAGCGGCTCCTTCCGGGTACAGGGGATGGTCGTTGCGCCTTGCTCCATGGGGACGCTCGCCTCCATCGCTCACGGCATTTCCGATGATTTGCTGTCAAGGGCGGCAGACGTGATGCTCAAGGAAGGGCGCAAGCTGCTGCTGCTGCCACG
Source organism: Paenibacillus sp. KS-LC4 (assembly GCF_036894955.1). Classification (NCBI taxonomy): domain Bacteria; kingdom Bacillati; phylum Bacillota; class Bacilli; order Caryophanales; family Paenibacillaceae; genus Paenibacillus; species Paenibacillus sp. KS-LC4. The sequence goes on along the minus strand of NZ_CP145905.1, from coordinate 3,655,030 downwards.
CGAGACACCGCTGCATGCGATTCATCTGGAAAACATGCTTAAGCTTGCAAAACTGGGCGTAACGATTGTTCCAGCTATGCCGGCCTTTTATTATAAGCCGCAATCAATGGATGACATGATTGATTTTTTGGTTGGCAAATTATTAGATTGCATGGGGATTGAGCATGCATTGTTTACAAGATGGGGGGATGGGCCTGATGCTGATTAAAGACAGCTTGCCCCTGATGATTGGAGAAATTGATTACGCAAACGCATGGCCGCTTTTTGTTGGTCTTGACCAGCGTCTCGATGCTTCTGAGCTCGGGCTGTGTTCTCGCATTCCGGCAGAGCTGAACCGCAAGCTGCGAGAGGGAGAGCTTCAGGCTTCGGCCGTCTCCTCCTATGCTTACGGCTTAAACAGCAAAGACTACTTGCTGCTCCCTGACCTATGCGTAGGATCGGTGGGCCGGGTTAATTCGGTTCTGCTGTTCCTAAAGCAGCCAATTGAGCGAGTGCGTCCACGGCGAATTGCGGTCACAACCGCTTCAGCCACTTCCGTTAATTTGCTCAAAATTGTTATGAAGCTTTATTACGATCTTGATGCGGAATATATTCCTGCTGAGCCAGTGCTTGACCAGATGCTAGAGGATGCGGATGGGGCGCTCATCATTGGCGACCCGGCTATTCATGCTTCTTGGAGAAGTGAAGGGCTGCACATCATTGATCTTGGGGAGCTATGGCACCGCTGGACGGGTCTCGGCATGACCTTTGCGGTTGTGGCGGTTCATAAGGAAGCGGCAGCAGCCTTTCCACAGGAAATTCATGATTTACATCAGGCGATGCTGGCGACTAAGCGTCACAATCTTGCCAACTTGTCCCCACTCGTGGACAAGGCTTGCAGCGAGCTTGGCGGCGAACGCTCGTATTGGATGGACTATTTTACATGTCTGCAATATGATTTCGGACAGAAGCTGCGCGAGGGACTGGCGCTGTATTTCCGTTATGCGACACAATTAGGGCTGCTGGACCATGAGGCTCAGCTGGCGTTCTACGAAGACAATTCTGCCGAATAGGTGAAAGAATGAAACTATTAGATATGTACGCAAAATTAAAAGGCGATATCACGCAAATAGAGAAGGAGCTTGAGCGCAGCGTCACTTTCGAGCATAAGCTGTTGAGCGAGGCATCCCTTCATCTGCTCAAGGCAGGCGGCAAAAGGCTGCGTCCTGTTTTTGTACTGCTTGCGGGCAAGTTTGGGCGCTATAATCTTGAGGTTATGAAAAAAATTGCTGTGCCTCTTGAGCTGATTCATATGGCCTCGCTTGTCCATGACGATGTAATTGATGACGCAGCTACCAGACGCGGCCAGCCTACGGTCAAGGCCAAATGGGATAATCGGGTTGCGATGTATACGGGAGATTATATTTTCGGCAGAGCGCTCGTTATTGCCACGGAGCTCGGCAACCCGCAAATTCATCAGGTGCTGTCCAAGGCGATTGTACAGATGGGCATTGGCGAAATGGAGCAAATCCGTTATTTTTTCAATACGGACCAAACCATACGCCATTATTTGCTGCGCATCCGGCGCAAAACCGCATTGCTCATTGCAGTAAGCTGCCAGCTTGGAGCTATTGCAGCAGATGGGGACAGACAGACGGCAAACCGGCTGTATGAATATGGCTACAATGTGGGCATGGCGTTTCAAATTCGCGATGATTTGCTTGATTTGTTCGGAACCGAGAAGCAGATCGGCAAGCCGCCGGGCTCTGACATTAGACAGGGCAACATTACTTTGCCCGTTATTTTGGCTCTGCAGGATGGAGCAACCCGCGAGCGTCTGCTTGTGGAAATTGCCCGTATTCGCGAGCATAATGGCAATGTGGATACGCGAGAAGCGATTGATTTGATCAAAAATAGCAAAGGCATTCATGTCGCTGAGCAGCTTGCAGCAAAGTATGTCGAGAAAGCTCTGGCTGCTTTGAAGGAATTGCCCGCTATTCCGGCGAAGAAGAACTTATCCGATATCGCACATTTTGTCGGCAAACGCAATTATTAATCAAGATGCGAAAAAGGAGCTGCTACAAGTGGAAAGAACTTTTTTAATGATTAAGCCTGACGGTGTTCAGCGTGGCCTTATTGGTGAAATTATGTCGCGCTTTGAGCGTAAGGGGCTTCAATTGGTTGCAGCGAAGTTTATGACCGTAAGTAAGGAGCTTGCTCAAAAGCATTACGAGGAGCATGAAGGCAAGCCTTTTTATGAGCCGCTTCTGGCATTTATTACTTCTGGTCCCGTGTTTGCGATGGTTTGGCAAGGCGATAACGTCATCGCGCTAACCCGTGCTTTAATTGGCAAGACGAACGCAGTGGATGCGCTTCCAGGAACCATTCGCTCTGATTTTGCTGTACATACGAATTTTAATTTAATTCATGGCTCCGATTCACCTGAAAATGCCGTGCGGGAAATTTCTATTTTCTTCACTCCTGAACAGCTTGTGGAATACGAACAAACGATGCAGCGCTGGGTTTAGCCAGTTGCGATACAAACGGAGGC